>JBBQVR010000011.1:0-45198 GCA_038211355.1 Rhodobacterales bacterium | reverse complement strand
TGGTCATCCTTGATGCGGCAAACCCGGTTGAGGCGTTGCGCCTGCGGCCGGATCGGCTGGCGGTGATCTCTCGCGGCAAGGTTGTGGCGGAACGGGGGCGCAACGACTGCCGTCTGGCGCTGGCGGAACGACCGGCAACAGTGCGGCGGCGGTTGGGGTAAGACAAGGGGCGGCATGGGGCCCAGCTTGGCCCCCCCCGTCCAAGGCAAAGCCTGATCATATTGTCGCCATTGAATAATTTGCGCCGGCAGCACCCTACCCCGACTTTGCCCCGGCAAAACCGCAAACCGCCGCCTTCATCCATGGGTTGCGCCCTGCGGTCCTTCAATATTCCATCCAAGCGCCCCATTTTCGCCGTCATCCACACCCAAGCAAGAGGCTTAGATTGGTGCGCGGGCGTGGACGATGCCAGGCGAAGCGCGGGAATGTTTGTTACCCCGCAGTATCGCATTCGATTTGGCGTTCAGACGGGCAGCGCTTGGCGGAAGGATGGGCAGGATGGCACAGCAGAAAGCTGTCGAGGCTCCGGCCGAGGATGCAGACGATCTTGTTGACGAACTGCAGCCCGGCACAAAGCTGCTGAAGGGCCAGTATACCATTGTCCGCTACATCAACAGCGGCGGCTTTGGCATCACCTATCTGGCCAAGGACAGCCTTGATCGGGATGTGGTGATCAAGGAGTGTTTCCCCAGCACCTTCTGTCGGCGCTCAAAGACCATGGTCTCGGCCCGGTCGCGTGCCCACACGGCTGAACTGCGGTCTGTCGTGCAGCTTTTCGTGCGTGAGGCGCGGCACCTGTCCAAGATCGTCCACCCGAACATCGTGGCGGTGCATCAGGTCTTTGAAGACAACGGCACCGCCTATATGGCGATCGACTTCATCAACGGGCTTGACCTGCAGCAGATCATCGACGGTCAGGGCCCGATGCCCCATGCCGAAGAAATCGTGCTGATGACCGAAAAGCTGCTAGCCGCGGTGGGGTTCATCCACTCCAACGACATGCTGCACCGGGATATTTCGCCCGACAACGTGCTGATCGACCAGAAAGGCCAGCCGATCCTGATCGACTTTGGCGCCGCGCGCGAACAGGCCAGCCAGACCAACCGCGCCATGTCGGCGCTGCGGGTGGTCAAGGACGGCTACTCGCCCCAGGAATTCTACATCGCAGGGTCCGAGCAGGGACCGTGGAGCGATCTTTACGCCCTTGGTGCCACCCTTTACCACCTGATCAGCGGCGAAGCCCCGGTCAACGGCCAAGCCCGCCTGGCCGCGCTGGCCGAAGACCAGACCGACCCCTACACCCCCCTGACCGGCCGCTTTGAAGGCTATCCGCCCGGCTTTCTTTCGGCGATCGACAAGGCGCTTTGCACGTTGCCCAAGCAGCGCGTGCAATCGGCGCAAGAATGGCTGTCGATGTTCCGTCCTGGCATCAAGTTGCCCATCGATCCGAATGATGACATCGCCGCTGCCGTGCAGGCCATGGTGGCAGCGGCCCGCGCCGAAGCTGCGGTGCGGATCGAAGCAGGTCCTGCCGCAGCAGCCTCCGGATTTGGCGCCCCGCCCCAGCTTGCCCGGCAAGTGTCTCAACCCCACCCCAATGCAGGCGAACGTGTGGGCAAGACTGGTGTCGACGCGCAGACCAAGACCGCGTCCCCGGGGCTGGCTGAGAGCCGCATTGCCGGTCGCAGCGGGATGCCGGTGCAACTTTTGGGCGGTGTCGCAGCCGCCTTGGCCATCGTTGGCCTTGGCGTCATGATGATCGGTGGCAAAGATACCGTTGCGCCCGCGACAGAAACAGCAGCAGATGCCGCCCCTGCTGCGCTGGCCGCCGCCCAACCGGTCGCCGCCCAACCGGTCGCCGCCACCGTAACCGCCGCAACCGAGACTGCACCAGAGACCGCCGCCCCACCCCCCGCTGACGCCCCTGCAGCATCCGAAGCCGCCCCAGACACAGCACCCACTGTCGCCGAAGCCGAAGCCGCAGCCGCAGCCGAAGACGTGGCCACCGCTGAACCTGCGACTGAAGCGGCCGCCGAACCCCCGGTTGCCGAGGCCGAAGCCCAGCCCGAGGCCGCAGCCCCCGCATCCGCCAGCGGTGTGGTCTTGCTGGAAAACCAGGTTGGCTTTGCAGCCTGGGACGCAACGATGCCGTTCCTTGAAGACAACCGGATCATTGGCGGCCAGCGCGTTGCCATCATCTTGCGCATGCTGCCGAATGTCGATGTTGCCTCGGTCGGGGACTGGCTGGTGAATGGCTTGATCCTGTATTCGGTCAACGGTGTCGACATTCAGCAAAGCGGCAGCATCACCACCGCCGTCCTGAACGCGATGCGGGTTGATCCCGATGGCAAGGCGCGGGTCGTCGTGCAGTATGCCGGTTCTTCGCTTGAACGTCAGACCGGCCTGATGACCGTGACCGCCGCTCGCCTGGTCAGCCTTGCCAACGGCGTAAGCGTATCGGTCAGCACCATTGACGGCGAATGGCGCAGCGTCGTGACCCGGGTCACCGACGCCAACGCCACCACCCTGCGCGAAGGTGACATCCTGTTCCGCGACAAGATGACCGGGACGGCGCTGGACGGTCCGACATCGCTTGAAACGATCATGGCCAATCTGGTCCAGACGGGCACCGCCACGACAGAGTTCGCAATCATCCGCGACAACAAACTTGGCCAAGCGACCCTGAAACTGGCCAAAAAAGCCGGACAATGAGGCCCGCCGTGATCGAACGCCATCGCATGCCACCTGCGCCCGAAAACGAACGGGCGGATGTTGCCCGGGATCATGCGGCCACAGCCCGCCCGGCCCTGCCGACAGGCCCTGGACCGGCAAAGCTTGACCCCCTGGTCGAGGCCCTGGGCCAAGCCATCGCGCGCAGTGCAACACGGGACCGCACACTTTCGGCGGCATGACAGCCGCCAAGACCATGAATATACCAGCAAAAAGTCTTCAGCCTGCCGCAGCCGTCCATCACCAAGACCAAGATGGTGACCAAGACATGGTCACCCAAGGCAAAGCAGCACAGCGGGTCGTTGACCAAAGGAGTGTACGGATGACGATTTCGGCCAAGACCCTCTGTTTCGGCTGTATGGCCGCCCTCTTGACCAGCGGTGCTGCCGTTGCGCAAGAGGCCTGCACGACCTACACCGTCGTGGCGGGTGACAACCTGCGCTACATCGCACGCGCAGCCTATGGCGACTCCGACTTGTATCGCGTCATCTATAGCGCCAACACCGACAAGATCGGCGCCAAGGCGGACCTGATCGAAATCGGGGTCACCCTTGCCATTCCCTGCGACCCACGGACCGAGGTTGCTGCCGCCGCCGCCCCATCGGAAGGCCTGACAACCGGGGTCGTCGACCCGGCAACCGCACCGGTTGCGGTGGTACCCGACCTGCCCGTCGTCAGCTCTGGCACCACCGAAGTGGCTAGTGCTGCGCCCGAAGCCATTGTCCCGACACCAACCGCAGCAGAACCCGCCGCAGCGGAACCCACCGCGGCTGAGGCACCGATGGTCTTTCCCTATCGGCTGGTCACCGGCAACGGCTACGCCCCCTTTGCAGATGAAATGCTGCCAGGTGGCGGCATGTTTACCCAGTTGGTCGAGATGGCAATTTTCCGCGCCGACCCGGCCATTCCTTACAACATGACCTTCGTGAACGACTGGCAGGCGCATCTTGATGCGCTTCTGCCGTCCGGAGCTTATGATCTCAGCTTTCCCTGGGTTCGTCCCGAATGCGAGTCAACTGAAATGCTGTCCGCCAGCGACTCCGCCCGGTGCGAGGCGTTTGTCTTCTCGGCCCCGCTTTATGAAATCGTTGATGGGTTCTTTGCAAAGGCCGACAGCGATCTGCTTGCCGCCACCAGCTACAGCGCCTTTGAAGGCAAGCGCATCTGCCGCCCCGAAGGCTACACCACCGGGGTCCTGGAAGCAGCGGGTCTGCCCAGCGACAAGATCGAACTTACGCGGCCAATCTCGGCAACTGACTGTTTTGAGGCATTGGCAGCCGGAAAGATCGACCTCGTCTCCATCGACGCGGAAGTGGGCGACTCGGCCATTGCCGAGCTTGGCCTGACCGGTGACTTCGCCCAGAATCCGCATTTGATGACCTTCGACAGCCTGCACATCATTGCCCACAAATCCAACGCGCGTGCCGTTGAAATGCTGGGGCTGCTGAATGGTGGCGTGGTCGAGATGTACGAATCGGGCGAGTGGTATGAGATCGTGTCCTCAGCCCTTCAACGCAACACGCTGCAACAGTAACGCAATCTTGAATGCCTTGCGACAGGCCGGCCCCATTTGGCCGGTCTTTTGCATGCCATGGGCCCGCTAACTGCGATACTCTTTGTATCACAACCATTCAGTGCGCATAAGATAACCCAAGGTTGTGCGTTTGTTTCTGAATCGTCTTCACATGGCCATTCAAAAGGTCCTTTGCGCGCATAAATCCTTTGAAATGCCTTATTCGTGCCACTTCAGACCGTCTTTCTGTCAACAGTTGGTATATTGCTTCGGACCGCCGGACATCGTGCCATTTGCAAATGTCGTCAGAAGGACATGACAAACATGAAAGCTGCATCTGACAAATACCGGACGACCGCCCTTTCGGCGTTGCTGGTCGTCCTGCCGGCCGTGGCCTTTGCCCAAGAGGCCTGCACTACATACACGGTCAAAGATGGCGATACGCTTGGAACCATCGCGCAGGCTGCCTTTGGGTCCTACGACTACCAGATGATTTTCAACGCCAACCGTGATGCGCTGGCCACCAACCCCAACAGCCTGCCTGCCGGCCTGCAGCTGATCCTGCCTTGTGAAGATGGCCGCCTGACCCCGGACTCTGAGTTGTCTTCGATCATCCAGCAAGAAACGCAGGCCCAGGAAGCGTCGCGCACCAACTCCAACACCTACGAACCAGCGCTGAAATTTGTCAGTTCCAACAACTGGATGCCCTTTGCCGATGAATCACTGACCGGTGGCGGCATCTTCGTGCGCATGGCCGCAACGGCCATGCAGCGTGGTGGCAATGACCGCGGCTACGAAGTGTCATACGTTGATGACTGGATGTCCCATATCGACGTGCTGCTGCCAAGCGGGGCGTTTGACATCTCGGTCGCCTGGGAATCCCCCGATTGCTCCAAGCTGGATCTGCTTGGCGAATTCTCGGTCCGTATGTGCACCGAATTTGACTTCTCGCTGCCGATCTACGAAACCGCTTATGCGTTCAACACGCTGAACGACAGCAAATACGCGGCTGCCCGCGAATTCGGCGACTATGCCGGCGCGAAGATTTGCCGCCCCGAAGCCTGGCCGATCAGCGACCTTGAGGTTCAGGGTCTGGTCGAACCGCTGGTGACTTATGTTGCGCCCAAATCGCCGCTGGAATGCGCCGAAATGCTGCTGGCCGGAGAAGTTGACCTCTACTCGATCGAAGCGGAAACGGCGTCGGCCAACTTTACCGAATTGAACGCCAATAGCCGCGTGTCACCGAACCCGGCGCTGGCGACCTTCATCACCTACCATTTCCTGACCTCGAAAAGCAATCCGCGCGGCCGCGTCTATATCGCGATGCTGAACCGCGGAATTACCGAAATGCGGGAGTCCGGTGAATGGTATGACATCGTTGCAACGGGCCTGGCCGAATACAACAAGCTGAGCCAGTAACCAGCACAGCGACGAAATTGATGGCCCCCGCGTCGCAAGACGCGGGGGCTTTTCCATGCGCAGGACCGGTGTTCAGCACGCTGGCACGCGGCCCGGAACATGCTTGATATTTTGGAACATATGTTCCATTCTGAACACCCGTTGTCTCTGGTGGCAGATTGACCCAACCCCCGCTGACCTCAGCCCCCCACCCCCCGGAAACGGTTGACGCGTTCCGGGACCGTCTGGCCACGCTTACCGGCAACCTGCCGCGTCGATTGCAGCAATGCGCAGACCATCTGGCTGCACATTCCGACAAGATTGCCTTGTCGACCGTCGCGCAGATTGCACAGGCGGCCGGTGTTCCGCCGTCGGCGGTCATGCGGTTTTGTCAGGTCTTGGGCTTTTCCGGCTACGCCGAAATGCAGCGCCTGTTTCGCAACGCCCTGCCAGCGGGTCTGCCGGACTATGCCACCCGACTTGCGAACCTGAAGGCGGGTCCGCGCGGTGCCCCGGCTGCCCTTGTGGCCGAATTCGTCGATGCAGGCCGGCAGTCACTGGAGGCTTTGGCGCTGAACCTTGACGAAATTGCGCTGCAACAGGCTGTTAGCAGCCTTTCTGGGGCCCGGACCATTCATCTGGTCGGGTTGCGGCGGTCCTTTCCTGTGGTGGCCTATCTGGCCTATGTTTTCGAAAAACTTGCGATCCCTGCACTTATGCACGCGGGCACCGGGGGCGTGAACGCGCGCGCGGCACTGGTGGCAGGCGATGTTCTGCTGGTCGTCTCTTTCGCCCCCTATTCGGCCGAGACGCTGGACCTTGCCCGATCCGCCAAGGCCATGGGCCTGCCCGTCGTTGCCCTGTCGGACAGCCAGCAAAGCCCGTTGTCGCGGCTTGCCGATACCACCCTCAGCATCACAGAGGTGGACTTTGGCGCGTTTCGGTCGCTTTCGGCGACGATTGCCCTGGCGCTGTCGCTTGCCGTGGCGGTTGCGGCACAGCGCAAGGCTTAGGGCTTCCATCAGATCACCAAATGGAATATTCATTCC
This sequence comes from Rhodobacterales bacterium, assembly GCA_038211355.1. Lineage (GTDB taxonomy): Bacteria > Pseudomonadota > Alphaproteobacteria > Rhodobacterales > Rhodobacteraceae > Tabrizicola. The sequence goes on along the minus strand of JBBQVR010000011.1, from coordinate 38,508 downwards.
ATATTGCAGGCCGACTCAGCCTGATCCCGGCAACAAGGGCGATGCAGCATGACCAAGGCAGCAGGCACGCGCGGCAAGGCGCTGGATGTCATCACCATCGGCCGTGCCTCGGTTGACCTTTACGGCGCGCAGGTCGGCGGGCGGCTTGAGGACATGGGGTCGTTCCAGAAATACATCGGCGGATCGCCCACCAACATCGCCGCCGGGACTGCGCGGCTTGGGCTGAAGTCCGCACTGATCACCCGGGTTGGTGATGAACACATGGGTCGCTTCATCCGTGAGGAGTTGGCCCGCGAAGGCGTCGATGTGCGCGGCGTCAAGACCGACCCGGACCGCCTGACCGCCCTCGTCCTTCTTGGCATCCGCGACGACAGGCAGTTCCCGCTGATCTTTTACCGCGAAAACTGCGCCGACATGGCTCTGTGCGAAGATGATATCGACGAAGGTTTTATCGCTGAGGCCCGGTCCGTGGTCGCCACCGGCACCCATCTCAGCCACCACAGGACTGAGGCTGCCGTCCTCAAGGCCCTGACCCTTGCCCGCAAGCACGGCCTCCAGACCGCGCTGGACATTGACTACCGCCCCAACCTTTGGGGCCTTGCGGGCCACGGCGATGGCGAAAGCCGCTTTGTCGAGTCCGCCCAAGTGACCGCCAAACTGCAAGCCACCCTCCACCTTTTCAATCTGATCGTCGGCACCGAGGAAGAGTTTCACATTGCCGGCGGCACCACGGATACGATTGCCGCCCTGCGGGCTGTCCGCGCGGTCAGCACAGCGACCCTGGTCTGCAAGCGCGGCCCGATGGGCGCCGCCGCCTTTACCGGCGTCATCCCCGACAGCCTTGACGACGGCCAGACCGGCCCCGGCTTTCCGATTGAGGTGTTCAACGTCCTTGGCGCGGGCGATGGCTTCATGTCTGGCCTCATCAAGGGCTGGCTGGATGGCGAAGCCTGGCCTGTCGCCTTGACCTACGCCAACGCCTGTGGGGCCTTTGCCGTTTCCCGCCACGGCTGCACCCCCGCCTATCCAAGCTGGGAAGAGCTGCAGTTCTTCCTGCACCGCGGCGTTGTCATCCCTGCCCTGCGCAAGGACCCGGCGCTGGAACAGATCCACTGGGCGACAAACCGGCATCAGGACCTGTCCACCATGCGGGTCTTCGCCTTCGACCACCGCTCGCAGCTTGAGGCGATGGAGGGCGCAACCCCGGCCAGCATCGGCGCGTTCAAAGAGCTTTGCCTGCAAGCAGCCCTTCGGGTTGCGAACGGGAACGCAGGCTACGGCATCCTGTGCGACAGCCGCCTTGGCCGTGATGCGCTTTTCCAGGCCGCAGGCACCGGCCTCTGGATCGGTCGCCCGGTGGAGTGGCCCGGCTCACGCCCCTTGACGCTGGAACCTGAGATCGGCCCCGATTTTGGCGGTTTGCAGGAATGGCCGCTGGCCCATGTGGTCAAGGTCCTGTGCTTTGCCCACCCCGGCGACGATGCCGCCACCCGCGAGGCGCAAGAGGCCACAGTCCTGCGCCTTTTCCACGCCTGCCGCCGCAATCGGTTGGAAATGCTGCTGGAAATCATCCCCTCCAAGGTTGGCCCGGTGACCGATGACACCAGCGCCACGCTGATCCAGCGGTTCTATGACCTTGGCATCTACCCCGACTGGTGGAAGCTGGAACCCTTCACGACCAATGCGGCATGGGAACTGGCCTGCGCCGCCATCACCCGGAACGACCCCCACACCCGTGGCGTCGTCGTCCTTGGCCTTGATGCCAGCGAAGAGGCCCTTGCCGCCTCATTCCGGCTTGCGGCGCGGCACCCCTTGGTGAAAGGCTTTGCCATCGGCCGCACCATCTTTGCCGATGCCGCAAGGGGCTGGTTCACCGGCACCCTGACCGACGCCGAAGCCATCGCCATGATGGCCGACCGATACACCCGCCTTGCCGCCGTCTGGGACGCGGCCCGACAGGAGGCTTTGCCATGACCACCATCCGTCTGACCGCCGCACAGGCCATGGTCCGCTGGCTTTCCTTACAGCAGGCTGAGGATGGTGGCCGCTTTATCGAAGGCGTATGGGCGATCTTCGGCCACGGCAACGTGGCTGGCTTGGGTGAGGCGCTGCATGCGCACAAGGACACCCTGCCCACCTGGCGTGGCCAGAACGAACAGACCATGGCCCATACCGCCGTCGCCTATGCCAAGGCGATGGGGCGCAGAAAGGCGATGGCCGTCACCTCCTCCATCGGGCCGGGGGCGACCAACATGGTCACTGCCGCCGCCGTGGCGCATGTGAACCGCCTGCCGGTTCTCTTTATCCCCGGCGATGTCTTTGCCAGCCGCGCGCCGGATCCGGTGCTGCAGCAGATCGAGGATTTCGATGATGCCACCGTGTCGGCCAACGACTGCTTTCGCCCCGTCGTGCGCTACTTTGACCGGATCAGCCGCCCCGAACATATCCTGACCGCCCTGCCCCGCGCCTTGCGGGTGATGACTGACCCTGCAAACTGTGGCCCGGTTTGCCTTGCCTTCTGTCAGGACACCCAGGCCGAGGCTTACGATTACCCGATTGATTTCTTCCAGCCCCGCACCTGGGCCATCCGCCGCCCTGAACCCGACCAGCGCGAACTTGCCGCTGCTGTCGCCGCGATCAAGGCCGCCAAGACCCCGCTGATCGTCGCCGGGGGCGGCACGCTGTATTCCGGTGCGGAAGCCACCTTGCTGAGCTTTGCCAAGGCCCACAACATCCCCGTGGTGGAAACCCAGGCAGGCAAAGGTGCGGTGGACTGGGAAGAGCCGCTGAACTTTGGCTCGCCCGGTGTCACGGGCACGGGCTGCGGCAATGAACTGGCCGCGAAGGCTGACCTGGTGATCGGGGTGGGCACACGGTTTCAAGACTTTACCACGGGATCGTGGACGGTATTCTCGGCCCCCGGGCGGAAACTGCTGTCGATCAACATCCACGGCTACGATGCGCACAAACGGGCCGCCCTGCCGCTGGTAGGCGATGCGAAGGTGACGCTGGAAAAGCTGGGTGCAGCGCTTGGCGGCCACCGCTTCCCGGACCCCGATTTCGCGACCCGCGCCAAGTGGTTCCAGACCACCGACAGCATCACCGCAGCCCCCAAGGGCAATGACCTGCCCTCGGATGCGCAAGTGGTTGGCGCTGTGCAGCGCAGCACGGGCAAGGATGCGCTGGTCATGTCTGCCTCAGGCTCTATGCCCGGGGTGCTGAATGTCCTTTGGCAGGCATCACAGGGCGGATACCACATGGAATACGGCTTTTCCTGCATGGGGTATGAGATTGCGGGCGCCATGGGCGTCAAGATGGCCCGCCCCGACCGACAGGTGATCTGCATGGTTGGGGATGGCAGCTACATGATGGCCAACAGCGAACTTGCCACCGCCGTGATGATGGGCGTGCCCTTCACCGTCGTGCTGACCGACAACCGGGGCTATGGCTGCATCAACCGGCTGCAAGCCGCCACCGGTGGCGCGCCTTTCAACAACCTGCTGGCAGACAGCTACCATGTGAACCCGGCCGCCCTGGACTTTACCGCCCATGCCCGCAGCATGGGGGCACACGCCGTGAAAGCCGCCTCGATTGCCGAGCTTGAGGCAGCGATGGACTCCGCCAGGACGGCGACACGTCCCACAGTGATCGTGATTGACACCGACGCGGGCCCCGGCACGGGCGCTGGCGGATCGTGGTGGGAGGTGGCGGTGCCCGAAGTCTCATCCCGACCAGAGGTCAACACAGCCCGCGAGGCCTATGAAACAGCCACCCGCGCCCAGTGGCTTTTGAACTGAACCGCTGCTTTTTGAAACGAGAACGCCCCATGATCCAATTCGGAACCAACCCCATCGCCTGGGCCAATGACGATGACCAGACCATCGGCGCCGACATCCCCACCGCCCGCATCCTGGATGAGGCAGGTCGCCAGATCGGCTTTGACGGCATCGAGAACGGCCACCGCTGGCCGAATGAGCCTGAGGCTTTGCGGGCGATGCTGGCCGGGTATGGGCTGAAATTCATCTCGGGCTGGTATTCAACCGACCTTCTGATCCGGTCGGTCGAGGATGAGATCACAGCAGCACAAGCCCACATCGCCAAGCTGAAACACAACGGCTGCCGCGTCATGATCGTCTGCGAAACTTCAAACGCGATCCACGGCGCAGCCAAGCCGGTGAACGACCGGCCCCGACTGACCGCGGCCGAGATGACGGGTTTTGGCGCCAAGATTGAGGCGTTCGCGGCCTACCTTGCGTCTCAGGGTCTGACTCTGGTCTACCACCACCACATGGGCACGATCGTGGAAAGCCCTGAAGATATTGACGCCTTCATGGCGGCCACCGGCCCGCATACCCACCTTCTGTTCGACGCGGGCCACTGCGCCTTTGGCGGCGGTGACCCGGTGGCCGTGCTGACCCGCCATGTGGCCCGCGTCCGCCATTTCCACGCCAAGAACATCCGCCCCGCCGTGACCGCACGCGTCCGGGCCGAGGGCCTCAGCTTTCTTCAGGGCGTTGTCGCCGGGGCCTTCACCGTGCCGGGCGATCAGGAGGGGGGGATCGACTTTGGTCCCTTGCTGCATATTCTTGCGGGGGCGGGTTATGACGGCTGGATCGTGATCGAGGCGGAACAGGACCCGTCCGTCCGCAATCCGCTGCTGTATCAGACGCTGGGTCTGGCGACGCTGAAGCGGCTTTCGCGGGACGCCGGTCTGATCTGACCGGCGGGCTGCGCGGGGGTTTCTTAGACCAATGGCGCAACCAAGGCTGCACCCTTGGGATATTTGGAGAAGAGGAAGTCATGGGCAATCTTCTGCGGAAACCGACCGGCACGCGCGGCAAGGTGCATGACATCCCCCCCGACAGCGCGGACTGGGGCTATGTCGGGTTCACGCTTTACCGGCTTGAGGCCGGGGATGTCGCGACCGAAGCGACAGGTGACCGTGAGGTGATCCTTGTCCTCGTCGAGGGCAAGGCGACCATCCATGCCGCCGGGCAGGACTGGGGGCAGATGGGCGACCGGATGGACGTCTTTGAAAAGACCCCGCCCCATTGCCTCTATGTCCCGAACGGCAGCGACTGGCGGGCGGTGGCGACGACTGCCTGCACCCTCGCGGTCTGCAGCGCTCCGGGCAAGGGCGGGCACCAGGCGCAAAGGCTGGGGCCGGAGGGGCTAGAACTCACCCCGCGTGGGCGCGGGACCAACACCCGCCACGTCAACAACATCGCGATGGAGGGGCGTGAGGTGGCTGACAGCCTGCTTGTCACCGAGGTTTTCACGCCAGCAGGGCATTGGTCCAGCTACCCCAGCCATCGGCATGATGAAGATGACTTCCCCCGCATGACCTATCTGGAGGAAACCTACTATCACCGCCTGAACCCCGGCCAGGGCTTTGGCGTCCAGCGGGTCTATACCGAAGATGGCAGTCTGGATGAAACGATGGCTGTCAAAAGCCATGACGTGGTGCTGGTCCCGAAAGGCCATCACCCCTGCGGCGCGCCCTATGGGTATGAGATGTATTATCTGAACGTAATGGCCGGGCCGCTGCGGATGTGGCGGTTCAAGAATGACCCTGACCACGACTGGATCGCCAAAGCTGACGCCTGAAGCACGGTTGGGCGACTGGCCGGATCAGGTTTTTACCTGTCGGGCCAACCCGTCCGCAGCTGCGGCCTACCCATCGAACCATCAGCCCCGAGAGGCAGCCACCCGGCGGGCAGAGAAGACTGACACCGTCGGAACCGGACGGTCAAGGCGCAGCACCCGGATGCCATCCATCCGACGCTGCTGTGGGTCTTCGGGTTGAATGGATGCACGGAACCAGAACAGAAGGGAGTGAACAGCGGTCATCGGGGCGTCCTCCAGGTTTTGTTTGTTTCACCAGAAAACCCGCAAAAGTTGTGCCGAATGTGACCGAACCGGGTCACCGCATGAAAGGTTCGTGGCTTTGTTGTGGACTGATCCGATAACTGTAAACGGTTTGCCGCTTTGGAGGTCGTTGGCGAAAGACGGGGTCCAATGACGGCTGCGGCGCCGATAGACGCGGATCGCACCCGGTGCAGCGCTTTGGCTAGGCCAGCTTGACCGGCACGCGGCTTTCCAGCCAGCGGAACAGCAGCACGATCAGCCCGGCGATGGCCATGTAGACCACGGCCAGCAGCAAAAGCGGCTCATAGACCACAAACGTATCTTGCCGGATGCGCGACGACACCGCGTAGATATCGACCACGGTGATCGTGGCCACCAAAGGTGTCGCCTTCAACGTCAGCACGGTTTCGCCGCCCAGCGTTGGCAACACGCGCTGCAAGGCTTGCGGCAACCAGATGCGGCGGAAGATGGTCAGGCGCGGCATGCCCATGGCCTTGGCCGCCTCCAGCTGGCCGGAAGGCACACCTTTGAAGGCGCCGCGCATCACCTCGCCCTCATAGCCCGCGACCGACAGGGTTAACGCCAGCACCGCATAGGGCCAGGCCTGCCGCAGGATCGGCCACAGCTCAGACTCGCGGATCCATGGGATCGACGGGAAAAGCGAGCCGAGCCCGTAGTAAAGCAGCCACAGCTGCAGCAGCAGCGGCGTGCCCCGCACCAGCCCGCAAAAGGCGCGCGCCGGGATGGCCAGCCACCACGGGCCTGCCGCCTGTGCCAGACCCAGCGGAATGGCCAGCGCCATACCAAGCACCATGGTCACGACCAACAGCCAGCAGGTCGTCCAGATGCCGCGCAGGATAAGGGCGTGATACTTGGGGTCGGCAAGCCAGGTCCAGTTCAGACTGGTGGCGCACCAGATGACCAGCCCCACCGCCACGGCGGCCATCACGATGCGGCGGGGCACCCAAAACCCTTGCATCAGCCGCCTCCCGGCCGGGTCTGGCCCCGGCGGGCCCAAGCCTCGGCCCGGGCGAAAAGGATCGACGACAGGATCGAGATCACCAGATAAAGAGTCCCGGCCGCCATGAAGAAGGTGAAGAACGCCTTGGTGGTGCTGGCAGCCTGACGGGTGACCAGCGTCAGTTCGGCATAGCCCACAACGGCCAGCAAGGCGGTGTCCTTGGTGGCGATCAGCCACAGGTTGGCCAGCCCCGGAATCGCTGCGGCCAGCATCAGCGGGAAGGTCACGCGCCAGGCCAGCATCAGGGGTGGCATCCCCATCGCGCGCGCAGCCTCGATCTGCCCCGCCGGAACCGAGAGGATGGCCCCGCGCAAAACCTCGGTCGCATAGGCGCCTTGCACGATGCCAAGGACGGCGATGCCGGCGACGAAGCCGGAAATCTGGATCCGCTCAAACCCCCAGGACATCAGAAGGTTGTTGAGCGAGGAGGTGACGGCGAAATAGAGGATCAGGATCAGCACCAGTTCCGGCACGGCGCGGACGATGGTGGTGTAGATGCCAAGGAGGTCACGGGTGACCGGGCCGCCGTAAAGCTTGCCATAAGCGCCGCCAATGCCGATCAGAAGGCCCAGGGCGAAGGCGCCGACCGCGATCAGGACGGATTTGCCCAGCGCCACCATGAGGGTCGCCCCCCAGCCGGGCGGCGACCAGGCCAGGAGGTCAAGGGTCGAGGTCAGCAGGGCGGCCCCGATCATGCGCAGGCCTCAGGGGTTCGGGCCTCAGGGGTTCGGAGCTCAGGGGTTCGGGCCTCAGGGGTTCGGGACATTCCGGCAAGGCGGCGGGTAGCGCCCCCACCCTCTCCCTCCCCCACGCGGGGGGAGGGGAGCGTTGGGTCTGCCCCATCGGATCGGGCGGACTCGGATCGGGCGGGCAATGCTGATGCAAGGCCAGACGCCTCCCTTCCCCCCCGTTGGGAGGGGGTGAGGGTGGGGGGCACCCGGCCTCGCAGTGCCATGCCCTTAGCCGCCGTAGATCGACGAGGCGAAGTAGTTGGCGGTGATCGTGTCGTAAGTGCCGTCAGCGATGACCTTGGCGATGGCCGCGTTCAACTGGTCGCGCAGCGCGTCTTCACCCTTGCGGATGCCGGCGCCGACACCAAGGCCAAGGATCGTCGGATCATCGGCCACGGCTCCCTTGGCCTCGCAGCAGGCCATCCCGGCGTCCGAGGCGAGGAAGGCGTCCATCGCGATGCTGTCGGCCTGGGTTGCGTCGATCCGGCCAGCGGCGAGGTCAGAGTTCGCCTCATCCTGGGTCTGGTAGATCTTCACTTCGGCGGCGGTGGCGGCGAAGTACTTCTGGACATAGTCGGCGTGGATAGTTGAGGCCTGGACGCCGATGATCTTGCCCGCCAGCCCTTCCGGCGTCACCGCCATCTCAACGCCCTTGGCGCCAACAATCACTGTTGGGGTGTTGTAATACTTGTCGGAAAAGTCGATCGTCTTCGACCGCTCCTCGGTGATCGACATCGAGGCCATGATCACATCAATCTGCCCCGAGGTCAGCGAGGGAATGATCCCGTCCCATGCCACTGGGGTGATCACGCATTGCATTTCGCCCGCGGCGCAGACAGCGTTGATGAAGTCCACCTCCCAGCCGACCCAGTTGCCGGATGCGTCAGGGCTGGCAAAGGGCGGGTAGGCTTCGGCGGCAATGCCGATCTTGACCTCTTGGGCGGCGACAGGGCTGGCCAGCAGCAGTGCGGCGGCGAGGAGGGATTTGAAGGTCATGGGTGTCTCCGGGTTGGTTGGTGGTTGGTTGACCCGTCGTTCAGGCGACGGTTTTGAGGAACTGTTTCAGCCGGTCAGATCTGGGCGCGCCGAAAAGCTGGTCGGGCGGCCCTTGCTCTTCGATCAGGCCGTTGTGCAGGTAGATGACATGGGTCGCCACTTCGCGGGCAAACTTCATCTCATGCGTGACAAGGATCATCGTGCGGCCTTCGTCGGCAAGGCCCTTGATCACCTGCAGCACCTCGCCCACCAGTTCGGGGTCAAGGGCGCTGGTCGGCTCGTCGAAGAGCATGGCCTTGGGTTCCATGCAAAGAGCGCGGGCAATGGCGGCGCGCTGCTGCTGGCCCCCCGACATGAAGGCGGGATAGGCGCCTTCCTTTTCAGCCAGGCCGACGCGGGCCAACAGCTTGCGGGCGCGGGCGATGGCTTCGTCGCGCGGGGTTTTCAGGACGTGGACCGGAACCTCGATCAGGTTTTCCAGCACCGTTCGGTGGGTCCAGAGGTTGAAGCTTTGAAACACCATTCCCAGCGACTGCCGGAGGCGTTCGATCTGGCGACGGTCCGAGGGGGTGCCGTCGGGGCGCATCGCGACCGCCTCGCCCGCGACCGAGATCACGCCGGCCGATGGCGTTTCCAGAAAATTGATGCAGCGCAGCATCGTCGACTTGCCCGAGCCGGAGCCGCCGATGATCGCCACGACATCGCCTTCCTGCGCGGTCAGGGACACACCTTTCAGCACCTGATGCGTGCCAAAGCTTTTGTGCAGGTCCTGAACCCGGATCGCCTCGGACTTTGACTGGGTGCTGTCCGCCATGTTCCCCCGCTGCTTGCCCTGCCATCAAACCGTTGAAATCCGGCCCGCGCAAGCCCTTCATTGGCCTTTCAGCCGAGGCGGGGCGCTTGAAGGGGCCCATTGCGTCGTCTAAGCAGGGTCACGCCGGTTTCCTGGCCCTATGCTACCCCGTAAGGACATCCTGATGCGCATTCTGATTACCAATGACGATGGCATCAACGCCCCGGGGCTTGAGGTGCTGACCGAAATCGCCACCGAAATCGCCGGGCCGGGGGGTGAGGTCTGGACCGTCGCGCCTGCGTTCGAACAATCCGGCGTCGGGCATTGCATCAGCTATACCCACCCGATGATGATTGCCGAACTGGGGCCAAGGCGCTTTGCAGCCGAAGGCAGCCCGGCCGATTGCGTGCTTGCTGCGATCTATGACGTGCTGGACGGGGCCAAGCCCGACCTGGTGCTGTCAGGTGTGAACCGGGGCAACAACGCGGCCGAGAATGTGCTTTACTCCGGCACCATCGGCGGCGCTATGGAGGCGGCCTTGCAAGGCATCCCCGCGATTGCGCTGTCGCAGTTCTTTGGCCCCGAAAACGCAGCACTGGCTGACCCGTTCGAAAGCGCCCGCCTGCACGGTGCGGGCGTGGTGCGCGCGCTTTTGGACCGGGGGATCTGGACCGCTGATGATTACCGGGTCTTTTACAACGTCAACTTTCCGCCCCTGACCGGCGCTGCGACGCAGGGCATGAAGGTTGCGGCCCAAGGCTTTCGCCGCGACACAGCCTTCAGCGTAGAGCCGCACCAATCCCCGTCAGGCCGCAAGTTCCTGTGGATCAAGGGCGGCCCGCAGCACTCGCCCACCCTGCCCGGCACCGATGCGGCGGTGAACCTGGAAGGGTTCATCTCGGTCTCGCCGATGCGGGCCGACCTGACGGCACATGATCTGCTGGACGACCTTGCCGCCCGTCTGACCCGTGATGGTCACCCGGCATGAGCACTGGCCCGGAGGACCATGACGAAACCTCCGAAGAGCTTGCCGAACGCAAGATGCGGTTTCTGTTCGCGCTGCGGTCGCGCGGGGTGACCGACGCCCGCGTTCTGACCGCGATGGAAAAGGTGGACCGCGGCCTTTTCGTGCGCGGCATCTTTGCCGACCGGGCCTATGAGGACATGCCCCTGCCCATCGCTTGCGGCCAGACGATCAGCCAGCCCTCAGTCGTGGGGCTGATGACGCAGGCGCTGCAGGTCAACCCGCGCGACACGGTGCTGGAGGTGGGCACGGGGTCCGGCTATCAGGCGGCGATCCTGGCGCAGCTCTGCCGCAGGGTTTACACCGTGGACCGTTACCGCCGTCTGGTGCGTGAGGCGGCTGACCTCTTTCGCCAGCTGGACTTGACCAACATCACCCTGATGACCGCCGACGGGTCCTTTGGCCTGCCGGATCAGGGACCCTTTGACCGGATCATCGTGACCGCTGCCGCCGAAGACCCGCCCGGCCCCCTGTTGGAGCAGTTGAAGCCCGGCGGGATCATGGTTCTGCCTGTCGGTCAGTCGGATGCGGTGCAAAGCCTGATCAAGGTCACGCGGTCGCCACGCGGATTTGACTATGAAGAACTTCGCCCAGTGCGGTTTGTCCCTCTGGTCGAGGGGCTTGGCTCCGAGTAGGATACCCCCAGAACCCGGAGGCAACCGGGGCGGCGTGGTGCAGAGGCATAAGATGCGTAAATTGGGCAGATTTCCCCGGATCGGGCTGATGTTTGGGGCCAGCGTGCTGGCATTGTCGGCCTGTGTGCAGACCGAGAACCTGGGCCGCAACCTGGATTGGGACCTGCGGGCAGGCGGCGGCAACACCTCCGACGCGGCACGGCAGGCCACGGCAGCGGTGCCAACGCCCGATGCCAACGGGATCCTGTCCTACCCCGATTACCAGCTGGCCAAGGCCCGGCGCGGCGATACCGTCGCGGGCATGGCCGGGCGTCTGGGCCTGAACCCCGAACAACTGGCCCAGACCAACGCGCTGCGCCCGACCGACCCCCTGCGCGAGGGGGAACTCCTCCTCCTCCCCAACCGCGTATCGGCAGCGCCTCAGCCCGCAGTGATCGCCGGCAGCGGCGGCCGGGTGGACATCGGGGCCATCGCCACCACCGCGCTGGATGAGGTCGGCCCTTCGGCAACCCCAGCCGCCTCTGCGCCCATTGCGAACCAGCCTGCCACCCACCGCGTCGCGCGAGGCGAAACCGCCTTTACCATTGCGCGGACCTACAATGTGTCGGCCAAGGCGCTGGCTGATTGGAACCAGTTGGGCGCGGATATGGCCGTGCGCGAAGGCCAGACCCTGATCATACCCGTCGCCACCGCGCCCGCCCCCGCGCTGGAGCCGGTCGTCACCCCTCCGGGTGCAGGATCGCCGACGCCTGAGCCGCCCTCGGCCGCAAAGCCCCTGCCAGATGAAGACACCGGCACCGCCGCGGCCAAACCCAAGGCCACCCCGCCCTCCCCCGACCTTGGCGATCAGGCGACAGGCGCCTCGGCCGCCAAGTTCGTGATCCCGGTGCAGGGCAAGATCATCCGTGGCTATGACCGCAAGTCCAATCAGGGCATCGACATCGCCGCCCCGGCGGGCACGGCGGTCAAGGCGGCTGAGGCGGGGACGATCTCGGTGATCTCGGCCGATACCAACGGCAAGGGCATCATCATCATCCGCCATGCGGGGGATCTGCTGACGGTCTATGTCGGGGTCAGCGGGGCGAGTGTGGCCAAGGGTGCCAAGGTCACGCGCGGGCAGACGATCGGCAAGGTCGCCGCGGGTGACCCGGCCTTCCTGCACTTTGAGGTGCGCAACACCTCAAAGGAAAGTTTCGACCCGATGACTTACCTTCAGTAACGGTCGGCCCCCTTGGCGGCACCGGAGTTTTTCAAAACTCCGGTCCGATTTCTTGCAAGAAATCGGCGGCCTAGCCCAGCCGCGACACCAGAACCTTGTCGATGCGGCGGCCATCAAGGTCGATCACCTCAAACCGGTGGCCCGAGGTGGCAAAAACCGCGCCCAGTTCGGGGATACGGCCCAACTGGTGCAAGACCAGCCCTGCGACGGTGTCATAATCCCCGGCGACGGCGCGGGGCAGGCCCAGCTTGTCGCAAAACTCATCCGCGGGCATCCAGCCTGCAACCAGATGACTGCCATCGCCGCGCATCACCATGGCAGGTTCGTCGGCCTCGCTGGAGGCGACGGCTCCAGTGATCGCTATCAGCACGTCATCGGTGGTGATGATGCCTTCGAAATGGCCGTATTCGTCATAGACCAGCGCCATGTGATGTTCTCCCTTTTGCAAGACCTCAAGCACATCCAGCGCTTCGGACCGGTCAGAGACAACCGGAACGTCACGCAGCAACGCCTTGATATCAAGGGGTTCCCGGCGCGACACGGCTTGGAACGCATCGGCCAGCAAGACGATCCCCACCACCGCGCCGTCAGCATCGGCCACGGTCATGCGCGGACGGGCAATGCGGCGGATGGCGGCCAGCGCCTCGGCCCCGGTGGCGTGCAGGGGGATCATGTCCACCTCATGCCGGGGGGTCATCAGGGCGCTGGCTGTGCGGTCGGACAGGCGCATCACGCCGGCCATCATCTCACGCTCTTCGGTTTCCAGCACGCCGCCTTCATGCGCTTCGGCCAGAAGGACATGCACCTCTTCTTCGGTCACCCGGTTTTCGCTGGCGCCGCGCTGACCCAGCAGCCACAGGACCAGCCGCCCCGACCGGTTCAGAAACCAGACCACCGGCGCGCCGATGACTGACAGCAGTGTCATCGCCGGGGCCATGCGGATCGCCACGGCCTCGGGGTTGCGCAGGGCGAGTTGTTTGGGGACCAGCTCACCGATGATCAGGCTGAAATAGGTGATGGCCAGCACCACGCCGCCCACGCCCAGCGTTCCGGCAAGGTCGGCGGCCACCCCTTGGGCGATCAACCAGCCTTCCAGCCGCACGCCAAGGGTTGCCCCCGACAAGGCCCCCGACAGCACGCCCACAGCGGTAATCCCGATCTGGACGGTGGACAGGAACTTGCCCGGGTCTTCCCCCAGCCGCAGGGCCAAGCGCGCACCCCGGCTTTTGCCCTCAAGCGATTTCAGGCGGCCAGGGCGGGCGCTGACGATGGCCAATTCGGACATGGCAAGAACGCCGTTCAGGACGATCAGGGCGAGGATCACAAGGATTTCGGTGAACATGATGTCAGGGCAAGTAGGGGTTCACCCGTTGCATTGCAAGCGGCCAAGCGGGCCGGCGGCGCCTAAGCCTGCAGCGCCACGCCTTCGCGGGCGGCAAGGTCGCAAAAGAACTGCCACGCCACCCGGCCTGACCGCGATCCGCGCGTGGCCTGCCATTCAACCGCCTCGGCGCGCAGGCGGTCATCGGGAACCGTCACGCCATGAGCGGCGCAGTAGCCGCGGATCATCTCCAGGTATTCGTCCTGACTGCAGGGGTGGAACCCCAGCCAAAGGCCAAAGCGGTCTGACAGCGACACCTTTTCCTCAACCGCCTCACCCGGGGTGATGGCGGTTGCGCGTTCGTTGTCGATCATCTCACGCGGCATCAGATGGCGGCGGTTTGAGGTGGCGTAGAACAGCACATTGTCAGGCCGCCCCTCGATCCCGCCATCCAGCACGGCCTTTAGGGATTTGTAATGCTGGTCGTCATGGCTGAACGACAGGTCATCGCAAAAGAGGATAAAGCGGTGCGCCGCCACCCGCAGATGCGCCAGCAGGCGCTGGACGGACGGCAGGTCTTCGCGGGACAGCTCCACGATCTTGAGGGGCAGCCCTTCGGCAAGGACGGCGGCATGCACCGCCTTGACCAGCGATGATTTACCCATCCCCCGCGCGCCCCAGAGCAGCGCGTTGTTCGCGGGCAGCCCCCGCGCGAAATGGCGGGTATTCTCGATCAAGGTATCGCGCGACCGGTTTACGCCGATCAAAAGCCCGATGTCCACGCGTGAGACGCGTGTCACAGGCTCCAGCCGGTCAGGTGCCGTATGCCAGGCAAAAGCATCAGCGGCGGCAAAGTCGGGCGCGGGCATTGGCGCGGGGGCAAGACGCTCCAGCGCGGCGGCGATCCGGGTCAACGGGTCAGATTTGGGGTCGATCACTCTTCCGGCTCCGGCTCCACCCAGGTGCCATCGGCCTTGGCCTGCGCCTCACGCCGTTTCTCGATGCGGCGGATCAGGAAGATCGACACCTCATACAACGGGTAGACCGCGAAAAACAGGATCAGCTGGCTCATCACATCCGGTGGGGTCACCAGCGCCGCGACGATCAGGATCAGGACGATGGCATACTTGCGCATCCCCCCCAGCCCGGCCGAGGTGGCAAGCCCCGCCTTGCCCATCAGCGTCAAGAGAACCGGCAGCTGAAAGCAAAGGCCAAAGGCCAAGATCAGTTTGAGGCTGATATCCAGCGTCTCATTCACCTTGCCCTGAAAGACGATGTCGATGCCGGAATCGGCCACCGGCAGGGCAGGATCAACGACGGCCACATCCGACAGGTCGGGCACAAGCGCCGCAATCACCGAATAGGCATCGGCAAAGCCAAGGAAAAACGTCATCGCAATCGGCGTGACGACATAATGCGCAAAGGCCGCCCCGGTGAAAAACAGGATCGGCGAGGCCAGCAGAAACGGCAAAAACGCATTCTTCTCGCTGCGGTAGAGGCCCGGCGCCACAAAGCGCCACAGCTGATAGGCGATGACCGGAAAGCTGACCATCAGCCCCGCCACCACAGAGATCTGGATCAAGGTAAAGAAGTATTCCTGCGGTGCGGTGTATTGCATCACCGGGTTCGGGTCGCCCAGCGACCGCATCGCCTGTTCAATCGGGGCCAGCAAGAAATCAAGGATCGGCTCGGCCACCAAAAAGCACAGGATCATTGCCACCAGAAACGCGGTGACCGACCAGATGAGGCGGTTGCGCAGTTCGGCCAGGTGTTCCACCAGCGGGGCCGCGCTGTCGTCGATCTGATCCGCGCTCATGCAGCGTCTCCCGGTTCGGCTTTCTTGCGCACCCGGCCACCCCGCTTGACGGCAGGCGCTTCGGCTGCGGCAGGGGGTGGCGGTGCTGAGGCCAGGGTTTTTGCGACGGGGGCTTTTGCGGCGGGGGCTTTTGCGGCGGGTGCCTTGGCCGGCGCGGCCTTCGCTTCACGCAGCTTGGCGACCGTTTCAGTCGAGGCGGCTTTCTTCGCGGCCACCTTTTCGGCAAGGGCGGCTGTGGCGGGCCCAGGGGCTGCGATGACGGGTGCTGTGGTCGACATTGGCGGCATCGGCGGAGGCGTCAGCGGGGCTGCTGCCTTCGTGGCTGCGGCCGCGGGCTTCATCGGATCCCATTTTTCAAACTTGTCGGCGGCGTTGCGCACCGCATCCAGACCCATCGCCTTTGGGTTGGAGATCTTGCGCAGATCATCCGCCACATCCTTGACGCCCGATTCCTTCGCCGCTTGGTCCATGGCGCGCGAAAACTCACGCCCCATGGAGCGAACCTTGGCCATGAAGCGGCCAAGTTCGCGGAACATGCCAGGCAGGTCTTTCGGGCCAATGAAGATCAGCGCGACAATGCCCACGACCAGAAGTTCGGACCAGCTGAGATCCATCTTGCGTCCTCCGAACGCCCGTCAGTCGATCAGACCTTGTCCTTGTCGGCGGGGGTCACGTCCTTGGCCTCATCCGCCTTGGCCGCGTCAACCTCGGCGGTGCCGTCGTTGACGCCCTTCTTGAAGGCGGTGATGCCTTTGCCGACCTCACCCATCAGCGAAGACACTTTGCCCCGGCCAAAGAGGACCAAAAGCACGACGGCGATCAGAAGAAGGCCGGGCAGACCGATGTTGTTGAACATGGAAATTCTCCATTGCGCGGCCCCACAGGCGGGGCGGTTGCTTGCATTGCCCCCAGATACGACCTTGTGCCGCTGCTTTCCAAGGGCGAAGCGGGTTGCGCTTTGCATTCTACTGACAGTATTTTGTCAGTTGGGTCGGGCAATGGTGCCCGCCGGGTGCAGCGGGGGCCCATGAAACGCGACGCGCGGCTTTACGACATCGTGCAGGCCTTGCGGGACGGCCGGCTGCACACGGCGGCGGAACTCGCGCGGGCGATGGGCGTCTCAACCCGCACGATCTGGCGCGACATGGACATGCTGGCCGCCACCGGCATCCCGGTAACGGGCGAACGCGGCCTTGGCTATATCCTGCGCTCACCCCTGATGCTGCCACCCACGATGCTGACCCCGGAAGAGCTTGAGGCGCTGGTCGAAGGCCTGCGGCATGTGGGGCAAGACGGCAACCCCCGCGCCCGCGCCGCCCGCAGCCTGCTTTACAAGGTTGCCACCCTGCTGCCGCAGTCGGGGGTTGAGGCCAGCAGCTGATCCCGCGACCAGACTCCTTCAGGGGGTTTTGCAGACCTTTCCGAAGAATATCCGCGCGCGGTGCGACCGGACCGGACCGCAGATTGCTGACAGGGTGTTGTCAGTTGGACCCTGCCACATTGCCCCCATCGCACATGATGGAGACCCCGATGCGCCTTTTGCCCGCCCTCAGCCTGATGATCTGCCTTGCCCCCGCTGACGCCGCCCGCGCTGACAGCGCCCCCATGGGCGACAGCCCGGTCATGGAAATCGTCAGCTTCCGCCTTGTCGCCGGTACCAGCGATGCCGCCTTTCTTGCCGCCGCGAAAGGCACCGGCACCCCTCTTCAGGCCCAGCCAGGCTTTGTCAGCCGCAGCCTGACCCGCACCGACGACGGCACCTGGACGGACCACGTCCTGTGGTCCTCGATGGCCGCTGCGATGGCCGGGGCCGACGCGATGATGGCCGAACCCGCCTTCAGCCCCTTCATGGCACTGATCGACGGCCCCACCGTCACGATGCAGCACGCGCCGGTCTGGTGGCAGATGGATTGACCGCAAGGCCCTGCCCCGGCACCATGCCGCGATGCGACGCACTGACCGTCTGTTTGACCTGATCCAGATCCTGCGCGACGGGCGGCTGCACACCGCCCGCGCCATGGCCGAGGCGCTGGAGGTTTCGACCCGCACGATATGGCGGGATATGGGCACACTCATCGCCTCAGGCCTGCCTGTCGAGGGCGAACGCGGCGTCGGCTACGCCCTGCGCGAGCCGATCACCTTGCCGCCCCTGACCCTGACCCCGGATGAGGTGCAGGCCCTGACGCTGGGTTTGCAGCTTGTCTCGGCGGGGGCGGACCCGTCGCAGACCCGCGCCGCCACAAGCCTGCGCGCCAAGATTGCCGCTGTCGTGCCCGCACGTCTTATGGACGGGGCCGGGCACGACACCTGGGTCTTTCCGGGGGCCGAGGCGCAGGCCGCTGCCCGCCACCTGCCCGCCCTGCGCCGCGCGATCCGCCTGCGCGAACGGGTGCTGCTGACCTACACTGACAGTGCCGGCATCCTCTCTGAACGCAGCGCCCGACCTTTGGGGTTAGAGTTCTGGGGTCGCGTCTGGACCTTGGCCAGCTGGTGCGAAGCACGCGGCGGTTTCCGCAGCTTTCGCGTTGACCGCATCACTGCCCTGCGGCTGACCGACGATCTCTTTGCGGACGAGCCCGGCAAGACCCTCGCAGACTGGCGCCAGCTGAACGTCGCATGATCAGCACGATTCGCTGCCATGGTTAACGGGCTGCATTCCCACTGCGCGTAGAGACGGAAAGAAGACGCGCTGAAGATAGGAACAAGACAGAAGATTTCCTGCCAAGCCCTTGAGTTAACGTCCAGACCTCTGGCGTTGCTTCAAACCCCGAAGACGAAACACCGATCCCGCCGGATCATCAGCCACAAGACCGTGCCGGGCTTTGGCAGGAACACACCGGGGACCGAGGCAGTCAGCTTGGCCCCCTCATAGTCCATCGCAAAATCGACAAGGCTTTCCCGTCCCAGATAGCGGCTGCGCAAGACCGTGCCGCGTGCCGGCACGCCTTCCTCTGGTGTCGGGTTCGGCCCCCGGCCGCCTCGGTCAAAGTCGATGCGCAGGTGCTGCGGGCGGATCACGATCTCTACCGTGCCGCCATCGGCATGGCCCGGGGTCAGGAAGGCCCCAAAGGGCGTTTCGGTCAGCGCCCCCCTGGACACCCCCCGGATCACGTTCACATCGCTGAAGAAGGCCGCCGCCGCCTTGTCTACCGGGGCGTTGTAGACGTTGTAGGGCGCGCCGCGCTGCACGATGCGGCCGGCGCGCATCAGGGCAATCTCATCCGCCATCCGCATCGCCTCATCGGGTTCATGCGTGACCAGAAGGACGCCTGTTCCTTCCTCTTTCAACAGGTCCAGCGTGCGGTCGCGGATGCCGTCGCGCAGCCGGTTATCAAGCCCGGAAAAGGGTTCATCCATCAGCATGACACGGGGCTTCGGGGCCAAGGCCCGCGCCAGGGCGACCCGCTGCTGTTCGCCCCCGGACAGCTGATGCGGATGCTTTGGACCAAAGCCGTGCAGGTCGACCTTCTCCAGCAATTCCGCCACGCGCCTGGCCTTTTCCGCCCGCTCGATACGCAAGCCGAAACCCACATTTTCGGCCACGGTCAGATGTGGAAACAGCGCAAAATCCTGGAACATCAACCCGACCGACCGTTGTTCGGGCGGCAGATGCAGACCCGGCCCCTCGACCAGTCGCCCGTCGATGCGCACGGTGCCGGTATCGGCGCGGTCCACCCCGGCAATCATCCGCAGCGTTGTGGATTTGCCGCAGCCTGAGGGGCCAAGCAGGCAGGTCACCTGCCCCGGCGCCACGGCCAGCGACACATCATCCACCACGGGCCGCCCGCCAAAACTGCGGCCAAGATGCGAAACCTCAAGTCGAAGGGGAAGGGCGTCGGGCATGAAAACTCAACTGATTTGGTCAGGCATTCTCTACCAGCGCCGCAGATGCACCACAAGCTGCCTACCCAGCCCCAGTGTCAGCCCCAGTGTCAGCCCCGCGGCAGGGCAGGCCCGTAAAACGCCACGATGGCACGCTTTACATGGCCCAGCACCGCATCGGACCAGATCAGCGTGCGGCCGTGCCTGTCGGTCAGGCGACCGTTGTCGGGCAGGGCCAGCAGGACCTCGGGCTTGACGGTCATGCCGCACAGGGTGACCGCAACCAGCCCGCGCCGCCGCGCCCTGACCCAAGGCAGCACCGCCCAGACATAGCCCAGCACCGCGATCCGCGACATGTATTCCGTCGGCAGCTTTACGGCAAAGGACGTCGGCACCGCCGCCACCACCGCCTGCGCGGCCCAGCTCATGAACCGTTCATCTGCGCGCATCGGCCGGAAGGCGTGCGTCGGGTAGTGCCGCTTAAGCTCTTGAAACCGCGCGGCAATATAACCGCATTCGGCCGGATGATAGATCACGACCGACGAATTGCCCCGCGCATAGCGCTTGCCCCCGGTCAGCCGGTAAGCCAACCGCCCCAATGGGCCGAAGGGCAGCACCGCACTTTGCAGCAGCAAAAGCCCGTCCCGACGCCAAAGGAACCCGACCGCCTTGCCAACATCGCCCAGAATGACGGTATCAAGGTCAAGATAGACCGCCGGCAGGTCATCCGGCACGACGCCGGGTGCGAACATGCTCAGCTTGGCCTGACAGCCGCCTGTCACCATATCGGGCTGCAACCAAGCCTCGGGGATCGGGCGAGGGATCACCCGGGCGTCAAGGCCGGGGCGCGTGCGGTCGGTCAAAAGCACAAAGCGCGGCTGGCGGGCAGCATGGCTGGCCACGGCCGCGACCAGACGGTTGACTGTATCGACACCGTATTTGTCGCCCCACAGGATCATGAC
Organism: Rhodobacterales bacterium; assembly: GCA_038211355.1. Taxonomy (GTDB): domain Bacteria; phylum Pseudomonadota; class Alphaproteobacteria; order Rhodobacterales; family Rhodobacteraceae; genus Tabrizicola. Next base: position 18,300 of record JBBQVR010000011.1, on the reverse strand, counting down.
GCATTGCCAAACTGGCCCTGCATCGGTCCCGGGGTCAGAGGGTGGCATTCGTTGCCCCGCCGTCCAGCAGGATGTTCTGCCCCACAATGAACCCCGCGTGGGATGAGCACAGGAACGCACAGGCCGCCCCAAACTCAGCCGCAGTGCCATAACGCCCGGCGGGGATTGTGGCGCTGCGCTCGGCAATCGCTACGTCCATGCTGATGCCGCGCGCCTTGACCACAGCCCCGTCCAGCGCAATCGCCCGGTCGGTGGCATGGATGCCGGGCAGAAGGTTGTTGATCGTCACCCCCTTGCCCGCCACTTGCCGCGATGTCCCCCCGACAAAGCCGGTCAGCCCGGCCCGCGCCGCGTTCGACAGCCCCAGCACCGGCACCGGCGCCTTGACCGACACAGAGGTGATGTTGACCACCCGGCCCCAGCCCTTGGCCATCATCCCGGGCAGCACCGCCTGCATAAGGGCGATGGGGGTCAGCATGTTGCCGTCCAGCGCCTTGATGAAATCGTCACGGCTCCAATCGGACCACATCCCCGGGGGTGGCCCACCCGCGTTGGTCACCAGGATGTCGAACGGCCCATGCCCCAGCACGGCCGCGCGCCCCGCCTCGGTGGTAATGTCACCCGCGACGGTCACCACATTCACCTGATACCGCGCCCGGATATCGGCAGCCGCCGCCTCCAGCGCCTCGGCCCCGCGCGCGTTCATCACCAGATCGACGCCCGCCTCGGCCAAGGCTTCCGCACAGCCGCGCCCCAGCCCCTTGGAGGACGCACATACCAGCGCGCGTTTTCCCGTGATCCCCAGATCCATGCCAAATCCCCCTTGCTTTGCGCGCAACCCTACCAGCGCACCGCGCAGGGGCAAGCCCAGCCTGCGGTTTGCTCTTTTTGCAGATACTCCCGTCCGAGGCCAAGCCCGAGCCGGTTGGCACGCGCCCTTCGCGCGCGCCAGAGGCGAGAAAAAGGCGTGCGCGGAACGCGCTCCACTTCTTGGGCTCGGTTCAGCCGCGGAACAAGCGCGGTTGCCCCGTCCTCGTCAGTTGCAGCCAGCCCTCGCGCAGCTTATACGGCAGCCCATGTCGAACCGTGCCCCCCTTCCGCCCGAAATCGCCCGCCGTCGGACCTTTGCGATCATCTCGCACCCCGACGCGGGCAAAACCACGCTGACCGAAAAGTTCCTGCTGTTCGGTGGCGCGATCCAGATGGCCGGTCAGGTCCGCGCCAAGGGCGATGCGCGGCGCACGCGGTCGGACTTCATGAAGATCGAGGCGGATCGTGGGATTTCGGTTTCCGCCTCGGCCATGTCGTTCGATTTCCGGCAGTACCGGTTCAATCTGGTCGACACCCCCGGCCACAGCGATTTTTCCGAAGACACCTACCGCACGCTGACGGCGGTTGATGCGGCGATCATGGTGATCGACGGCGCAAAGGGCGTGGAATCCCAGACACGCAAACTCTTTGAGGTGTGCCGCCTGCGCGACCTGCCGATCCTGACCTTTTGCAACAAGATGGACCGCGAATCCCGCGATGTCTTTGAGATCATCGACGAGATTCAGGAAAACCTTGCCATCGACGTGACGCCCGCCAGCTGGCCGATCGGCGTGGGGCGTGAGTTTGTGGGGGCCTATGACCTGCTCCATGACCGGCTTGAGATCATGGACCGCGCTGACCGCAACAAGGTGGCGGAATCGATCCAGATTTCGGGGATTGATGACCCGAAACTGGCGGAACACATCCCGGCAGAGCTGCTGAAGAAATTCCACGAAGAGCTTGAGATGGCGCGCGAACTGCTGCCCACTTTCGACCGGGCAGCCTTTCTGAACGGGTCAATGACGCCGATCTGGTTTGGGTCCGCCATCAACTCTTTCGGGGTAAAAGAGCTGATGGACGGCATGGGCGAATACGGCCCCGAACCCCAGCCACAAAAAGCCGCCGAGCGTCAGATTGAGGCGAGTGAGACCCCCGTCACCGGCTTTGTCTTCAAGGTGCAGGCCAACATGGACCCCAAACACCGCGACCGGGTGGCCTTTGTCCGCCTGGCCTCGGGGCACTTTCAGCGTGGCATGAAGCTGCACCATGTGCGCACGAAAAAGCCGATGACGGTGGCCAGCCCGGTCCTGTTCCTGGCTGCCGACCGTGAGCTGGCCGAAGAGGCCTGGGCGGGTGACATCATCGGCATTCCGAACCACGGGCAGCTGCGGATCGGCGACGCGCTGACCGAAGGTGAGTCCCTGCGTTTTACCGGCATCCCGTCTTTCGCGCCGGAACTCCTCCAGACCGTGCGCGCGATGGACCCGATGAAGGCCAAGCATCTGGAAAAGGCGCTGACCCAGTTTGCCGAAGAAGGTGCAGCCAAGGTCTTCAAGCCGATCATCGGGTCGGGCTATATTGTGGGCGTCGTGGGTGCCTTGCAGTTTGAGGTGCTGGCCAGCCGGATCGAGCAGGAATATTCGCTGCCGGTAAGGTTTGAAGGATCAAACTTCACCTCTGCCCGCTGGATTGCCGGGGACAAGGCGGCGATTGAGCAGCTGGTCAACGTCAACAAAGGCCATATCGCCCATGACAGCGACGGCGATCTGGTGTTTCTGACCCGCCTGCAATGGGACATTGACCGCGTGGTGCGGGACTATCCCGGCGTCAAGCTGACCGCGACGAAAGAGATGATGGTCTGACCGCCCTTCAAACCGGACAAACGGCAGACCTCCGCAAATTCAAGGCTTTGACTGCCGGCCTTCCGGGTTTTCCGGTCTCGCACCGGTCTTGACCCTGCGCTGAGGGGGCCATAGGCTTTCCTGCAATGAGGCGGCACAGCGCGACCCCGGAGATGGCCATGACCGCACCGCCCGACCCCCCTGCCGCTGCAGAACCCGGCCCCGACAACCTGCCGGCACAGCCTGACCCCGTATCTGATCCCGCGACTGGCGACGCCTCAGTTAAGGCGCCCATGCCCCCATCCGACGACCCCTTCGCTGATGACGATGACGGCCCCACCGTCACCTATCCCGATGCGCCAGATAGCCTGATCGAGTTGTGGATGGCGCGGCGCAAGCGCATGGCGCTTGGGCCGGGTGAGGCGCTGCCGCCGCTGGATGTGCCGTTGCAGCCTCTGCTGGAGGCGCGGATCGCGCCATTGCCGCCTGTGACCAAACCCAAGGCCGAAGCCACAACCGAAGCAAGCCCCGACCCTGCCCCCGAAGACCGCCTGTCGCTGCACGGCCAGAAGCTGCGCGCAATCCGGGCGGAACTGGTCGGCAAGCCGGAACTTGCGGCGCTGAACGCCATCCTGATCGCGCATCTGCGCAAACGCAGCTACCCGCGTGAGGCCCCCCTTCTGTTTCGCCGCATCTGGACCGAAGCTGGACCCGCCTTGATGCAGGAACTGCCGGGTCGGTGGCTGATTTCCTCGATCATCACCTTCGGAGACCATGGCGAGACCGAGGCCCAGCGGCGCATCGGGTTATCGATGAACGTCCTGTTTTCCTTGATGAAACTCTATGAGTTTGAGCGGTTTCATTCCGGTGTCTGGCCGGAACGGGCCTTTCCGGCGCGGCGCACGGGCAAGAAGAAACTGCCACTGGACATGCCGCAATTCGCGCTTCTGGGCGGCGGGCTGGACGTGAATCTCTTGGCGCAACTCTGGCATGAGGCGCGCGAGGAACCGGTCGCCGGCGCTTTGGCCTGCCACCTGCTGCAGCGGTTGAACGAAGACCCGCGCAACCTTTTCCGGCGCATCGGGCTGATGCGCGCCGACAAGCATATGGACCGGATGGAAGGGGGCGACAGCGCAGCCCCGAATGCCCCTGAGACAACGCCTGCCACCCCTCCCGATACGGCGGAATAAGCTGCAAGATCAGGACCCTGCTGCCGCCGCCCGCGCCCCATGATCTGGTGAGGCTTTGGCAAGAGTGACCCGCCGCACCAGCGCAGGGGGCGTGACGCAGCCTTCGGCCACAATGCGCAAGAGCGTCTGGCCTTCGGCAAACCCGCGCCCGATCCGGACAATGAACACCTCCCCCGGAGCAAGGGCCGGGGTATGACCGAGAAAGCCGCTCGCCGCAGTTTCCACCCGAAAGCGGACGCGCGCGCAGCCCGTCTCCGGCGCGCGCAAAAGCAGGCCATAGCTTTTGTGTGCCGAGACCGAAGCGAGGGGGAAAATCTGGCGACAGCCCCCGTTGGGACAGGGATCAGCGGCAAGTGCAGGCGGGCACAGCACAAGAAGCGCTGCAAGACATGCAATCTTCATTTCAAATCACCTTTGGAAATACGAACGTCAAATAAGGAAAATCATGCCACGGATATGGCATTTGTCAAAGCACTTAGCCGCGCCTTGACCCAATGGCGCATTTGCGTTATGCGCAACGCGCGGTCATTGGGGCCGCGACGCCGGGGCGCCCGGAAACTAGCGTCCCACAATTCTGCGGTCCGATACCGCATCCATAGGACGCTTATGACCAAATTTTCCGACCTCGCGCTGGACCCGCGCGTACTGCAGGCCGTTCTTGAAGCGGGCTACGAATCCCCCACTCCGATCCAGGAACAGGCGATCCCGCATGCGCTGCAGGGGCGCGATGTGTTGGGGATTGCCCAGACCGGCACCGGCAAGACCGCAAGCTTCGTGCTGCCGATGATCACCCTGCTGGGTCAGGGCCGTGCGCGCGCCCGGATGCCGCGCAGCCTGGTGCTGGCGCCGACGCGCGAACTGGCCGCCCAGGTGGCCGAGAACTTTGAGACCTATGCCAAGCACACCAAGCTGACCAAGGCGCTGCTGATCGGCGGGGTTTCGTTCGGCGAGCAGGACAAGCTGATCGACCGGGGCGTTGACGTGCTGATCGCTACCCCCGGCCGCCTGCTGGACCATTTCGAGCGTGGCAAGTTGCTGCTGACCGGCGTGCAGATCATGGTGGTCGATGAGGCTGACCGGATGCTTGACATGGGGTTCATCCCCGACATCGAACGCATCTTCCAGCTGACCCCCTTCACCCGCCAGACGATGTTCTACAGCGCCACCATGGCGCCCGAGATCGAGCGGATCACCAACACCTTCCTGACCAACCCGGCAAAGATCGAAGTTGCCCGGCAGGCGACAGCGTCGCTGACGATCACGCAAAGTCTGATCGAGGTGAAGCCCGGCCGCAAGGACCAGACCTTTGCCGAAAAGCGGTCTGTCCTGCGCGCGCTGATCCGCGCCGAGGGTGAGGCTTGCACCAACGCCATCATCTTCTGCAACCGCAAGATGGATGTCGATGTGGTAGCCAAGTCGCTGAAATCACATGGCTTCAACGCAGCCCCGATCCATGGCGATCTGGAACAGTCGCAGCGCATGAAGACGCTTGACGCTTTCCGCGACGGATCCTTGCACCTTCTGGTGGCCTCGGACGTGGCGGCGCGGGGGCTGGACATTCCGGCGGTCAGCCATGTGTTCAACTTTGATGTGCCTTCGCACCCCGAAGATTACGTTCACCGCATCGGCCGCACCGGGCGCGCGGGGCGGCTGGGCAAGGCTTACACCATCTCGGTCCCGTCGGACGTGAAGTATCTCGCGGCGATCGAAAGCCTGGTGAAGATGGAGATTCCGAAGGGCACCCTGCCCGAGGGCTATGTCCCTGACACCAGCGAAGCCGGACCCGAACGCCCGCGCGAAGAGCGTAGCCCGCGTGGCCGCGATCGCGAACGTGGTGGGCGCGGCCGCGACCGTGACCGCGCGCCGAAACCGCATGACGAGATGGCAGCGATGGCCCCGGTTGTCGTGGCACCCAAGGCTGAGGTTGTGGCGGAAGAAGCCCCAGCCGAAGTGCGGGCAGAGGTTCGGGCTGAGCCGCGGCCAGAAGTTCGGCCAGAAGTTCGGGCAGAGCCGCGGGCCGAACGGCCGGACGGTCGGCGCGAAGGTCGTGATCGGAGAGAGCCGCGCGAAGATCGGCGCGACGCCGCACCGCGCGACGCCCAACCGCGTGAGGACCGGGCCCGTGAAGACCGGCCCCGTGAGGATCGCCCGCGTGAAGATCGTGCCCGTGACGACCGCCCGCGCGATTATCGCCGCGACCGGGATCTGGGTCCGTCCGTGGTCGGCATGGGCGACCATGTGCCGGATTTCATCCTGCGCAGCTTTGCCATCAAGACCGTGACGCTGGACGAGGTTGAAGAGCCCGCAACCGGCACCGAAGGCTGAACCCGCCTCTAAGCAATAGAAAAAGGCCCCGACACTGTCGGGGCCTTTTGCGTTCCGGACCTGCGGTTATTCTGCCGTCAGGCGGCTGATCACCACGGTCACCTCGGGCTTTTTGCCGATCTCCTCCATAGCGACTTGGCGGAGAACCTTGCGGATCTCATCCTCAAGCTTGGTGTCGTCCTTCAAGAGCTTCTTGCCAGCCCGATCAAGGAAATCAGCCAGATCCGCTTCAATCGTTTCGGCAAGCGGACGCTCGCCCCGGCCATTGCCGGCCACACCCATCAGTTCGACCCAAGGTTCACCCATCGGCTGGTCGTTCTCATCCAGGATCACGGTGACCAGCGCATGACCGTTCAGCGCCATGCGGATCCGGTCGCGGACCACGCCATCCAGCGCGCCGATCAGTGCGGTGCCGTCCAGATAGACGCGGCCGGTCTCGATGTATTCAGCCACTTCCGGCACGTCACCACTCAGGTCGATCATCATGCCGTTGACGGCGACGGTCGCAGCAATCCCGGCCTCGGTCGCGATGCGGGCGTGTTCGCGCAGATGGCGGTGTTCACCGTGCATCGGGATCAGCATGTCGGGCAGGACCAGGCGGTGGACATGTTCCAGATCCGGGCGGTTGGCGTGGCCCGAGACGTGGTATTTGCCGCCTGCATCATCAACCACATTCACGCCCATTTCCGAATAGGCGTTCCAGACACGCAGCACGTCGCGTTCATTGCCGGGGATGGTCTTGGAGGAGAACAGGAACGTATCCCCCTCTTTCATCTGGATACCCAGATACTTGCCACGGCTTAGCTGCGCACTGGCGGCGCGGCGTTCGCCTTGGCTGCCGGTGACCAGCAACATGAGGTTCTTGCGCGGCACATCCAGCGCCTCTTCGGGGCTGACGGTGCGGGGGAAACCCGACAGCACGCCAGATTCCTCCCCGGCAGCGATCATCTTCTTCATCGACCGACCCAGCACACAGATCGTGCGGTCGGCGGCGCGGGCTGCCTCGGCCAGGGTTTTCAGACGGGCGACGTTCGACCCGAAGGTTGTGGCGGCCACCATGCCGCTGGCACCCTTGATCAGCTCGGTCAAGGCCGGGCCGAGGGTGCTTTCCGACCGGCCGGCATGGGTAGAAAAGACGTTGGTGGAATCGCACATCATCGCCTTGACCGGGCGTTCCTTGACGATCTCGGTGATGCGGGCGTCATCCCAAGCCTCACCCACCACGGGGTCATGGTCGATCTTGAAGTCTGCAGTGTGGAAGATACGGCCAGCGGGCGTGTCGATCACCAATGCCGAGCTTTCGGGGATGGAGTGTGACACCGGCACGAACTGCACCTTGAAGGGGCCCACTTCAACCGTTGCAGGGCGCGCCTCGACGGTGACGATCTGGTTGACGGGCAGGCCCGCTTCTTCGAACTTGAGCCGGCCAATAGTCGCGGTAAAGCGGCGGCAGTAGATCTTTTTCTGCAGTTTGGGCCACAGCCGACCAATCGCTCCGATGTGGTCTTCGTGAGCGTGGGTGATAAAGATCGCCTCAAGCCGATCCGCCCGCGCCTCAAGCCATGAGACATCTGGCATGATCAGGTCAACCCCGGGGGAGCCATCCATGTCGGGGAAGGTGACGCCAAGATCGACAAGGATCAGGCGTTCCTTGCCAGCGGGCCCGTAGCCATAGACGTAGGCGTTCATGCCGATCTCCCCGGCGCCGCCGAGGGGAAGGTAGATCAGGCGGTTCACAGTCATGCGGTTTCCTTGTTGTAGCAATGGATCAGGACGAGGCCATGCATCGTCAGATCATCCTCGATAGATTGAAATAGCGTTGTTCCTTGCGCGAAAAGAGAGGCAAGCCCCCCGGTCGCAATCACTTTCATGGGCCGGTCACGTTCGCGCCTGATGGCGCCAATGATGCCGTCGATCAGCCCGACATAGCCCCAATACACGCCCGACTGCATGCAGGCCACCGTATTCGTGCCGATCACCCGGTCGGGTTTGGCCACATCGATATGCGGCAGGGCGGCGGCGGCGCTGTGCAACGCCTCAAGCGACAGGTTGACGCCGGGGGCGATGACCCCGCCGACATAAGCGCCGTCGTGGTCAACGACGTCAAAGGTAGTGGCGGTGCCAAAATCGACAATGATCAGGTTGCCACCATGCCGATCATGGCCTGCCACGGTGTTGACCAGCCTGTCAGGGCCGACAGTTGTACCCAGATCAACGCGCGGCGGGATCGGTAGCCTGCAATCGGGCTTGCCCACCACCAACGGGCGGCAGTTGAAATAGCGGTCGCATAGAACCCGCAAGTTGAAGACCACGCGGGGGACGGTGGAGGAGATGATCGCCTCGGTCACCTGGGCTTTGGTATTGGTCAGCATCAGGAGGCTGGACAGCCAGACGAAATACTCATCCGCCGTGCGGGTATGGTCGGTGGCTATGCGCCAGGTGGCGATGAACGCAGCACCGTTCCAGATGGAAAAGACGGTGTTCGTGTTGCCGCAGTCAATGGCGAGGAGCATGGGGTGCGCCTTGTGGCTGGTGGCGGACCGGGGGTTTCACACCCCCGGACCCCCGTGGGATATTTGAAGAAGAGGAAGCCGTTGAGCGGTCAGAAGAACACCTCGGCGGCGGGGATGGCAAGGGGGCCGGCGGGGGTACCAAGGATGAGGTTACCGCTGGCGTCGATGGTCTGAAAGATGCCGTTGCGGGTTTCGGTTCCGGTGCGGGCGCGGATCGGCTCGCCCAGCCGGGCGGCGTGGGCAAGCCAGGCGCTGCGCAACGGGGCGAAGCCTTGGGTCTGAAACACCGCCTCCCACTTGGCATAGGTGGGGGCGAGGGTGTCGAGGAACCTTTCGGGCGTGATGCGGTGGCCGGTTTCCTGCAAAAGGCTGACGGGGGGGATGGCACCGGCTTCAACGTTTGAGGCGTCGGGGGCGGCGATCAGGTTGACGCCGATGCCGATGCAAAGGACGGGGGTTTCGGTGCCGAGGCCGCTGCTTTCAAGGAGGATCCCGGCGAGTTTGCCGCCGTTCAAAAGGACATCGTTTGGCCATTTGAGGGTGAAGCTGTCGGGCAGACCGGTCAGGGCCACGCAGGCGTCACGCAGGGCGAGGGCGGCGGCGAAGGATCGCAGCGCGACCTTTTCCGCCGGTTCATGCGGTTTCAGGACCAGCGTGGCGTGGAAGTTGCCGGGCGGGCTGGTCCAGGGTCGGGCGCGGCGGCCGCGGCCTGCGGTCTGAAATCCCGCGATGATCCAGGTAGGGCCTGGCAAGGCGGCGGCGCGGCGGAAGCCTTCGGCGTTGGTGCTGTCAATTTCGGTCAGGACAATGCGCCCTGCCCCGGGGTTTACCTCAGCGGACAAGCGCTTCGGCCGCGGTGGCGGCGGCGGGTTCGATCCCGAAAAGGTTGATGACACCGACCAGCATGATCACCGCGACGCCCATCAACATGACCCATTGGACCGGAGCCATCCGGCTTTCCGCAGGCTCTTGATCCGCGCCGAAATACATGAAGTAGACCAGCCGCAGGTAGTAGAAGGCGCCGATGACCGAAGCGACGGCACCGACCAGCGCAAGCCAGGTCATGCCCGCGTCGACGGCGGCTTTCAGGACGTAGAACTTGCCGAAGAAGCCCAGCATCGGCGGGACACCGGCGAGGGAGAACAACAGGACCAGCATGGCCAGGGCCTTTAGCGGTTCAGCCTTGGCAAACTGGTTCAGGCTGGCGATGTCAGACACCGGGCGGCCGTTCTTTTCCAGCGACAGGATGAAGGCGAAGGTGCCGACGTTCATGGTGACGTAGATCACCATGTAGATCAGCGTGGCCTGGATGCCGTAGGCCGTGCCCACCGCGACGCCGATCAGCGCATAGCCCATATGGGCGATCGAGGAATAGGCCATCAGGCGCTTGATGTCCTTCTGGCCGATGGCCGCGACAGCCCCAAGCGCCATCGACGCAACTGCAAGGCCCGCAAGAACCTGGCCCCATTGGCCGGGGACACCGCCAAAGGCATCCTGAACCAGCCGCGCGATCAGGGCCATGGCCGCGACCTTGGGCGCAGTGGCAAAGAACGCAGTGACCGGGGTGGGTGAGCCTTCGTAGACATCGGGCGTCCACATGTGGAAGGGGGCGGCGCTGACCTTGAAGGCAAGCCCCGCCAGCATGAACACCAGCCCGAAAAGAAGGCCCAACGGCACGCCGTCCTGCACGGTTGTCAGGATCCCCGCGAATTGGGTGGTGCCCGCGTAGCCGTAGACCAACGAGGCGCCATACAGCAGCAGCCCCGAGGACAGCGCGCCAAGGACAAAGTATTTCAGCCCCGCCTCTGACGATTTGGCACTGTCACGGCGCAAGCTGGCCACGACGTAAAGCGCCAGCGACTGCAGCTCCAACCCCATGTAGAGGGTCATCAGGTCAGCGGCCGAGACCATGACCATCATTCCCACCACCGCAAGCGAGATCAGGATCGGGTATTCAAAGCGCAGAAGGTCCCGCCGTGACATGTAATCCTGCCCCATGACCAGCACGGCGGCGGCGGACACCAGGATTGTGGCCTTGGCAAAGCGGGCGAAGGGGTCATCGACGAAGAGGCCGTTGAAGACCAGACGCTCCCCCGCTCCGCCAACGCCGATGTAAAGTGCCAGCGCCACAAACAGGCCCGCTGTCGCCCAGACCAGCGGCACGGCCATCTTGTCCTTGGTGGTGTAGACCCCGAACATGAGCGCGGCCATGGCGTAGCCTGACAGCAAAATCTCGGGCAGGAGGGTCTGGAAATCGACGGACGTCATCAGCGCAACCTTCAGTTCAGGGCCAGCTCTGGCACGGGGGCAGGCAGGGCGGCAGTATAGTCGGAAACAAGGGCGGTCACCGAGGGTCCGATGATATCGGTCACCAGGCTGGGGTAAACGCCAAGAATCAGGGTCATGGCGATCAGGGGGGCAAAGACCACCTTTTCACGCCGGTCCATATCGGTGATGGATTTCAGCGCCTCTTTGATCAGGTCGCCGAACATGACCCGGCGATACAGCCACAAGGCATAGGCGGCCGACAGGATCACCCCGGTGGCAGCGACAGCGGCGACCCAGGTGTTGACCTGAAAGACCCCCATCAGAGTCAGGAATTCGCCCACGAAACCGCTGGTGCCGGGCAGACCGACGTTGGCCATGGTGAAGAACATGAATACCAGCGCATAGGCGGGCATCCGGTTCACCAACCCGCCATAGGCCGCAATCTCGCGCGTGTGCATCCGGTCATAGATCACGCCCACACACAGGAACAAGGCACCCGAGATGAAGCCGTGGCTGATCATCTGGAAGATAGCGCCATCCACCCCCTGCTGGTTGACCGAGAAGATACCCATGGTCACAAAGCCCATGTGCGCGACCGAGGAATAGGCGATCAGCTTTTTCATGTCGGTCTGCGCCAGCGCCACCAGGCTGGTGTAGACGATGGCGATGGCCGACATCCACAAGACCAAGGGTGCCATGACGTCCGAGCCCACCGGGAACATCGGCAGACTGAAGCGCAGGAAGCCGTAGCCGCCCATTTTCAGCAGGATCGCCGCCAGCACGACTGACCCCGCCGTCGGGGCCTGAACGTGGGCATCGGGCAGCCAGGTATGGACCGGCCACATCGGCATCTTCACAGCAAAGCTGGCGAAGAAGGCAAGGAACAGCATTGTCTGAAAACCGCCAACGACCTGAAAGCCGAGAAGGCTGAACGCCTCATGACCGAAGTCATGCACCAGAAGGTCAACGATATCGGTAGTGCCGGCGTCCTGATACATAGCGATCATCGCGACCAGCATCAGGACGGACCCAAGGAAGGTGTAGAGGAAGAACTTGAACGCCGCGTAAATCCGTTCCTTGCCGCCCCAGATGCCGATGATCAGGAACATCGGGATCAGCCCGGCCTCAAAGAACAGGTAGAACAGCACCAGGTCCAGCGCGCAGAACACGCCCAGCATCAGCGTTTCCAAGACCAGAAAGGCGATCATGTATTCCTTGACGCGGGTTTCCACGTTCCAGCAGGCATAGATCGTGATCGGCATCAGGAATGTCGTCAGCATCACGAACAGGATCGAGATGCCATCGACGCCCATCTTGTAGGACAGGCCAAGGATCCACTCACGTTCCTCGACAAACTGAAAGCCGGTGTTGGACGGATCGAACCGGAACAGCACAAACAGCGAGATGACGAAGGTGGCGCTGGTGGTGAAAAGTGCCAGCCATTTGGCGCCCTGACGCGCCGCAGCGTCATCGCCGCGCATGAACAGCGCAAGGATGATCGCCGCAACAAGCGGCAGGAAGGTGATGATCGAGAGAAGCTGGTTTTCCATTATGCGCGCCCCTTACTTCGCGCCGCCGAAAAGCGTCATCCAGGTGACAAGGATCACGATCCCCAACACCATCGCGAAGGCGTAGTGAAACAGATAGCCGGACTGCGCGCGGCCGGCGAGGCGGGTGAAGAAGGGGATGATCCCCAGCGCAACCCCGTTCAGCGATCCGTCAATGACATTGCCATCGCCCTTTTTCCACAGGAAGTTGCCAAGCCATTTGGCCGGGCGGACGAAGATCAGGTCATAAAGCTCATCAAAGTACCATTTGTTCAGCAAAAACAGGTACAGCGGGCGTTGCTGCGCGGCCAGGCGGCCGGGCAGGCTTGGGTTCTTGATGTAGAACAGCCAGGCCAGACCAAAGCCCAGCAGCATGGCGATGAAGGGCGAGACCTTGACCCAGGTGGGCACGAGGTGGGCCGCGTTGATCATCGTCGTGGGCGCGTGTTCGGACTTCTCCACCTTGGCGGGGTCAAGCCGCCCGTCGACCATTGCCTGCTCGCTTTCGGTGAAGGGCAGCATCACCAGCGCGCCTTGCGGGACGGTGCCGGGGGCTGCGCTGTGGGTTTCGGCGGGCGCAGCCTCGGCCTCAGAGGCAGCGGTTTCCGCAGCGGTTTCCGGGGTCGCGGCTTCTGTCCCGAGATCAGTGCCATGGCCCTCATCATGGGCGGCAGTTTCCATGCCGAACCACTGGCGGACGGCGGTTTCCTCGCCGAAGAACACCTTGTACCAGATCATGCCTGAGAACATCGCCCCCAAGGCCAGCACGCCCAGCGGGATCAGCATGACCAGCGGGCTTTCATGCGGCTCATGGTGGTCGTCGTGGCCATGGGTGTCATGCACAGCGCCATGGTGGTCATCATTATCATGCGCCGACTGGTGCGCGCGGCTGGTGCCGAAGAAGGTCATGAACATCAGGCGCCAGCTGTAAAAGCTGGTCATGGCAGCCGCGATCACCAGCATCCAGAACGCGTAGTTTGACCCGACCCAGGCGCTTTCAATGACCGCGTCCTTCGACAGGAACCCGGCAAAGCCGTAATGCGTCAACGGGATGCCGACCCCAGTGATGGCAAGAGTACCGATCAGCATTGCCGCAAAGGTGTAGGGGATCTTCTTCCGCAACCCGCCGTAGTTGCGCATGTCCTGTTCGTGGTGGGTGGCGTGGATCACCGAACCGGCCCCAAGGAACAGCATCGCCTTGAAGAAGGCGTGGGTGAACAGGTGGAACATCGCCACCGAATAGACGCCCACCCCCGCCGCTACGAACATGTAGCCAAGCTGGGACATGGTGGAATAGGCGATCACGCGCTTGATGTCGTTCTGCACGAGGCCGATGGTTGCGGCCACAAAGGCGGTGGTGGCACCCAGGAAGGTGACAAAGGCCATCGCCTCGGGCGCGTATTCCATCACCGGCGACATGCGGCAGACGAGGAACACCCCGGCGGTCACCATGGTGGCAGCGTGGATCAGGGCGGACACCGGGGTCGGCCCCTCCATCGCGTCGGGCAGCCAGGTGTGGAGGAACAGTTGCGCCGATTTGCCCATCGCCCCGATGAAGAGAAGGACGGCAATCAGGTTGGCCGCGTTCCATTCGCCCCACAGGAAGGTCAGGTTCGTGTCCGCCAGCGCGGGCGCTGCGGCAAAGACATCGTCAAAGCGGATGCTGTAGGTCAGATAGAACAGCGCGAAGATGCCAAGGGCAAAGCCGAAGTCGCCGACCCGGTTGACCACGAAGGCCTTGATCGCCGCCGCATTGGCGCTGGGTTTGCGGTAGTAGAACCCGATCAATAGGTAGGACGCGACCCCCACCCCTTCCCAGCCGAAGAACATCTGGATCAGGTTGTCGGCGGTCACCAGCATCAGCATCGCGAAGGTGAAGAACGACAGGTAGGCAAAGAAGCGGGCCTTGTAATGCTCCCCCTCATGCCAGTTGTCATCATGCGCCATGTAGCCAAAGCTGTAGAGGTGGACGAGGGCCGAGACCGAGTTCACCACGACCAGCATGATCGCGGTCAGCCGGTCGAGGCGGATGGCCCATTCGCTGCCCATCGTGCCGGATTCAATCCAGCGCATCAGGACGATCCGCTGGGTTTCGCCGTCAAAGGTGACGAAGATCCACCAAGACAGAACCGCAGCAAGGAACACCAGCGAGGTGGCGATGACCTGCCCGGCCCTCTCACCGATGATGCGCCAGCCGAAGCCGCAGATCAGGGCGCCGATCAGCGGCGCGAAAAGGATGATCGTTGCCATCTGCCTTAGCCCTTCATCACGTTAACGTCTTCCACCTCGATCGACCCGCGGTTGCGGAAGAAGACGACAAGGATGGCAAGGCCGATGGCCGCCTCGGCGGCGGCGACCGTCAGGACGAACATGGTGAAGATCTGCCCCACAAGGTCGCCCGAGAAACTGGAGAAGGCGACAAGGTTGATGTTCACCGCCAGAAGCATCAACTCGATGGACATCAGGATGACGATCACGTTCTTGCGGTTCAGGAAGATCCCGAAGATCCCGATCACGAACAGGGCCGCAGCAACTGTCAGGTAATGTTCAAGTCCGATCATCGCACGTTCCCTCCGGGTCTCATCGCCCGTTGTCTTCTGTCTTGCCCCCGCATTCGCGGTGGCGCGGGGTGGGTCAGAGACCCTGCCCCGGCTTCACGTCTTTCAGTTCCATCGCCTTGGCCGGATCGCGCCACATCTGCTGCAGCACGTTCTGGCGCTTGATGTCCTTCCTGTGCCGCAGCGTCAGCAGGATCGCCCCGATCATCGCGACCAGAAGGATCAGGCCCGAAAGCTGAAACAGCAGGAAATACCGGTCGTAAAGCAGAAGGCCCAAGGCGCGGGTATTCTCAATCTCGGTCGGGGCAATAGCCTGACGCAGGCGCTCAGCCTCGGGGGCCACTTCCCACACGCCGATGCCGATGGCGACCTGCATCAGCAAGACCACCGCGATCAACAGGCCCAGCGGCATGTAGCGCGCTATTTCGCCCTTCAGCGCGGCAAAGTCGATGTCTAGCATCATCACGACGAACAGGAACAAGACTGCCACCGCGCCGACATAGACGATGATCAGCAGCATGGCGACGAATTCTGCTCCCAGAAGCACGAAGAGGCCGGAGGTGGAGAGAAACGTCAGGATCAGCCAGAGCACCGAATGCACCGGGTTGCGGCTGACGGTGACCATAAGGCCCGCCGTCACGGTGACCACGGCGAACATGTAGAAGGCAAATTCGGCTGCGGTCATGCGTCTTTCTCCTCAACTTCGGCAAAGACGGTTTGGGCGATCTCAAGCGCCTTCTGCATCGCAGGAACACCGCCAAACATGCTCATCTGCCAGATCACCTCGGCCACCTCACGCTTGGTGGCGCCGGCGGCAAGGGCGTTCTTGATGGTGATGCGCAGCTGCGGCTCACCCAGGGGGCCAAGCACGGTCTGCGCGGCGATCGTCACCAGAAAGCGGGTGCGGGCATCAAGGCCTTCGGGGTTGAAGGTCTTGCCGAACCACATTTCCAGCAGTTCCTTGGGCATCGCCGGGAACATCTTCTCAAACGCCTTGACGTCGACATTTTCCATGGCGGGCGCGAAGGCCTGGGCCATCTTCTGGCCCTGCTCCAGCATGGCGGCGAACATTTTGGTGAAATCGTCGGTCATGGGGTCACCTGTAGGGCGCGTCGATTTCAAGGTTGCGGGCAATCTCGGCTTCCCAGCGGTCGCCGTTCGCCAGAAGCTTGTCCTTGTCGTAAAACAGCTCTTCCCGCGTTTCGGTGCTGAACTCGAAATTCGGGCCTTCGACGATGGCATCGACGGGGCAAGCTTCCTGGCAAAAGCCACAGTAGATGCATTTCGTCATGTCGATGTCATAGCGCGTGGTGCGGCGGCTGCCGTCCTCACGCGGTTCGGCGTCGATGGTGATGGCTTGCGCCGGGCAGACCGCTTCACACAGCTTGCAAGCGATGCAGCGTTCCTCACCGTTCGGATAACGCCGCAGCGCGTGTTCACCACGGAAGCGGGGCGAGAGCGGCCCCTTTTCATGCGGGTAGTTCAGCGTCAGCTTCGGCGCAAAGAAGTATTTCATCCCAAGGCCAAAGCCCTTGATGAAATCCATCAGCAGGAAGTAGCGGGTCGCGCGGTTCCAGTCGATATTGGACATCATCAGCCTCCAATCGCCCAGCGGGCCCAGAAGCCGCCGAACACTTCAAACTTCGCAAGGAACGCCACCAGCACGACCCAGCCCAGCGACATCGGCAGAAACACCTTCCAGCCGATCCGCATCAGCTGGTCATAGCGGTAGCGGGGCACGATGGCCTTCACCATGGCGAACATGAAGAAGAAGAGCCACATCTTGGCGACCATCCACCACCAGCCATCAGGCAGGCCGGGGATCGGCGACAGCCAGCCGCCGAAGAACAGCAGGCTCATCAGCGCACACATCAGGAAGATGGCGATGTATTCGCCGGCCATGAACAGAAGGTAGGGGGTCGAGGAATATTCGACCATGAACCCGGCGACGAGTTCGGATTCAGCTTCCGGAAGGTCAAAGGGCGGGCGGTTCGTCTCGGCCAGGGCGCTGATGAAGAACAGGAAGACCATCGGGAAATGCGGCAGCCAGTACCAGTTGAAGAGGCCATAGTCGCCATCCTGCGCCGCCACGATGGCCGAAAAGTTCATGCCGCCGGTGGAAATGATCACCCCGATGATGATCAGGCCCAGCGACACCTCATAGGAGATCATCTGCGCGGCGGACCGCAGCGAGCCAAGGAAAGCGTATTTGGAGTTCGAGGCCCAGCCGCCCATGATCACGCCATACACCTCAAGCGAGGAGACGGCGAAGACGAACAGGATCGCCACGTTGATGTTGGCCAGCACCCAGCCATCGTCAAATGGGATCACTGCCCAGGCGAGGATCGCCAGCACGAAACTCGCCATCGGGGCCAGAAAGAACACCGGCCGGTCCACGCCCGCCGGGATGATGATTTCCTTGACGACATATTTCAGCGCGTCGGCCACCGATTGCAGCAACCCGAACGGCCCCACCACGTTGGGGCCGCGCCGCATCTGGACCGCAGCCCAGATCTTGCGGTCACCGTAGACCAGAAACAGCAGGCTGATCATCACGAATGCCACGATCAGAAGCGCCTGCGCCGCAATCAGCACCGCCGTTCCGAACCCCGTGGAAAGAAACTCCGTCATTTCAGCCCCTCACATCCTTCAATCGTCCGCCTGAAGCGACCACGGCCCTAGACCGTGGGTATCCCAAGCGGCGCGCAGTCAGCCACTGTGGCCTTGGCGTCGATCACCTGTAGCCCCTCGGGTCGGTTGGCCGAAACGAGGTAGACCGCATCCCCGACCCAAATCTGACCCGCCGTCTGGTTCGGCTGTTGCCCCTTGCGCGCAGCAGCGTCCCCTTTGCTGACGATCGTCCGCACTTGCCGCGCGAACGCCATTTCTTCATCCAGCGCATATTGCGCCACGGCGCAGCGCGCATACGCCTCAACATCCGCAGGGCCGTTGCCGTCGCGCAGGGTGACGGTCACGCGCACAAGCCCCGGGTCAAGGAGAAGGGCCTGCACCCCCTCATAAACCGGCTGGCCGCGATCCTCTCTCACCTCTCCTGCCGGTGTGCAAGCCCCGAGGAGGGCTGTCGCCGTGCCAAGGCCGGCAAGAAGGGTGCGCGGGTGCTGCAACGCCCTACTCCGCTGCCATCGGTTGGGCCGCGCGGTCCCGCGCCATGGCCGAAAGTTCAGCCATGACGGTTGAGGCGCGGGCAACGGGGTTGGTCAGGTAGAAGTCCTTGATCGCGTTACGGA
>JBBQVR010000010.1:0-45810 GCA_038211355.1 Rhodobacterales bacterium | reverse complement strand
TCTCTCGAACAACCCTGCCAAGACAGTGAAGCTGATACCTAGATCATCGGGTCTCCCCTACTAGGCCGATATGCAAACGATTAAACGCCGATGCGCCCAAACCGCCCACATATCCCTTCATAAACTACAGTTTCAAAGAGCGCGGACACAAAACATGCAGCACACCAGAACTTCTGGCGTACCTGCCGTCGTGCCTCCAGATTTTGTTGCGATGGTCTTCGCCACCACTTCCGCCGCTTCGTTTCCGCGTTTCCGCTTCTTTTCCGCTTCGGTGAGGGGGCTTTTACGTCTGGTCCCCAGAACCCGCAAGCAGAAAATGACACCGTGATGACAATTTTTCCACCAACCCTAAAATCCCTAAGGAATCCGCTGATTTTTCCTGCAGTTTTATCCAGCAAACCCCTCAGTCGCATGGGTCACCCGGCCACCCACTACCGTCAGGGCGATTCCCGTGGCGCCGATCTGCCCGACGGGAATCGCTTCGATGTCGCCGTCTATCAGCACCAGGTCCGCTGCAAGCCCTGCACGCAGGGTTCCAGTCAGCCCCTCCAGATGCGCTGCCCATGCCCCGCCTGCCGTGTAGGCCCGTAGGGTTGCCATCAGATCCAGCCGTTCGTCTTGCGCGCCTGCAAAGGGCACACGGGTCAGACCCGCCTGTATCCCACGCATCACGCTGACATCCGTCACCGGCCAATCGCTGGCGTAGGCCAGCGCCGCCCCGGCATCGACGAGGCTCTTCCACTGATAGGCATCCACCCACCGATCCGGCGCAATCACCGCCTCCATGCCCTCAAGCGGAAAATCCATTACGCCCGGAGCGTGCGGCGGCTGCAAGCTGGCGGTGATCCCCAACGCGCCCAAACGGGGCACGTCTGCACGGGCGATTAGCTCGATGTGTTCAATCCTGTGTCGGGAATCGCGCGCGCCGTTGCGCAGGCGCGCTGCCTCATAGCCGTCGATGGTCTGCCGCACCGCGCCATCGCCAATGGCATGGACCGCGATCTGAAGACCGCGGCGGTCAATCTCGGCGCAGATATCCTTGAACCGTTCCGCCTCAAAAAGCGGGGCACCCGTTTCGGTCGTGCCGGGATAGGGGTTCAGCATATAGGCCGTCCGGCTGTCCACTACCCCGTCCATGAACATTTTGACAAAGCCGCATGACACCCAGTCGCCCGTAAACTCTGCCGCCATGGCGCTGGCACGATCCAGCTCTGACACCTTCATATGCGGCTTCATGTGAAACGGCACCTTGACCCGCGCGGTCAGCCGCCCCTCGGCCTCCATCTCGGCCAGAAGGACGCAGGTGTAGCGGTTGCCGTCCATGTTCACCATCGAGGTGATCCCATGCGCCGCACAATGCGCCAGCCCGGCGGCAATCTTGGCCTTGTCCTTTTCCCGCTGGGCCGCGTCGGGCCATGGCTCCGGCTCGCCCCCGGTGGCGATGCCAAGCTGCAGATGCAGATCGCCGGTCAGCGCCAGGACAGGACTGAACGCCTCGAACTCCAGCAACTCGCCTGACGCAAGCCCATCGGTCCCCATCACCACCACATGCCCGGCCGGCATCGCAGCACCCTGCAACAGGCCAGCCGCAGCCAAGGCCGCAGTATTGGCCCAGACCGTGTGATGATCTGGCGACATCATCGCAATCGGGCGGTCCGTGATCACCCGGTCAAGGTCAGCCCGGGTCACCGGTCGCCCAAGGATGCCATATGCCGCCCCCTGCGCCATCAGCAGCGGCAGACCGGGGTTTGCCGCCGCATAGGCCCGGAATGCCGCGGCCAGCGCCTCGAACCCCTGCACGCCGCCCAGCTGCAATTGCGTCAGCTCATTTCCGCCCAGCACCAGATGCAGATGGCTCTCTACAAAGCCCGGCAGCAACGTCCGCCCCCCGGCATCCACCACGCGCGCCCCAGGCCCGGCCAGCGCCTCAACGTCGGCCCGAGACCCTACCGCCAAAATGCGCCCGCCCGCCAGCGCCACCGCCTCAGCCCGTGGATGCGCCGTGTCCATCGTCAGGACCTTCGCATTGGTCACAATCATTTCAGCCCGCATCGCCCATCCTTTCATCTTTGCCCAAATATCCTCCGGGGGTGCGGGGGTGGAAAGCCCCCGCTCCGCCCTCAGCCCCGGGCGATCCCCTCTGCCATCACGCACAGCATTTCGAACATCAGCGAAATCCCCAGCCAGGCCGTCCCGCCCGACGCATCAAACGGCGGTGACACCTCCACCAGGTCCGCCCCCACCACATCCAGGCCCCGCAATCCCCGCGCCACCTGCAACGCCTGCCAGGAGTTCGGCCCACCCACCTCTGGCGTCCCGGTGCCAGGAGCAAACGTCGGGTCCACAAAGTCGATATCGTAGGTCACATAGACTGGCCCCGTCCCCACAATCTCGCGCGCTTCAGCCATCACATCCTCCGGCCCCCGCGCGTGGAAGTCGGCGATGGGAATGATGCGGATGCCGTTGGCCGCCGCAAAGTCCCAATCCTCACGCCCGTAAGCCGTGCCGCGAATCCCGATCAGGACATAGCGCGAAGGGTCGATCAGCCCCTCCTCCACCGCGCGGCGGAAGGGGGTGCCGTGGTTGTAGCGGCTGGTCCCAAAGTAGACGTCGTTAAGGTCAGTATGGCTGTCGAACTGGATCATCCCGACAGGGCGGGACTTTGCCACCGCCCGCAGGATCGGCAGCGTGCACAGATGGTCCCCTCCCCCGGTCAAGGGCAACACCCCCGCCGCCACCACGCGGTCATAGAACGCCTCCATCCGCGCCATCGAATCCATCAGATCGCCGGGGTTCGGCGCCACATCCCCAAGGTCGGCACAGCGCGCAAGGTCGAATGGAGCCACCCAGGTTGCCCCGTTCTGCGCGCGGATCATCGTGGACAGGTCGCGCAACTGCCGGGGCCCGTGGCGCGGGCCCGGCCGGTTTGTCGTCCCCCCATCCCAGGGGGCGCCGATCAGGCCGATCTGAACCTCGGGAAACCGGGGATGGTCGAACGGCACATGCGGCAGCCGCATGAACGTCGGCACGCCGGCAAAGCGCGGCAGATCAAACCCTGACACCGGTTGAAAGAACCCGTCCGCCATCCCGACTCTCCTCATTATGCACCCTGATTCCTGTGGCCATCTGACCATCCCGGTCGCAGCGCCGCTGGCCCGGATACGACATCACATCGGCGGGAAACCCGCCAGCCCGCGACACCGCCCCTTGACCGGCCCGCCCCGATCCCGCCTTATCAGGCAACCCTTGCAAGGATAGCCCGCAATGTTTTCCAAGACCGCCGATCAATCTGCCCCTGCGTCCCCGCCGGTCCCGCGCCCCACTACCAGCCCTGGCGCCAATGCCGGCCGCTCGGTCCTTGGCGCCGATCTGCGCATCACCGGCGAGATCACCACCACCGGCTCGGTTGAGGTGCTGGGCGAGATTGACGGCAACCTGACCGCCCATGGTCTGACCATCGGCGCCGAAGGCCGGATGCGCGGCTCGGTCCAGGCCACCACGGTTGAAGTGAAGGGCAAGCTTGACGGCAAGGTCACCTGCGAAAGCTTTACCCTGCGCTCATCCGCCGAGGTGAAGGCCGATGTCACCACCCCCGCCATCGTCATCGAAAGTGGCGCGGTGATGGATGGCCGTTTCCTGAAACCCAAGGGCTGACCGGCGCACATGTCGGGCCTTCTGACCCGTAGCGATGACGGCGGCATTGCCACGCTGACGCTGACATCACCCGCCAACCTGAACGCGCTTTCGCGCATAATGCTGCTGGAACTGGACGCGGCGCTTTCCGACCTTGCCCGCGACGACCATACCCGCGTGGTCATCCTGCGGGCCGAGGGGAAAAACTTCTGTGCCGGT
Organism: Rhodobacterales bacterium; assembly: GCA_038211355.1. GTDB lineage: Bacteria > Pseudomonadota > Alphaproteobacteria > Rhodobacterales > Rhodobacteraceae > Tabrizicola. Next base: position 41,958 of record JBBQVR010000010.1, on the reverse strand, counting down.
CACGACCTGAAGGAAATCCAGCGGTCCCGCACCGCCCCCGATGCAGGCGCGGCCGAGATTGCCAGCCTCTTCGCCCTGTGCGCCCGCGTCATGCAATCGCTGACCGCCCTGCCCCAGCCCACCATCGCTTCGGTCCAGGGGGTCGCCACCGCAGCAGGCTGCCAACTGGCCTGCTCATGCGATCTGATCGTTGCCAGTGACACCGCCCGCTTCGGTGTCAACGGCATCAACATTGGCCTTTTTTGCACCACACCGATGGTGGCCCTGACCCGCAAACTTGCCCCGGCTGCGGCGTTTGACCTTCTCACCACCGGTGAGTTCCTGCCCGCCCCCCGCGCCCATGCACTGGGTCTGGTGAACCGGCTGGCACCGCCTGACCAGCTTGACGCGATCACCCGCGCGCTGGCTGAAACGCTTGCCACCAAGCTGCCCGCAGCACTTCGACTTGGCAAACGCGCGTTTCAAGCCCAGGTTGGTCTGCCGCTGGATCAGGCCTACGCAAGTGTCACCCCACTGATGGTGGATAACGCCCTAGACCCCGACACGGCTGAGGGCATCGAGGCGTTCCTGGACCGCCGCCCGCCAAACTGGCCCTCCAAGGCCTAGGCGGCCCTTCGCACACTGACGAATCGGCCCACAGATGGCGGATGACACCGCGCCCTTCGCCATATATGGTGAAGAAAAACAACATGAGGCCGAGCAATGCGTATCCCCCTGATCCTGGCCCTGGCCAGTCTTTCCGCCACGAGCCACGCCGCACTGGCGCAGGGCTTCGAAGGCACCGCCGTCGATTTGCAATACCAGCGCTACGACACCGGCCCGTCCGAGCTTGACAGCCTTGAAGGCCGGCTTGATGCCGCCTGGGCCTTTGGCATGTTTGGCGCGCAGGTCGGGCTGACGATCGGCAAGGAAACTGACAGCTCTGAAGACATCAACTTCCGGTCCTATAACGGACTTGCCCTGCATGCGACGGCCGATGTCTCTGACAGCTTGCGACTGGGCGCTATGCTGGCGGCCGACAGTCAGCGGGATGAGGTGTACCTCTACGCTGCCGAGGCGCTCTACCTCTCCGGTCCCCTCCGCGTGGAAGGCCGCATCGGCGACAGCCTTGAAGATGCCAAGCCGTTTTCGCTGGTTGAGGTGAAGGGTGGCTATTCCTTTGGCGCGCTCAGCGCCCGCGCCGGGCTGCACCAGACCGACCTTGGCGCCGGGGCTTCATACCGGGTGTTCAGCCTTGGTGCAGGCTATGCCATCGGCGACAGCGCCGAGGTTTATGCCGATATCGGCCGCCACAAGACCGACAACGGCACCACCACCGATCGGGGCAATGTGATCAACCTTGGTGTCCGCTTTGACCTTGGCGGCGACAGCAGCCGGATGTTCACCTATGAGCCGCTGAAGTGATCAGCCGTCCATAGACCCGGGCCGGCGCGCCAAAAGGGCTGCCGCCAGCGCCAGACCCAAACCCGCCAGCCCAAGGCAGGCCGCATAAACCAGTTGCGGCCCGCCCAATGCCAAAAGCGCCGCCCCGACCGATGGGGCGGCGGCTGAGGCAAGGATCGGTGCCACCGCCACCGCACCCGATACCGCGCCAAAGCCGGTGCGCCCCAGCACCTCGGCGATCAGCACCGGCCGCAGGATCGACATCAGGCCCGCACCCGCCCCCTGCGCCAGCGCAAAGGCAAAGATCAGCAACGGCGCGGCACCTGCCAACCACAAAAGCCCGCTTGCCAGCACCACTCCGGTCAGCGCCGCCAGTGTCGCCTGCCCCGTCGTAACCCGCGCCCCTGCCATCAGCAAAAGCAACCGCCCCGCCACCTGTGCCGGGCCAATGCAGGCCGCCGCAACCGCCGCCATGCCGGATGCAGCGCCCCGATCCTCGAACAGGATCAGCACATAGGTCAGCAGGATGCCGTGGTTCAGCCAAATCAGCCCGAACGCCACCGCAATCGCCCAAAACGCCGGCCGTCGCAGCGCGGCCTGCAGCACGCCGGGCGGGGTCGGTGCAGGCTCGGTTCCCGCCCGCGCCCGGGCGCGCAGCGAGCGCACCGCCCAGATGTTGCAGGGCACTGCAAGCGCGGTGACCCCGGCAAAGACCAGCATCCCGCCCTGACCGCCGAACCGGTCACCCACCCAGTGACCCAAGGGAAAGGCGAGTGTTCCTGCAAACCCCGCCACCAGCGTGACCCGGGTGATTGCCGCCCGCGCCGCATCGCCCAGACGCCGGGTCAGAAAGGCAAAGCAGGTCTCATACACGCACCCCGCCTGCGCCACCCCGATCAGCGCCCAGGCCACCAGCCACAGGCCGGGCGTCGGCGCAAAGGCCAGCCCCAGCACGCCAATGGCCGCCAGCACCGGCCCCCAGATCAGCATCTCGCCGCCAAGGCCCCGGTCTACCAGTCGCCCGGTCCAGATGGTCAGGCTTGCCATGATCAGGAAGGCCAGCGTCGGACCCAGCGCAAGGGTTCCCTTTGTCCAGCCCGTCGCTGTCACCAGATCGGGCAAAAGGGCAGGGAATGAGTAGTAGCTGCCCGCGTAGACAACCGTCTGGCCCAAAGCCAGCACCCAGACAGCCGGACTGCCATCGTCTGAGGCGCCGACTGAGGGTCCAGCGCCGGTCACAACCCGTAAAGATCCCCGAACTTTGCCTCCAGATAGTCAAGGAACGGCCCGGCATCGGGTTCAAACCCGCAAGCCTGCGCCACTACCTGCCGTGGAAGATAGCGCGCGCCGTGGCGCTGGAGACGGTCACGCATCCAGCCGGTGGCCGCGCTGACATCGCCCTTGGCCATCTGTGCGTCCAGATCCGGCACCTCGGCCCGCATGGCCTTGGTCAGACAGCCCGCATAGACATTGCCCAGCGTGTAAGTCGGGAAATACCCGAAAAGGCCACAAGACCAGTGCACATCCTGCAGCATCCCGTGTGACGGCTTGTCCACCGCCACGCCGAAATCGGCAAGGAACCGGTCATTCCACACGCCCTCAAGGTCGGCGACCTGCAAATCCCCGCGGATCAAGGCCCGCTCCAGATCAAAGCGCATCATCACATGCAGGTTGTAATGCACCTCATCAGCTTCGGTGCGGATGTATCCCGAATGGACCCGGTTGACGGCGCGGTAGAACCCTTCCGCATCCGCAATCCCGAAATCGCCGAACACCGCCCGCATCCGCCCGTAAAGCCAGCCGGTGAAGGCGCGGCTGCGGCCCATCTGGTTTTCATAGCTTCGGCTTTGGCTTTCGTGGACGCCCATCGACGCCCCCTGCCCGATGGGTGTCAGCAGATAGGCGGGGTCCACCCCCTGTTCATAGGCCGCATGACCCACTTCGTGGATGGTTGAGTAAAAGCAGTTGAACGGGTCCGCCTCGTTGACCCGCGTGGTGATCCGCACGTCCTGGCCGCTGCCAGAGCTGAACGGATGTACCGCAAGGTCAACCCGCCCCCGGGTCCAGTCATAGCCAAAGACCGTCGCCAATTCCCGCGTCAGCGCCATCTGCGCCTCGGCCGGGAAGATGCCCGTCAACGCTGCCGGAGCGGTCGCCCCAAGCACCCGCCCGCGCAAGGCCACCAGCCGGGGCCGCATCGCGTCAAACATCGCCGCAATCGCAGCCCCGGTCATCCCCGGCTCATAATCATCGACCATCGCGTCGTAGGGGTCACCGCCTTCGGCCAGCGCGGCACCTTCCTCACGCTTCAGGTCCACGACCTGGGCCAGCGTGGGCAGAAAGCCAGCCACATCCTCGGTCGCGCGGCACCCTGCCCAGACGCCTTGCGCCAGCGAGGTGACGCGCGCAATCTCTTCAGCCAGCCGCGCCGGAATCTTCGAGGCCCGCGCATGGCTGCGCCGCAGCTGGCGCAACTGCGCCTCACCCACTTCGTCGGGCGCTTTCGCCCGTTGCAACCAGACCGCAAGCCGCCCTTCGGTCCGCCGGGCGTGCAAGACCGCCTCCAGCGCGCCAATCTCCTCGGCCCGCTGCGCGGCAGCACCCTCCGGCATCACCGTTTCCTGATCCCAGCCAAGCCGACCGGCAACTTGCGCCAAAGCCTCAGTCTGGCGCTGGAACGCCATCAGATCGTCATACACGCTCATGCGGTGCCTTCCCGGATCGACCCCGCCACGGGGTATTGTGACAAATGCCGTGCCCGCAGGATCAACACCCACAGGATCACCGCGCCAATCTGATGGGTGATGGCCACATGCATATGCGCCACCGTCAGCACCGTGACGATGCCCAGCACCATCTGTGCGACCAGCATCACCATCACCCCATGAAACGCCGCCTTTGTCGCCTGATAAGACGACTTGCGCCCCCGCAGCCACACGACCACGCCGAACGCAAACAGAAGATACCCCGCCATCCGGTGCAGAAACTGCACCAGCCCGGGGTTTTCAAAGAATGCATGCCAGACCGGCAGACTGCCCCCTGCGCCATCCGGCACATAAAAGGCATCCGCCGGGAAAAAGCTGCCGTTCATCAGGGGCCAGGTCGGGAACGCCCGCCCCGCATCAATCCCCGCCACCAGCGCGCCAAGCAATATCTGCAGGAATGCGAAATGCATCAGGCCAGTGGACAGGCCAAAAAGCCTTGCCTCGCGACCGCGCCGCGCTGTCATCAACTCTGCCTCGCTCCGCCCGAGGAGGAGGACATACCAAGCCAGAAACCCCAGAATGACAAAGGCCAACCCCAGATGCGTCGCCAGACGGTAGCTTGCGACATCCACCCTCTCACCCCCAAGGCCCGAGGACACCATCCACCAGCCAATCGCCCCTTGTGCGCCGCCCAGCGCGCCCAGAAGCAAAAGCCGCCCCGTCCAGCCGGGCGGAATCTGTCGGGCCAGCGCAAAGCCTGCGAACCCTACCGCCCAGACCAACCCTATCACTCGGCCAAGCTGACGGTGACCCCATTCCCACCAGTAAATGACCTTGAAATCTTCAAGGCTCATCCCCTTGTTCTGCAACTGATACTCCGGGATCGCGCGATACTTCTGGAACTCTGCGTCCCAGGCCTCGGCGCTCATCGGTGGCAGAGCACCCGTCACGGGCCGCCACTCGGTGATGGAAAGCCCGCTGTCAGTCAGCCGGGTCAACCCGCCCACGGCAATCATCGTGACGACCAGCATGAACAGCGCAACCAGCCAAAGCCGGATGCCGCGCCGCGCGCCCTTGGGCTTTGCGTCAATGCCGCCGCCCATTGGCGGCACTGGCACCGCCTGCCCGGTACCGACCTCTTCGAAAATGCTGCGCTTGCCGGCCATGACCTGCCCCTTATCCGATTGGCGGGACACTAGGCCCCGGCCTTGCAGCCTTCAAGGGCCCGCAGCAGGGCACTAACGCCGCACCTGCCACCGCCCACCGCAGCCCTGCAAAATGTACCTTTCAGCGCATATTCCAACGACTATCACAGGGCAGCCATAACCCGAGGCGCATGCCATGACCCGCCCGGCCTTTCACTGCATGCATGTTTGCCTTGACCTCAATGGCGTCGCCGTTCCGTGGAATACCGAAGAGATCGGGCAGATCTTCACCCGCTGCGCGCAGGGGCTTGTCGAAGACTGCGACCTTGCGGATTGGCTGCGCGACAAGGCAAGGGACTGGGCCTGAGGGTTACCAGAGGTTAGTGCCCACAGGCCCCCTCGCCCTTGCCCAGCATCGCCCTAGCTTACGGGAACTCTAGTTTACGGGAAACCGAAAGGCAGCGCCCCATGCAAATTCTGACACTTTACGCCACCACCGCAGCCGTGTTCCTGATTCTGGATGCGATCATGCTGACACTGGTGATGAAGCCCCTTTTCACCCGCCACATCGGCCCCTTGATGGCCGATCCGATCCGGCTGGCCCCGGCGGCCCTCTTCTACCTCGCCTATGTCGGGGGGCTTTTGTACCTGGTCTCGCTTCCTGCCCTGAAGACCGGGTCACCGATCCTGCTGCCCGCCCTGATCATCGGCCTGATGGCCTACGGGACCTACGAATTCACCTCGTGGAGCATCATGAAAGACTGGCATTGGCAGATGGTCTTGACCGACACGGTTTGGGGCGGCACGCTGACGGCCTTTTCGGCTTGGGCCGGGGTCACGCTGACCCGGATGATCCACGGGTAAAGGGCCCTGTCGCCCTCCCTTCCGATCAGTGTCGACCTGTGGTAGAAAATCGCCGACATCCACAGGCAAGACATTGAAATCATTCAATCCTGTGCAGCTTTTCTTCGTGAACACCCAAAAGGACCTGCCGCCATGATTCTTTACGGCATCTCAACCTGTGACACCTGCAAGCGGGCTCTGAAAACCCTGCAAACGGCGGGCAAGGACGTCACCTTCCGTGACATCCGGTCAACGCCCCTCAGCGCGGCCGAGATTGAGGCGATCATCCACGAATTCGGTGATCTGGCGGTGAACAAGCAATCCACCACCTACCGCGCTTTCAACGATTTTCTGAAAGCGTCTGACCCTGAGGCTCAAATCGCAGCGCAGCCGACCGTGATGAAACGACCGGTCATCCAGGACGGCACCCGCTGGTATCTGGGATGGGACAGCGCGACCGAAGCCGCGCTGACCAGCTAGATCAAAGAATGCGCAGGTCGCCTGCCGATTCTTTCCCGTCGCGGCCCGACTGCAGTTCGTAGCCGATCTTCTGGTTGTCGTTCAGCCCCTTCAGCCCGGCACGTTCGACCGCCGAGATATGCACGAACACATCCTTGCCGCCGTTGTCAGGCGCGATGAAACCATAGCCCTTGGTTGAGTTGAACCATTTCACGGTGCCTGTCGGCATGCCGCTTCTCCTCTCAGAACCCCCCCGCGGCGCCATTGCCGCGGGCCGTGGCATCAGGTCTTCCAGGGCCTTCATTCTAGAGAGGCGGTCAGGAATTCTGTCGTCACTATGCAGATGATGCCAAGGATTCGCCGAAAATCAAGCTGCAAGGCGGGGGATAGCCCCGGCAAGCAGCCGATCCGCCGAAAGCGGGCCCGCACCTTTGACGATCAGCACAAGAAACAGCAGCATCCAGAAGGCCCGCTGGTCCAGGATCAGCGCGTCTGATGCGGCGTCAAACCAGGCCCCGGCCCCCGCGCCATGTCCGAAAATATCGGTCAGGCTTTGGACCAGCACGAACCCCGCCATCCCCAACGCGGCCAACCGGGTGAAAAGGCCCAGCACGATCAGCAGCGGCAGGACATATTCCGCCCAGGCCCCGGCCAGCACAACCAGCCGATGCCAAAGGCCCAGTTGCGCGGGGTCATAGCCCACCGCCTCAAACGCCCGAGGGAAGATCTGCGCATAGGCCCCGACCGATGGGGTAAAGAGCCCCTCCAGCTTGGTCCCTGCAGAGGTCCAGAAATAGCTCAGCAGCACCCCGGCAAAGACCAGCCGCGCTGCGGTGGGCAAAAGCCAGTGGGCCTGATCGGCCAGCGCCTTGCTGCCGCGATCATAAAGGGTCAACAGCCGGTTCATTCGGACACTCCAACAATCGCGCGGCCGGCAATCAGCAGCGCCAGAATCGCAGGCAGGTCCAACCCGGGCCCCGCCGCTTCAAGACTTGCGCCCAGCGTCTGGCCATCCAGCAGAGCCGCCAGAAACGCCCCGCCACCGGGGGGCAGACGATGTGGGCGGGGGTCAAACTCAGCCCGCAGGATCAGCGCATCCTCTGGCCCTAGGGACGGCAGAGGGCCACCCTCGACATGTGCGGCCCAGATCGACGCCACCGGCCAGCGTGACCGCACCAGCCGGACCGAGGGCGCAAGCCGCAAGCGCAGATCGGCAATATCGGCCCCCAGGAACCGCTGAAACGCAGCCTCGGCAATAGGCGCTGCATCCGCCGCGTGATAGCTTTCGCGCATCGCCTGATCCAGACGTGCGACATCCGGCAGGTAGGCCAGGTGGGCAACCGGGGGAAACGCCTCCAGAAACCCGGGAAAATCATCACCATACAGCATCATGATCCGCGACCGGGGCGGATGGGCGCGCAGGAAGACCAGGGCCATCGCGCCGAAAAACTCATCCCCCACCAGCTTGCGCACATTGGGAAAGGCCGCCTCCAAAGCGCGGGTCAGCGATGATGCCACGTTGTTGCGATAGACCGAAAACCGTTTCGGCGCAGGGCGGCCCAGCGGATCGACAAGGCCGGATGGAACTGCCGCGTCGGGGTTCAGCAAGGCGGCGGCAAAGGCGGATTGCATCACGCGACCCCCTCCAGCACCTGGGCCGCGCGGGCGGCCTCGGCCTGCAAGATCGGCCAGTCGGGAACGTCATTGTCCCATTCGATCAGCGTGGGGCGCGGGCCACCCCGCGCGATGACATGGGCGTAAAGCGCCCAGACCGGATCAACCACCGGCGCGCCGTGGCTGTCGATCAAAAGGCGCTGCCCGTGATCATCGCCGTCTTCATCATGACCGCCCAGATGCACCTCTCCCACCAGCTGCAGCGGGAAAGCCTCCAGATAGGTCATGGGATCATAATTCTGATTTATACCAGAGACATAGACGTTGTTCACGTCCAGCAAAAGCCCGCATCCGGTGCGCTGCGCGATCTGGGTCAGAAAGTCGACCTCGGCCATCGCGGTGTCGGTGAACGCAAGGTAGGTCGAGGGGTTTTCCAGCAACATCCGGCGGCCCAGCACCTCTTGCACGCGGTCAATATGGTCGCAGACCCGCGCCAGCGTGGCGGCGGTGTAAGGCAAGGGCAAAAGGTCGTTCAGATAGGCCCCGTCATGCGTGGACCAGGCCAGGTGTTCGGAAAAGCTGGCCGGGTTCAGCCAGCCGACAAGCTGGCGCAAACGGTCAAGGTGGTCTGCATCCAGTGGACCCTCGCCACCGATGGACAGGCCTACCCCGTGGACCGAGATCGCAAAACGCTCGGCCAGATGGCGCAGTTGTGCCAGCGGACGGCCCCCCGCACCCATGTAGTTCTCAGCATGAATTTCCAGCCAGCCAACCGGGCCCGGATCGGCGATGATGGCCGAAAAATGCTGTGGCTTGTAGCCGACTCCCGGCGTTGCGGGCAGTCCGCCCCTTGTCTGGTCAAGCATGGTAAAGGTCCCCAGAGTGGTGCCCCCCCGACCAACCTGGCCGGGGGGAGCGCGTGGCGTCAGGCTGCCGGCAGGTCGCGGTCCAGTGGCTCCAGCGAGCCCTTCCGCGCCATCCCGTCTTCCCCGGCCTCCTTCTCCATCGTCACGCAGGTGCCGGCCGGTACCAGCTTCCAGGCGTTGCCCTGATAGTCGACCTTCGACGTGCCGGCGCAGGTGGTGCCTTCGCCCGCTGCGCAGTCATTCTGCCCGGCGAGCGACACGCCGAAGCACTTTTCGTTTTCCTGCGCCATCGCGCTGGTAGCCGACAAAGCGGCCATGAAAGCGCCGGCGATCACAAGGGTCTTGGTTTGGTACGACATAGCGGCATCCTTCTTTGGGTTCATCGTGGGTTGTTGCGGTCGAATTCGGTGTGACTTCTTGGCTGCGTCACAATGGACAATTCGGCCGGGACCGGCGGATGTTACTGCGCCTGGCACGATCTGACGGTTTCGTGACCACAGCCAGCCGCGCCGCAAAAGGAAAAGCCCTGGCCAGGGTGCCAGGGCTTTTCATCCAGATCAAGGACTTGCGTCAGTTTCCGGTTGGCGGAAGTGCTTCAAACCCGAAGGTTGCAATCGCTGCATCAAGGCTGATCGTTTCAGTTCGCGTGTCACCAAGGCGGCGGACTGAAACAGTTCTCGCTTCAACTTCCTGCATTCCGATGGCCAGGATCACCGGAACCTTGCCGACGGAATGTTCGCGGACCTTGTAGTTGATCTTTTCATTCCGTGTATCCGCCTCAGCCCGCACGCCCGCCTTGACCAGCGCCGCCACGACTTCGTTCACGAAGGGATCAGCGTCCGAGACGATAGAGGCGACAACCACCTGCCGTGGGGCCAGCCAGAACGGCAGACGCCCGGCGTAGTTTTCCAGAAGGATGCCGATAAAGCGTTCGAAAGACCCCAAAACCGCGCGATGCAGCATATAGGGCATGTGCTTGGCCCCATCTTCGCCCACATACTCCGCCCCCAGCCGGTCAGGCAGCTGCGCGTCAACCTGGAAGGTGCCGCATTGCCAGTGGCGGCCAATCGCGTCAGTCAGCTTGAAGTCCAGCTTTGGGCCGTAGAACGCACCATCGCCGGGGTTGATCTCATACGGCAGGCCCAGCTTTTCGATGGCCCCCGTCAGCGCACCTTCGACGATATCCCACTGCGCATCTGTGCCGATCCGCACGTCAGGGCGGGTGGACAGCTTGATGTCGAAGGTGTCGAACCCAAGGTCCTTGTAGACGCTGGACAGAAGCTGGATGAACCCCGCACATTCGGCTTCGATCTGATCCTCGGTGCAGAAGATATGCGCGTCGTCCTGGGTAAAGCCGCGCACCCGCATCAGGCCGTGCATCGAGCCGCTGCTTTCATACCGGTGGCAAGACCCGAACTCTGCCAGACGCAGCGGCAGGTCGCGGTAGGATTTCAGGCCCTGATTATAGACCTGCACATGGCAGGGGCAGTTCATCGGTTTCAGCGCGTTGATGCGCTTTTCCTTGGCGCCCTCTTCGTCCACCTCAACGATGAACATGTTCTCGCGGTAGGCTTCCCAATGGCCGGAGCGTTCCCAAAGCACCCGGTCCACGACCTGCGGCGTCTTGATTTCCTTGTAGCCAGCGCTGCGCAGCCGCCCCCGCATGTAGTCCTCAAGCTGGCGGTAGATCGTCCAGCCGTTCGGGTGCCAGAACACCATGCCGGGGGCTTCTTCCTGAATGTGGAACAGCTCCATCTCGCGGCCCAGCTTGCGGTGGTCGCGTTTCGCGGCCTCCTCCAGCATCGTCAGGTGCGCTTTCAGGTCATCGCGGTTGCGGAAGGCGACACCGTAGATGCGCTGCAACATCGGGCGGCTGGCATCGCCCAGCCAATAGGCCCCCGCGACATGCGTCAGCTTGAAGGCATCCGCCGGGACCTGCCCTGTGTGCTGCAGATGCGGGCCCCGGCACAGGTCTTGCCAGTTGCCGTGCCAGTACATCCGCAGGTCTTCACCTTCGGGGATGCGGTCGATCAGCTCCAGCTTGAAGGGTTCCTGACGGCCCCGGTAGTATTCGACCGCCTTTTCGCGTGGCCAGACTTCCGTGCGAACCGGCTCACGCGCGTTGATGATCTGCTTCATCTTCGCCTCAACTGCGCCAAGGTCTTCGGGCGTGAAGGGTTCCGCGCGGTCGAAATCGTAGAACCAGCCGTAGTCGCGCACCGGGCCGATGGTCACGCGCACATCTGGCCAGATTTCCTGCACCGCGCGGGCCATGATATGCGCAAGGTCATGCCGGATCAGCTCCAGTGCCGGGGCCTCATCCTTCAACGAGTTCAGGCTGATCTTGGCATCCGACTGGATCGGCCACGCCATATCCCAGTGCTTGCCATCCACCTGCGCGGAAATGGAGGCTTTGGCCAGTGAGGGTGCGATGCTTGCCGCCACTTCGGCCGGCGTCACGCCAGCAGGGTATTGGCGGATGTTTCCATCAGGAAATGTCAGGGAAATCTGGGCCATGGGCCGTCTCCTCGTCAGTTTGGCGCCTACGAAACGCCCGGTTGCGGGTTATGTTGGCCGACGGTTTGACAAGGCCCCGAAGGGAAGTCAAGCCATGGGCGGTTCTTCGCGCGCAGGCCGCGGGGGGCCTCACACTTGGCCGGCTAACCACCTATATTAAAAGCATGACAACCTATCTCACCACCCCGCAAGGCCGCCACATCGCCTACCACTGGACCGAGGGGCGCGGCCCTGGAATCGTCTTTCTGGGCGGGTTCCGGTCCGACATGACCGGGTCAAAGGCGATGCACCTGCAGGCCTGGGCGCAGGCGCAGGGCCGTGCTTTCCTGCGGTTTGATTATTCGGGCCACGGGGCCTCACGCGGGGCGTTTGTTGACGGCAGCATCGGCGACTGGCGTGACGATGCGGCAGCCGTGATCGAGGTTCTGACCGACGGCCCGCAGATCCTAATCGGGTCGTCAATGGGCGGGTGGATTGCGCTTTTGCTGGCGCGTGACCTGCCCGGCCACGTCGCGGGGTTGGTTGGCATTGCCGCCGCCCCGGACTTTACCGAACGGATGTGGGCGGATGAGTTTTCGTCCACCGACCACGCGACACTGTTGGCAGAGGGCGTGCTTTTCCGCCCATCCGACTACAGCGATGAGCCTTACCCCATCACCCGCCGCCTGATAGAGGATGGCCGGCAAAACCTGGTTCTTGACCGGCCCCTGACACTGCCCATCCCGGTGCGCTTGCTGCAGGGCACGGCTGATACCGATGTGCCGCCCTCGGTCGGGTTGGGGCTGCTGGACCACATCGACAGCGCCGATCTGCGGCTGACGCTGGTCAAGGGGGCGGACCACCGCTTTTCCACGCCCGCCTGCCTGGATCTTTTGACCGCCACGGTCGAGGATCTGCTGCCCGTGCCTGACGCGGCCATGTCTGATGCATCCATGCCATTGCATAAATCGAACATCCGCTGACTTTCGGGCGTTTGCTGGCCATGAAAAGTCAGCCCTGATCCAGCTTTGATTTCATTGGCTTGTCGGCTATGCTGCACCAATGACGATAGCAGACCATCCAGCATATTCCTGCAATCTGGCCTTTGGGGGCCGATATGTCTGAACCTGTCGTCCTGATCCCGGGCTTCATGGCCGATGCACGGGTGTTCATGCCGCAGATCGCCCACCTGGGGGCCACGCGGCACATCATCCTGTTGTCCCCCGGCATGGCCGACAGCGTTGAAAAGGTTGCAACGGACGCGGCCCCACACCTGCCGGCCCGTTTTGCCGTCATCGGCCACGGCCTTGGCGGCAACATCGCGATTGAACTCTTGCGCCGCCGTCCGGAGGCTGTCAGCCGCATCGCCCTGATCGCCACCGACCCCCTGCCCGAACCCCCGCAGCTTGCCGCCGCGCAAGAGGCTTTGCTAGTGGCAGCCAAGACCGGCCAAATGGCTGATTGCATCGCCCAGATGCTGCCGGAAACCGCACTTTACGCGGCCCCCTGGCGGGGTGAGGTGTTGGCGCTGGTGCAGGACATGGCCGCCAACCTTGGGCCCGATCAGTTCAACCGCCAGCTGCGCGCCATGCAGCGCCGGCCGGACCAGCAGAAAACCCTGCGCAAGGCCAATGTCCCGACCCTGATCATGGCGGGCGCGACCGATACCATCGTTCCCCGCCGCCGGGCTGAGTTTATGGCCGGCATGATGCCGCATGGCTGTCTTGAGATCATCGCCGAAGCCGGCCACCTGCCCCAGCTCGAACAGCCCGAGGCGGTGACAAAGGCGTTGGAGACGTTCCTGTCGGGACGCCTGCCAACGCTGCTTCTGGCCTGACGCTACTGCCCTGCGGCCAGCGCGATCTTGGGCTTGCGCCCGGCCGCGACTTTTTCCCCGCCAGCCGCCTTGTCGATAAAGCTAAGCACCAGCGGGCGGATGTTCAGACGCCAGCTCTTGCCGGCGAAGATGCCGTAATGCCCGGCGCCCGGCTCAAGGTGCTGGGCCTTCTGGTCATCGGACAGGCCGGTCAGCAGGTTCAGCGCCGCGACGCATTGCCCGGGGGCCGAGATATCGTCATTCGCGCCTTCAACCGTCATCACCGCAACCCGGTTGATTGCGCCTATGTCAACTTTTCGGCCTGCCACGACAAAGCTGTTGGTCGCAATCTCACGGTTCTTGAAGATGCGCTCGACCGTCGACAGGTAGAATTCTGCCGTCATGTCCATCACGGCAAGGTATTCGTCATAGAATCGGTTGTGGGCGTCATGATCCGACGCCTCGCCGCGCGACACGCGGAAGACCTGCTCGGAAAACGCCTTGCTGTGGCGTTCAGCGTTCATGGTGATAAAGCTTTGCAGCTGCAAAAGGCCGGGATAGACCAGCCGCCCCGCGCCCTTGTGCTTGAAGCCAACCCGTTGAATTGCCAGGTGTTCCAGCTGGCCCATGGTAACGCGCCGGCCAAAGTCCGTCACCTCGGTGGCGGCAGCGTCAGGGTCAACTGGGCCACCGATCAGCACCAGCGACTTTGGCTGCGCCTCGGGGTCTTCGGCGGCCAGATAGGCCACGGCGGCCAGCGTCAGCGGCACCGGCTGGCAGACGGCAATGACATGGATATCGGGGCCCAGCGCCTTCATGAACTCGGCCAGATAGAGCGTGTAATCCTCAACGTCGAACTTGCCGGCGCTGACGGGAATGTCGCGCGCATTGTGCCAGTCGGTGATGTAGACATCAGCGTCCGGAAGCAGGCTGTTCACCGTGGACCGCAGAAGCGTGGCATAGTGCCCCGACATCGGCGCCACCAGCAGCACCTTGCGCGCCATCGGCGGGCGGCGGCGGACGAAAAACTGCACCAGATCGCCGAAGGGTTTTTGCACGACTGGCGTTACGTCCACCAGATGGTCTTGCCCGTCGGGGCCGACGATCGACCGAATGCCCCAGTCGGGCTTGGCGATCATGCGGCTGAAACTGCGCTCTGCCACCTCGCCCCAGGCGGCCATCATCGGCAACATCGGGTTCATCGACAGTGCAAAGGCCGGGTAAGACGCCATGGCCCGCGCAGTTGCACCCAACCACTCATTCGTGTTGCGCGCACTTTCCATCAGGTCATAGGTGTACATATACTTCATCGCATCTCCTTGCCCGCAGGGGGGCCAACGTGGCAAGGCCGACCAGGGTGTGGCGACGCAATGCTGCACAGCGGCGAAGATAGGGGGGAAACGTTGTCATGACAACAGAAGAGAATGGCCCGGTTACCGAGGCCGAAGTGGCGGCGCGCAGTGCCAGGCTGAATGTCAACCTTGCCAAGGTTGATGAGCTGTCAAAGCGCCTGACCGCTGCCCTGACCCTCCGCCAGCAGACCGACCCGTCGCTGCACGGCCCGGCACCCGACGTCTACATGAAGGCCGCCGCCGCCTATCTGGCCGAGATGATGCAGAACCCTGCCAAGGTGGTGGAACATCAGGTCAGCTATTGGGGCAAGACGCTCAAGCATTATGTCGAGGCGCAACAGACGCTTGCGAAGGGCGAATTCAAGGCCCCGCCAGACCCCGGACCAAAGGACCGCCGCTTTCAGAACCCCCTGTGGGAAACGCATCCCTTCTTCAACTACCTCAAGCAGCAATACCTGCTGAACTCGGAAGCGATCACCACCGCCGTGGGCGACATGGACACGCTTGACCCGTCTGACCGCCGCCGGGTGGACTATTTCACCCGCCAGATCGTCGACATGTTCAGCCCGACCAATTTCCTTGGCACCAACCCCGACGCCCTGGAAAAGGCCGTGGCAACCGATGGTGAAAGTCTGGTCCAGGGGCTGGAGAATCTGGTCCGAGACATCGAATCGAACCAGGGTGACCTGCTGGTCACCCTTGCCGACCGTGAGGCGTTCAAGGTCGGCGAGAACCTGGCCACCACGCCCGGCGAAGTGGTCTACCGCAACCGGATGCTGGAACTGATCCAGTACGCGCCCAGCACCGAGAAGGTCCACAAGACCCCGCTGCTGATCTTTCCGCCGTGGATCAACAAGTTCTACATCATGGACCTCAAGCCCGCGAATTCGCTGATCAAGTGGATTGTCGATCAGGGCTTTACGCTGTTCGTGGTCAGCTGGGTCAACCCCGATGCATCCTATGCCGGCACCAGCATGGATGACTACATGCGCGACGGGTACCTGCGCGCCATGGCCGAGGTTCGCAGGATAACCGGCGAAAAACAGATCAACGCCGTCGGCTATTGCATTGCGGGCACCACGCTGGGCCTCACGCTTGCGCATCTGCAAAAGGCCGGCGATGACAGCGTCAAGTCGGCGACCTTCTTCACCACCCTCGCTGACTTTTCCGACCCGGGTGAGGTTGGCGTTTTCCTGAACGACGATTTCGTCGATGGAATCGAACGCCAGACCGAACAGGACGGCATCCTGTCGCGCAAGTTCATGAGCAAGACCTTCAGCTTCCTGCGCTCCAACGACCTGATCTACACCCCCGCGATCAAATCTTACATGATGGGTGAGGCACCGCCCGCCTTTGACCTGCTGTATTGGAACGGCGACGGTACCAACCTGCCCGCAACGATGGCCGTCCAGTACCTGCGCGGCCTGTGCCAGGGTGACGGCTTTGCCAAGGGCGAATTCCCGGTCTTCGGCCACCCCGCCAGCCTTGCCGACATCAAGCTGCCGGTCTGCGCCATTGCGTGCGAGACGGACCACATCGCCCACTGGCGCGGCAGCTTCAACAGCGTGAAACAGATGGGATCGGGGGACAAGACCTTCATCCTGTCGCAGTCGGGCCATATCGCCGGGATCATTAACCCGCCCGCCAAAGACAAGTATGGCCACTATACCAATGATGGCCCCGTGACCGGTGACCCCGAGGCCTGGTTGCAGGGTGCCACCTTCCACAAGGCCAGCTGGTGGCCGCGCTGGCGCGACTGGCTGGCAGATCGGTCAGGCCCGATGGTCAAGGCCCGGACACCAGCCGATTCGCTGTGCGCCGCGCCGGGGACATATGTGGTGGCAAACCCGGCAACGGGTGCCGCAAACTGACATTTCACCCGCATTCCGCAGGGTTAGCCAGACGAAGCTGACAGTTTTGCTGCAGTGCAGAAAGGGACTTGAATTGCTGCACTGCAGCATGTATATCTTGGTCATCGAAAGGCGGGCCGGTGCTCGCACTCAAGCGGAGAAAAGCAAATGACCAAGACCCCCGATTTCGCCAAGACCATGCAAGACATGATGGCCTCGTTCCCGGTTGATGCCTCTGCAATGCAGAACGCATTCAAGACCCAGGCTGCTTTCGCCGAGAAATTCTCGAAAGTCGCCATCGAAGCTGCTGAAAAATCGACCGAGATTTCGGCCAAGTGGACCAAGGACACCCTGTCCAAGGTTGCAGACATGGCCAAAGCCAAGTCCGAGCCGACCGACTACAGCAAATCCGCAACCGATTTCGCCTCGGCCGCCGCCGAGATGGCCGCCGAGAACATGGCCGCCTTCGCCGAGATCGCGAAGAAAGTGCAGATGGAAACGGTTGAGCTGATGCTGGCCGCTGGCAGGGACATGTCGGAAGACGCAACTGCCGTGGTCAAGAAAGCCACCGCCGAAGTGACGACCGCTGCGAAGAAAGCTGCTGCAGCTGCGAAGTAATCGCTGCGTGTAACGAGTGCGCGCCCCGTGTTGGGCGCAGGGCGGGCCGGGTCAACACCCGTGCCCGCCCTTTCTTTTTCGCCAACGCTCCCGTAAGCTTCTCTGCAGTTGCATAAATCCCTTGGGGGGGCACCATGGCCGAAACCGAAAAGCCGTTGCTGATCAAGCGCTACGCCAGCCGTCGCCTCTACAACACCGAAACGTCTGACTACGTCACGCTGGAAGATATCGCCGGCTTCATCCGTCTGGGGCGTGAGGTGCAGATCGTTGACCTCAAGACCGGCGATGACCTGACGCGGCAATACCTGCTGCAGATCGTGGCCGAACATGAATCCAAAGGCGAAAGCGTCCTGCCGGTGCATGTGCTGACCGACCTTGTCCGCAGCTATACCAGCGGCGTGCAGTCAGTCGTGCCGCAGTTCCTCGCCTCCAGCTTTGAGATGCTGCGCGAAAGCCAGACCAAGATGATGGAAAACCTGACCACTTTTCCAAACCCGATGGTCGCCGTCCCGGGGTTTGACGCGATCCGCAAGCAGCAAGAGGCGTTCCTGAAGACCATGCTGGGCGGGATGCCCGGCTGGAACGCCTCCGGCCCCGCACGTGAGGATGAGACCCCCGCCGCTGCCCCCGACGACATTGCCGAGATCAAGAAGCAACTGGCCGAGTTGCAGAAGAAACTGTCAAAGCTCTGACCCATGGCCGAGGCTGAGGGCCGCGTCACGCTGTGGGGGATCGAGGTGTTCGTGGCCGCAGCCGAAGAAGGCTCGATCTCCGCCGCCGCCCGCCGCCTTGGCGTCAGCCCCTCTGCCGTCAGTCAGCAGCTGTCCGGTCTGGAAACCGCGCTGGGGGCCATCCTGCTTGACCGCTCAGGAAGACCGATGCCGGTCACGCCAGCGGGGGCGATGTTCCGCCGTCACGCCCAGACCATCCTGAACGCCGCCAGCGAGGCGCGCGCCGAATTGGCGATGGCCGATCTGTCAGGGATGACCACCCTGCGCCTGGGCGTGATCGAGGATTTTGACAGCAACGTGACCCCGCGGCTGCTGTCGATCCTCGCGCGGGATCTGAAAGGCTGCCGCTTCCTTCTGGAAACCGGCGCTAGTCACCGCCTGCTTGACCAGCTTGAGG
The DNA here is from genome assembly GCA_038211355.1 of Rhodobacterales bacterium. Lineage (GTDB taxonomy): Bacteria > Pseudomonadota > Alphaproteobacteria > Rhodobacterales > Rhodobacteraceae > Tabrizicola. Next base: position 23,683 of record JBBQVR010000010.1, on the reverse strand, counting down.
CGCGCGCCCTCGACATCGTCATCGCCGCAGACGCCGAGGCGGAAGGCGACTGGCGCGAAGTCCATCCCCTGATGTCAGAACCTTTCGTTGCCGTCACCCCTCCGGGTGCCGTGATCGAAGACCTGCCGCTCATCCTTTACACCGCGCGCCACCTGATGGGCCGCCAGATCGCTGCGCACCTGTCGCGCCTGGGGATGAAACCCGCGCACCGCTTTGAACTCGACAGCTACGCCGCCATTCTGGCCATGGTGGCGGGTGGCGAAGGCTGGACGATCCTCACCCCCCTTGCCCTGCATCAGGCCCGCGCCTTTCGCCCGATGGTCGAGGTGCGGCCCCTGCCCTTTGCCGCCCTGCACCGGACCTTGTCACTCTCCGCCCGCGCCGGCATCCTGCGCGACGTCCCGGCCCAGATCGCGGCCCGCCTGAAGCCGCTGATCGCGCAAGAGGTTATCGCCCCGGCCCTGGCTGACTGCCCTTGGCTTGCGCCAACGCTAAGGGTGCTGTGACCCCCCGAAAGCCGGATCACCTGTTCCCAAATATCCCCGCCGGAGGCCCGGCCGAGCTTCTGCGTGTCCTTCACACGCAGGGGCGAGACAAAAGTCGTGCGCGGAACGCGCTCATTTTGGTTGCCAACCGTGGCAGGCCAAAAGTCCGGGTTCAGCCCCGCGCCTCAACCGCTGCGTCAAGGATGGCATCGGCGATATAGTCCAGCTCGGCCCGGGTCAGCCGCGGTGGCAGGCGCACATCGCAGGCCCGCATCAGCATGGCCCGCGTCTGTGGCAGGTCCGGCACCTCACCCAGAAACTGCCAGTTCCAGAACGCCCGCGCATTGCCCTCGCTCAAGCCAAAGACCTGCACCGTCACGCCGCGGGCCTTGGTTGCGGCCTGAAAGCCCAACGCCTGCGCATCCGTCCAGTCACCCACCAGATTGAACTGGATCGAATCCGGCGCACGCACTTCCGGGGCCAACGGGTCCGGCACCTGCAGATGCGCAGATCCGTTCAGCCGCGCCGCCACATGGTCATGGTTTGCCCGGCCCTTTTCCACCCGCTCCGCCACCAGCGGCAGTTGCGGGCGGATCACGGCGGCCGACAGGTTCTGCATCCGCAGGTTATACAAAGGCAGCTTGTTCTGCCAATGCGCGCAGGAATTTGACAGGCCCGGATGCTTTTTCCAGTTCGCCTCATAGGCGCCCGACATGATGATCGCCCGTGCTGCGATTTCCGGGTCATCGGTGATCATGATGCCGCCTTCGCCCGCGTTCACCATCTTGTAGGACTGAAAGCTGAAACAGCCCACCTTGCCAATGGTTCCGATGTTGCGCCGGTCCCAGACAGTGCCCAGGCTGTGGGCCGCGTCCTCGATCACCGGAATTCCCGCCGCGTCGCACAGCGCCATGATCGCGTCCATGTCACTGGTATGACCGCGCATGTGGCTGATCATGACCGCAGCCGCACCCGGCAGCTTGGCCGCAAAATCATCCATGTTCACGCGGTAGTTTTCGCCAACCTCGACCAGAACCGGCTCACAATCGGCATGCACCAGGCTGGAGGGGACTGCGGCAAAGGTGAAGGCCGGGATCAGCACCCTTGCCCCGCGCGGCAGGTCCAGCGCCTTGAGCGCCAGAAACAGCGCCGCCGAACAGGACGACACCGCCAGCGCATAGCGCGTGCCCATCAGGGCCGCAAACTCGGCTTCCAAAAGGGCCACCGGCGCATCCGCAGGGGCCGTGTAGCGGAACAGATCGCCCGAGGTCAGCAGCCGTTCAATCTCGGCCCGTGCGGCTTCGGGGATCGGGTCGGCGTCATAGACATTCGGGGCGCCAGTCTGTTGCAGCATCTGACCGTCGGGGGCCATTCGTGCACCTTTCCTTAATCTTATTTTCAGGAAAGGTGTAAACACCCGTTCAATGACACGCCAGTGACAAAATTCCCGCCCCGCGCCTTTCCGCCTAGGCCTTCAGCACCGCACGGGCGGCCACTGCCTCCATCGCCGCCACAACTTCATGCCAGGCGGTCCGGGCCATTGACCGGAAGACCATGATCTCGAATGCATAATCCCCGGTCCGCAGGATCACCGCGTTCATGTGGTTCAACCCCGACCGCACCGCCCGACCGACCGGGAAGGCATTAAGTCGCAGGTCCAATGGCATCAGCCGCGCCAGCACATCCACCGCGCCAACGCCCGACAGCATCAGCACCGCCCAGCCGTCCGACTGGTCGGTCAGCGCAGCCCCTTCCAGACTTGGGGGTGCGACGCCGGTCAGAAACGCCTGCTCGCGCCCGGTCCAGATGATCCGCGCGCCCGCCTTTTCGGCAAAGCCGTTCGGCGCGGGCATCGCCAGGCCCAGTGGCTTTAGGCCCTTGGCCACCGCTTTTGCCCCGCCCGGCAGTACCGCGATGGACGTGATCGGCCCCACCGCAGCCTCGGCCAGCGTGACGCCGCCAAGGGCCACCGGCCCCTGCCCTTCAAGTGCGGATTTTGCAATCAGTTCAGGCACGCAGCTTCTCCCCCTCAGGGTCGTGAAAGACCGGATTGCAGACCTCGCAGATCACATCCAGCCCGCGCAGATGATCGACCAGCCGAACGCGCTCACCCAGCCGCGCCCGGCCGTCTTTCAAGAACCCCAGCCCCAGCCAGGCCCCGACAGTGGGCGACCACCCGACCGAGGTGACATAGCCCTGATCCGTCTCACGATGGACCTCTGCCCCCGGCACGAACAGATGCGCGCCCGCCGAAATCGGCTCTGCCGCTTTCAGGCCCACAAGTTGTTCCCGCTCTGGCCCCCAAAGGCCGGGGCGCGTGGCTGCGGATTTGCCGATGCAATCCTTCTTGGCGCTGACCATCTTTTCCATCCCGATATCATGCGCGGTTACCCGGCCATGAATCTCGGCATGGGTGATGAAGCCCTTTTCGATCCGCAGGACGTTCAGCGCCTCCATCCCGTAGGGTCCGCCGCCCATCGTCTCGGCCCGGGCCACCAGATCCCGGAACAGCGCCTCGCCATAGCGGGTGGGCACGGCGATCTCATACCCTTCTTCACCGCTGAAGCTGATCCGGAAAAGCCGCCCATCCACCCCGCCAATGCGGACCGGGGCGACACCCATGAAGGGCAGATCGACCGGCACCTCAAGGAAGGAATTGACCAGCGCCCGCGCCTTTGGCCCAGCCACTGCAAACTGTGACCAGGATTCGGTGACAGAGATGAGCCGCACCTGCCAGTCGGCACAAAACGCCTGATGCACGAAATCCAGATGCCGCATCACCAGACCCGCCGCCGCGGTGGTGGTTGTCATCAGGTAGTGCTGATCGCCCAACCGGGCACTTGTGCCATCATCCAGCACCATCCCATCCTCGCGCAGCATCAGCCCATAGCGGACCCGGCCCACCGGCAGCGTGCTGAAGGTGTTGGTATAGACGAAATCAAGGAACCGCCCTGCGTCCTTGCCCTGAATGTCGATCTTGCCCAGCGTGGACACGTCAGCAACGCCCACCGCCTGCCGGACCATCATGACTTCCCGATCGCAAGCCTCACGCCAGGTCGCCTCGCCCGGCTTCGGGAAATAGCTGGGGCGATACCACAGCCCCGCTTCGATCATTGGCGCGCCCCGGTCGCGGCTGGCTTGGTCGGATGTCAGGAACCTTTGCGGTGCAAACCCTTCGGCCCGCCCCCCCGCGCCCATGGCAGCAATCGACACCGGCACGTAAGGCGGGCGGAAGGTGGTTACCCCCGTCTCGGGGATGCTGCGCCCGGTCGCATCCGCCAGCACCGCCAGCGCCGCGACGTTGGAGTTTTTGCCCTGATCCGGTGCCATGCCTTGCGTCGTGTAACGCTTCATGTGTTCGACGCTGCGAAAACCCTCTTGCGCGGCCTGCTTGACGTCCTTGGTAGTCACGTCATTGGCGAAATCAAGCCAAGCCCGCCCTTCGCCCGGCACGGCCCACAGGGCCCGCAGCGCATAAGGGGCATCCTCAGCTGCAGGCAGATCAACACCGACCTTCCGCCCCAAAGCCTGAACCATCCGCAGCGCGGCTGCATGTCCGGTGGCCAGCGCGCCATGGGTGGACATGCTGCCGTTTGCCGCCCCGACGGCGACCAGCCCCGGCACTGCGCCCTCCATCGGCACGAAAGCCGCCAGATCCTCATCCCACCGTGGCCGCCCGTTCATATGGCAGGTCAGGTGGATCGACGGGTTCCACCCGCCCGACATGGCCAGACAGTCGGTCTCGATCTCGAAGACCTCGCCGCCTTTGCGGACCTTGATCGCCGACAGCCCCAACCGCCCGCGTGAGCCGATGACCTCAGCCCCCACATGCACCGGGCAATCTTCGACACTAAAGGCATCGGGCCGCGGGTCGATGATCCCCGCAACTTGCACGCCTGCCGCCATCAGGTCTCGCGCGGTCGCCCGTGCCGCATCGGTGTTGGCGAACAGGGTCACCCGCTTGCCAGGGCTTACCCCATAGCGGTTAAGGTAGGTGCGCACCGCCGAGGCCATCATGATCCCCGGCCGGTCGTTGTTTTCAAACGCCACCGGCCGCTCCAGCGCCCCGGCGGCCAGCACCGTATGGCCCGCCACGATCCGCCAGAAACACTCACGCGGCAGGTTGGGCCGGGCAGATTTGTGCAGGCCTACCCGCTCCAGCGCGCCATAGGTGCCGTGGTCATAGGCGCCCGTCACCGTGGTGCGCGTCATGATCCGCACGTTTGGCAGCGCGGTCAGTTCGCCCACGACCTGCGCCACCCACTCCTCCGCCGGCATCCCGCCGATGGTCCCGCCATCCGACAAAAGCCTCCCGCCAAGCGCATGGCTTTCCTCGGCAAGGATCACATCCGCCCCCGACCGCCCCGCCGTCAGCGCCGCCATCAGCCCCGCGGGCCCCGACCCGATCACCAGCACATCACAAAACGCGAAGGCTTTCTCATAGACGCCTTCATCGTGCTGGCCCGACAGGCTGCCAAGCCCCGCCGCCCGGCGGATAACCGGCTCGTATAGCCCTTCCCAGAGGGCACGCGGCCACATGAAGGTCTTGTAGTAAAAGCCCGCACTCAGGAAGGGCGACAGGTAGTCGTTCACCGCCAGCAGATCAAACCGCAGCGACCCCCAGCGGTTCTGGCTTTGGGCAACCAGCCCCTCGAACACCTCTTGCACTGTGGCCCGCACGTTCGGCGTCTGGTTCTTCGCGCCAATCACCTCCACCAGCGCGTTCGGCTCCTCTGACCCGGCCGTCAGAACGCCCCGAGGCCGGTGATACTTGAACGACCGCCCCATCAGCCGCACGTCATTGGCCAGCAGCGCCGAGGCGAGAGTGTCGCCCTTGTAGCCCGCGTAATCCTTGCCATCGAAGCGGAAGCGCACCGGTTTCGTCCGGTCGATCAGGCCCTTGCCATCAATCCTCATGTCCTGCGCTCCGCCACAAGGTCCACGCCCAAGATCTCATGCGTCACCGTGTTCCGGGTGACCACCAGCCACTGCGCACACCCCGCCTCGTGATACCAAAGGTCCCGCGTCATCCCGGCGGGATTGTCCCGCAGATGCAGGTGATTGTCCCAGTCAGCCAGCGAAGCGCCCTCCACGGGGCGATGCAGATAGTCCTCCGCCCCATAGTAGTAGAACTCCCGCCGGTCCCGGTCACCGCAAAGGGGGCATTTCAGGCGCATTTACGAAACCCCGATTTCATCTGTCCAAAAATATCCCCGCCGGAGGCATCCGACCTCTCGGCAAACCGACCACTTTGGGCGGTCGCGGGACAGGTGCGCCCAGTGCCACCCCTGCCCCGCGTGGGGAGGGGAGAGGCGAGGGGAGCCGCCGCAAGGCTCGGACAAAGGTTCATTCGCGCGCCCCTCAATGCAGGTTATGCTGGCTGCCGGTGCCTTCTTCATCCAGAAGATGCCCCGTCGCAAAGCGGTCCAGCCGGAACTTCCGGGCGACCTCGTGGCTTTCGCCGGTCGCCATCAGATGCGCCATGCACCAGCCGCTGGCCGGCACCGCCTTGAAGCCCCCGTAGTTCCAGCCGCAGTCGATGAAAAGCCCGTCGATATGCGTCTTGTCGATGATGGGCGACCCGTCCGGCGACATGTCCATGATCCCGCCCCAACTGCGCAGGACCTTGGCCCGCCCGATCATCGGCATCAGGGTCATGCCCGCCTCCATCACATGCTCCACCATCGGCAGGTTCCCGCGGCTCGCGTAGCTTGCGTAGAAATCAAGGTCGCCGCCGAACACCAAACCGCCCTTGTCCGACTGGCTGATATAGAAGTGCCCCATGCCAAAGCTGACGACATGGTTGATCACCGGCTTCAGCCCCTCGGTCACAAAGGCCTGCAAGACGTGGCTTTCAATCGGCAACCGCATCCCGGCCATCGCCGCCACCTGGGACGACCGCCCCGCCACGATGATCCCCACCTTCTTGGCCCGGATCGCCCCGCGCGTGGTCTGGACGCCGCGCACGACACCATTTTCGATGTCGATCCCCGTAACCTCGCAGTTCTGGATCAAGTCCACGCCCCGCTGATCCGCCCCCCGCGCATAGCCCCAGGCCACCGCGTCGTGCCGGGCGCTGCCGCCACGGGGATGCAGCAAGCCGCCATAGATCGGGAACCGCGTCTGTTCGAAATCAAGGTAAGGCAGATGCTCGCGCACGCCCTCGCGGTCCAGCAAGATCGCGTCATCCCCCTGATTTATCATCGCATTGCCGCGCCGCACAAAGGCATCGCGCTGGCCATCGGAATGGAACAGGTTGATAAGGCCGCGCTGCGAATGCATCACGTTGTAGTTAAGCTCGGCCTCCATCCCCTCCCACAGCTTCAGGGAATGTGAGTAAAATTCACTATTCCCCGGCAGGAAGTAGTTGGCCCGGACAATGGTCGTGTTCCGGCCGATATTGCCTGACCCGATGTGAGATTTTTCCAGCACCGCGATATTGGTCAGCCCATGGTTCTTGGCCAGGTAAAACGCCGTCGCCAGCCCGTGCCCGCCGCCGCCGATGATGATCGCGTCATACTCGGCCTTCGGCGCCGGATCGCGCCAGGCCGGTTTCCAGCCCTTGTTGCCGAACAGCCCCTCGGTGATGACCTTCAAGCCTGAATAGCGCATGGACAGACCTTTCCTGACGCCGGCCATTGAACCGGGTCCCAGCGGTATGTTCAACAGGAAGCTGCAGTTTCCTGTGCTGCCCGCGACAAAAGGTGTCGCGGGCGGGCTGCATTGCGCAGCAGACCTACTCGGCCAGCTTGTCGCGCAGGAAAGCCACCACCTCGGCGATCGGTTCCAGGCGCTTGAACCCGCCGGTTCCGTGGCCCGAGTCGGGCAGCAGCCGATACTCCAGCTCCCGCATCCCCGGCCGGGCCAGCAGCGCCATCATCAGCCGCCCCGACTGCAGGCGCGAGATGTTGGTATCGTCAGAACCGTGCATGATCAGGAAAGACGGCAGCACCGTGTCTGCAGGCAGGGCCGCCAGCATCGTCAGCGGGCTGGCCGCTTCGGCAAGGGCGGGGTTTTCGCCCACCGGCGCGCCGATAAGCCGGGATTCAGCCGAACCCGCCGCGTCCGTCGCCCCCATGGCCGGGGTCACGCGGATAGTGGCCATGTCTGCATCCATCTCGGTGAACAGGACCGGCGGGAACCACACGACCGAGGCTTTCAGCGCCGTTGTTGGATCGGCCGCCAGGGTGATCCCCGCCACCGCCGAAAGATGCCCGCCCGCCGAAGCCCCGAAGGACGCGATCCGCGTTTCGTCATAGCCCAGCGCATCGCCATTGGCGCGCACGAAGGCGAAGGCATCCTGCAGGTCCTCATACTGTCCGGGCCAGACCGCCTGATCCGACAGCCGATAGTTGATCGCGGCCACGGCGATCCCGGCGCGCATGAACATGTCCAGCCCATCGGGATCAGACTTGTCGCCAACCATGAAACCGCCGCCATGGATGTACACGACGATCGGGGGGTTCTCCACGCCGTCCGGCACGTAGATGTCGAGCAGGTTGCGATCGGCGGAACGGTCGGCATAGGCCAGATCGTCATGGAGAACATAACCGGGGCCCGGTGGGCCTGCGGCGACACCGGGTGGCGGGCCGTCCTGGGCGTGGACGGCCCCGGCAAGCAGCATGGCAACAACGGCACCAAGGTATGCTGAGGAGAGGGAAGGTGAGGACACGAGAAACCTTTCAAGATCGCAATGACAAAGCCGGCCATTCCGGCCCGCCTGCCTTCCCTAACGTCAGTGAACAGGGTTTCCGTTCCCTGCTCGCGAATTAAACTTCCGGCCAGCGCCCGGAAGTTACAGCCCCTTTGACCGGTACGTCGCCGCCACCCGGCTGATTGACACGATGTAGGCCGCCACCCGCAGATCCTCGACCCCTTCGCGGCTGTGCCAGACCTCGCGCATGGCCTGATAGGCCGTGCGCATCGTGTCATCGAGGCCGGATCGCACCAGTGCCAACTCGTCCGAACCGGTCAGGAACTTTTCCTTGAAGTCGGGCGACAGGGTCCAGCCAAGGTGCTGGTCATTGCTCAGCCGCTCCAGTTCCTCCACCAGTATCCGTGACCGCGACTCCTCGGCCCGGCGTTGCATGCGGCCAAAGCGGATGTGGCTCAGGTTCTTGACCCATTCGAAGTAGCTGACCGTCACCCCGCCCGCATTGGCATACATGTCGGGGATGATGACGCAGCCCTTCTGCCGCAGGATTTCATCGGCGCCATAGGTGATCGGGCCGTTCGCCGCCTCGATGATGAGCGGCGCCTTGATCCGGCCGGCGTTGCCAAGATGGATCACGCCCTCCAGTGCGGCGGGAATAAGAAGGTCACACTCTTCCTCCAGCACCGCGGCACCGTCGGCCACATGGGTCGCACCGGGATAGCCGGCCAAAAGCCCGCCATGCCCGTTCATCCATTGCCGCACATCCTCGATGTCGAGGCCCTTGGGATTGACCAGCGCCCCGTCGCGTTCGATGACGGCGGTGATGATACAACCGTCTTCCTCGCTCAGGAACTTGGCGGCGTGATAGCCCACGTTGCCAAGGCCTTGCACGATCACCCGCTTGCCCTCCAGCCCGCCGGAAAGGCCAGCCTTGGCCACATCTTCGGGGTGGCGAAAGAACTCGCGCAGCGCGAACTGCACGCCGCGCCCCGTGGCCTCGACCCGGCCCTGGATACCGCCGCCCGACAATGGCTTGCCGGTCACGCAAGCCTTGGCGTTGATGTCGGTGGTGTTCATCCGGGCGTATTGGTCGGCGATCCAGGCCATCTCACGCTCGCCCGTGCCCATGTCGGGGGCGGGCACGTTCTGAGCCGGGTGGATCAGGTCGCGCTTGATCAGCTCATAGGCGAAACGGCGGGTGATCTGTTCCAGCTCATGCTCATCCCAGGCGCGGGGGTCGATGCACAGGCCACCCTTGGAGCCACCAAACGGCGTCTCCACCAGCGCGCATTTGTAGGTCATCAGGGCGGCAAGCGCCTCAACCTCATCCTGGTTGACCGAAAGCGCAAAGCGGATGCCGCCCTTGACCGGCTCCATATGTTCCGAATGAACCGACCGATAGCCGGTAAACGTCTCGATCTTGCCGCGCAGCCGCACGCCAAAGCGCACCGTGTAGGTAGAGTTGCAGACCCGGATCTTCTGTTCCAATCCTGGGCTCATATCCATCAGCTTTGCGGCGCGGTTGAACATAAGGTCAACCGACTCGCGAAAGCTGGGCTCTCCGGTCGCATGCATGCCATTCCTCCCTGTCCGGCAGGGTGCGCTGTCCGGCAAGCCGGCCGCACCCGCGCGCACCGTAACGTGCAAATCGCAACTGTGAACCCATCGAAGTGTCTCTATGGCAGATGGTAGCGCAATCACCTTGCCATCACGCCCAAAGAGCCGAGACGCACCCGCACAGTCCCGATTGATTCGCCCCTGGCGACCGAATCGGTTAACCTTTCAAAGGCCTTCCACTCTGGCGACGCTGTGGGGAACTGCACTGGATTTGCCACTTTTCACGTCCGACATCCGCCAGAGCCCCCAGAATTGTTTCCAGAAGCGGTGATTTTCGCGCCGTTCCTTTGCAAATGCCACACTTCCGCCAGAACTTATGTCTTAATGAGCGATGGAACCTCCTGCCCGCTGCGGGCAAGCTGCCATTTTGGAAGGTCACGACAATGCGTAAACCAATTTTTGCGTTGGTCCTGGGACGTGCGGGCGCCTCGATGGCGCGCTTTCGCGATGATGAGGGCGGGTCGATGGCCCTGATCATCATCTTCACCTTCCTTGCGATGATCCTTTTCGGTGGCATTGCCATTGACGTGATGCGGTTTGAAACCCGGCGCGTCGCCATGCAGCAGACGCTGGACCGTGCCGCCCTTGCAGCAGCGGCCCTTCCCGACGACTTTGCCACGGCCCGCACGCCGACATCCATCGCGAACGACTGGTTCGCGAAGGTCGGCCTTGGCGACGGGCTGTTCATGGTCGAATACAGTGCCCCGATCGTTACCGCGATCAACGTGCCCGGCAAGCGGGAAGTGACGATTTCGGCCAGCGTTCGGTCGCACAACTTCTTCATGGGCATCTTCTCACCCCGGGACTATCTTGAAGGGCCGACATCAACCCAGGCCGCACAGGGCGTGTCCAACATCGAGGTGATGCTGGTTCTCGACATCACGGGTTCGATGGGAAGTGCGGTAAGCAGCGGCGGTGTGTCGAAAATTCAGGCACTGCGCGAAGCTGCGACCTCGTTCGTCGACATCGTGAAAGCAAATGACAAGAAGAACGGCGTTTCGATCGGGATTGTGCCTTACGCGGCGCAGGTGAACATGCCGATCGAGTTGCGTCAGCAATTCAATGCGGTGAATATTTCCAGCTGGAACGGCGTGGCGAACGTTGGGGTGCCCAACATAGCCTGCCTTGAAATCCCGATGAACACCTATACCGATACTGCGCTGTCGCAGACGACGCCTATCCCCATGTCTGCCGTGGCGGACTCAAGCCCTGAGGTCAATCCCAACCCAATTCCCCTCTTCGACCCCACCAGCGCCTTCCAGAACCCGGTTGGCCCGTCGATTGGCAACCGCGCTTGCTCGACCGTGGCGGACAACGCAGCCACCGCGCGGAACGAAGCAACCGCAAACCATATCGTGATGCCAACCAAGAATGGCGACTTGATCAAGGACCGCATTGGTGGCTTGGTTGCTGCCGGGAACACCAACATCGCCATCGGTATGCGTTGGGGCACGGCCCTGATGGATGAGGCCGCACGCCCGATCTACACAAGCATGCTTGGGACAGAACCGGCCATGGCCGGCCGCCCGGCGGACAATGGTTCTGAAGACACACGCAAGGTCATTATCTTGATGACCGACGGCGAGCATGTGGTGAACACCCATCTGCCCAACTCGCTCAAATCGGGCCCTTCCACCATTTGGCGCGGTACTGGCAACAGCAATCTCGGCGTCCGCTACGCCATTCGCTTCTGGGCGGGTGGTCCCGGGCTCAACGGCAATGCGCGCCCCGCTTGTGCCGGAACGAATGAGTATTTCGTCCCGCACCTAAAACGTGCTTGGGTCGATCTAAACAACAATGGCGTAGAAAACACGGGTGAGCGTGGGGCCTGTGACCCCCAATCCTGGCGCTCAACGCCATCATGGACCAACAACGGCACCGTCTCCCAGCTTGATTGGAGCGAAGTCTGGCGCTACCTCCGCGTCAGCTATGTTGCACAGCAACTGTATCTGCGGTCGAACGTAGCTGACATCCCGGTTTACAATACCTTGATGAACCAGATGCGCCAAAACTACATGACTAGCGTCGGTAACCTGAATAACTTGCTGCAGACCAACTGCGCCGCCGCCCGCGCCGCCGGTTTCGAAATCTACGGTATCGCCTTTGCCTCGGGTACAAATGGCGCGGCGCAGATCAACGGTTGCGCGTCGGAACCGAAGATCACCTACTACTACAACGCCGCGAACAACGGTGACCTGCTGGCTGCCTTCAACCAGATCGCGACTGACATCTCTGACCTGAGGCTGACGCAATGATCGGATTGCGGGCCTTTCTTGCTGACGAACGGGGCACTGCCACGATCGAATTCGTGATCCTGGTGCCGATCGTCCTGACGATCTTCTTCGCTTCGTTCGAAAGCAGTTTCTACATGATCCGGTCGGTGATGCTGGAACGCAGCGTCGACATCGTCGTCCGCGACATCCGGCTTGGCGTGCTGGACAACATGAACCACCGCCTGCTGAAGGAACGCTTTTGCGAAACCTCGGCGCTGGTGTACAGCATCGACGAATGCGTCAACAAAATGCGCATCTGGATGCAGCCGATCAACACTGCCACCTTCGACATGCTTGTCCCGCAACGCAACTGCATGGACAAATCAGCCAACATCGACCCGCTGGTTGACCCGGCTGCCACCGAATTTGCCTATGGATCTGACAATGACATCATGTTGTTGTCGATCTGCCTGCTGGAAGAACCGCTGTTCCCGACAACCATTGTCGGCGCGGCCCTGGTCGGGGCGAATGGCAACGGGGATGACGAAAACTATGGTCTCATCGTCAACTCTGTCTTTGTGAACGAACCGGGGTAAGAGACACCATGACACGTCTCCGCACCAGCCTAAGGGCATTCGCACGCGATGAAAGCGGCGTCATGCTGGCTGAATTCCTGATCCTCATGCCGATCCTGATCTGGGGTTTCATCGCCCTTATCGTCTACTGGGATGTGTTCCGGACGATCAACGTCAGCCAGAAGGCCGCCTATTCCATCTCTGACCTTCTGTCGCGCCAAGAGGTGGTGACGGAAGGCTTTGCTTCTGGTCTGTATGACGTTCTGGCTTTCCTGACACCGGGCTCGCCGCTGTCGCGGATGCGGATTACCAGTTTCGAATTCGATGAAAACACGCCCGAAGCGAACATCGACGCCTGGGGCGATGATGAATACATCCTGCTGTGGTCGCGTGTGACCGGGACTGACCCGCTGATCACGCCCTATGTCACTGCGGATATTCAGCCGATGCGCAATACGATCATTCCGTTCATGGACAGTGGCCAAGGCGCGATCATTGTCGAAACCTGGGTCGATTACGTCCCGCGTTTTGACATCGGCGTGCTGAACGCGGCACCGGGCCTTTCCAACCAGACATTCACCCAAACCATCGTGACCTTTGCACGTCGGCGCAGGGTCTGCATGGCCGGAACCGCCACCTGCGTGTGATGGCCGCCCTCGGTCGGAACCGGCTGGGCGCAATTGGCCTTGCTGCCGCCGTCACCCTTGCAGGCTGCAGCGCCACCGCCACGCGGGAATATCCCACCTTGCAACCGATTGATGGTCTGCTGGCCGAAGCCGACAGCGCCTTTTCCAGGCCGTCCGGCCCATAACTCCGCCGAGCCGGTGTGGCTGCTGACCTTTGCGCCTGACAGCGTTGCACCCCGCCCGGCTTCCGGCTAACACGTCCGGGTCCGCAACCAGCCCGAGGGTCACCCCATGTCAGCCGCCGCTCCCTTGCGTCTTGGCCTTGCCGGTCTTGGAACCGTGGGCCTTGGCGTGGTCAAGATCGTCCAGTCCCAGGCTGATCTGATTACCGCCCGCACCGGCCGCCCGGTGACGATCACCGCCGTGTCCGCCCGCGACCGGACCAAGAACCGCGACGCCGACCTGTCCGCCTACGCCTGGGAGGCAGACCCCGTCGCCCTGGCCCGTCGCGACGACATCGATGTGTTGGTCGAGGTGATGGGCGGCCATGACGGCCCCGCCAAAGCCGCGACCGAGGCTGCCATCGCGGCTGGCAAGGACGTGGTCACCGCCAACAAGGCGCTTCTGGCCCACCACGGCCAAGCCCTGGCGCTTGCCGCCGAGGCACAGGGTTGTGTGATCCGGTTCGAGGCCGCCGTCGCCGGGGGTATTCCGGTGATCAAGGCCCTGACCGAAGGCCTTGCGGCGAACCGCATCAAGCGCGTGATGGGCGTGATGAATGGCACCTGCAACTACATCCTGACCCGGATGCAATCAGCCGGCCTGCCCTATGACGTGGTTTTTGAAGAGGCCCGCCAACTGGGCTATCTTGAGGCTGACCCCAATCTTGACGTCGGCGGCATTGACGCCGGGCACAAGCTGTCCCTCCTCGCCGCCATCGCCTTTGGCACCCGCGTCAGCTTTGACGCGGTGGAATTGGAGGGGATTGGCAACGTCTCGATCGACGATATCCGCTTGGCCGAGGATATGGGCTATCGCATCAAACTTCTCGGCGTGGCACAGATGACCGGGCGCGGACTTGAACAGCGCATGACGCCCTGCCTTGTCCCCTCGGCCAGCCCCTTGGGCCAGTTGCAGGGCGGCACCAACATGGTGGTGCTGGAAGGCGACGCGGTTGGCCAGATCGTGCTGCGCGGTCCCGGGGCCGGGATGGGCCCTACCGCAAGTGCGGTGATGGCCGATGTGATCGACATCGCGCGCGGCCTGCGCCTGCCGACCTTCGGCATCCCTGCCACACAACTGGCCCAGGCGACCGCCGCCAGTTCTGCCACGCCCGCACCCTATTATCTGCGCATGACCCTTCTGGACAAACCCGGCGCGCTGGCCAAGATCGCCACCTGCCTGGGTGAGGCTGGCATCTCCATCGACCAGATGCGCCAATTGCACCGCCCCGATGACGCGGCCCAGAACGCCGTGGTCCTGATCGTGACCCACAAGGCCGCCCCCGCCGATGTCGCCCACGCCCTGTCGCAGTTCGGCATGACCGGGGTTCTGGTGGGCCAGCCTGTCGCCATTCGGATCGAAGAGGTCTGACCGCGCGGCACGGGCACAGCAAAGCCGGTCTGTCGGGCCGCGCGTAAACACCCTGCCACCAAGGATTTCCGAAAGAAGCAAACAACTTGCTCTTTTCCCACGCGCTCTCCGGGGTCGGGCGGTGAAACACTCGGCGCGCGGGCAAAGCACGCAAACCCCGTCGACACGGCAAAAGATCGTCGCGCATAAGCGCCCCGTCTCACAAGCGCCGGTCAGCAAACCCGCCGTTAGCGTCACCATGCTTGCCCCGCCGGAAGGCCCCCGCTACACCGGGCCAAACGGGGGGAACCAGATGTCTGACAAGTTGCAATTCCAGGACAGGCTCCTCAGCCTTGGCCTTGGCCGGGTGTCCGAAGCGGCTGCGTTGGCCTCTGCCAGCCTCATCGGGCGCGGCGATGAAAAGGCCGCCGATCAGGCCGCTGTCAACGCCATGCGCGACCAGCTGAACCTTCTTGATATCAAGGGCGTCGTGGTGATCGGCGAGGGGGAACGCGACGAAGCCCCGATGCTTTATATCGGCGAAGAGGTCGGCACCGGCAACGGTCCGGCGGTCGACATCGCCCTTGACCCGCTGGAAGGCACCACCCTTACCGCCAAGGACATGCCGAACGCCCTTACCGTCATCGCCATGGCCCCGCGCGGCACGCTGCTGCACGCCCCCGATGTCTACATGGACAAGCTGGCCATCGGCCCCGGCCACAAGCCCGGCACCGTCACCCTGTCGATGACCCCGTCCGAGCGCGTCTCGGCGCTTGCCGCCGCCAAGGGCTGTTCCACCGAAGACATCACCGTCTGCGTCCTTGACCGCCCCCGGCATGAGGACATGATCGCCGAGCTGCGCTCTACCGGCGCCGCGATCCGCCTGATCACCGATGGCGACGTGGCCGGCGTCATGCACTGCGCCGAACCCGAGATGACGGGCATCGACATGTACATGGGATCAGGCGGAGCGCCCGAAGGCGTGCTGGCCGCAGCGGCGCTGAAATGCATGGGCGGCCAGTTCTACGGCAAGCTTCTTTTCCGCAACGACGACGAGCGCGCCCGCGCCCGCAAGGCCGGGATCACCAACTTTGACCGCGTCTACACCCGTGACGATCTGGTGCGCGCCGATGTGATCTTTGCCGCCACCGGGGTCACCAGCGGCTCACTTCTGGCAGGGATCAAGCGTGAACCGGGCTGGATCACGCTTGAAACCATCCTGATGCGGTCCAAAAGCGGCTCTATCCGCCGGATGACCTACAAAAGCCCGGTGAAGTAACTCTCCCTCCGCAGCGTAGGGTGGGCGATCCGCCCACCGCCCACTCGCAGGTCGGGCTTCAGCCCGACTCTGTCGCTGTCCCGCAGGCTGCGCACTGATTGCACGCCACCAGTTTCCCACCCAAAACACAGGGCGGCACCCGACCGCAGGGAAGCACGGGCGCTGCCCGGCGGCGCATTCGCGCCTTGAGTCCGGGCGAATGGGGCGCGCCACGACGCGGCGCCAAGTGCAACAAGACCGGTCTCGGCCGGGCCAGACCCGGCAACGTCCTGCAAAGGGTCAGCTGACCACCGGAAAGGCCTGTGCGAACCCGGTCTCGCCGTCGTCACAGAACAGGACGGCCCGGCTGTCCGGGTCCCGTCTGGCCCAGGCCAAGGCTTCCATGCGCCCCAGCAAGGCCCGCCCAAGACTGCCGGCCAGGTGGGGGCGCCGCGCGCTCCAGTCCAGACACTCGCGGCACAAGGGCACCTTCTTGCGCTGCAGGGCCTCCAGATCGATCCCGAACCCGGCCACGAAGGCGGCACCGCCCTCGGTCAGGCGGATTTGGCCCTCCTCCGTGGCAAGGAACCCCCGCGCCAACAGGCTGTCGTAAAGGCGGGTGCCCATCTCACCGGCCAGATGATTATAGCAGACCCGCGCCTTGCGCAGCTTTTCGTCCTTCGGCCCCGTGCGCTTGCGCAAATGGCCCGCCCCGGCGGCCAGCCCCATCAGCCCCTCGATCACGCGCGCCACATCGTCCGAGGCCAGTGCGAAATACTTGTGACGCCCCTGTTTGCGCGGTCGAAGCAACCCGGCCTCCTCCATCCGCGACAGGTGAAAGCTCGCCGTCTGGATCGTCACGCCGCCTTCATCGGCCAATTCGGTGACGGTCAATGCCTTGCCGCTCATCAAGGCGGTCAGCATGTTCGCCCGGGCGGGGTCGCCGATCAGCGCGGCGATATGGGCGATGTCGGGTCCTTCTTTCATAGTTCGATCTTAGTCGAAACATAACCAGCGCTCAAGGCGGTAGATCGGGCGCAGATCCGGCAGATAGAGGACATCGCCATGCTGACATGCGTCATCCGCTACCACATCGACCCCACCAAACGCGCCCAGTTCGAGGAATACTCCCGCAACTGGGGCCAGGCCATCCCGCGCTGCGGCGCTGACCTGATCGGCTACTTCGCGCCCCACGAAGGCTCCAGCACGCTGGCCTATGGCATCTACAATATCCCAAGCCTCGCCGAGTACGAGGCCTACCGCGCCCGGCTGGCCGCCGATCCGCTGGGGCGCGAGAATTATCACTTCGCCCAGACCGAGAAATTCCTGCTGCGCGAGGACCGGACCTTTCTGAAACTGGTCTCGGCCCCGCATGGCCCCGGTTCCTCCGCATGATCGCAGTGATTTTCGAAGTCCGCCCTGCCGAAGGTCGCAAGGCCGACTACCTCCAGATCGCCGCGCATATGCGCCCGATGCTCGAACAGGTCGAAGGCTTCCTGTCGGTGGAACGCTTCCAAAGCCTGACCGATCCGGACAAGATCCTGTCGCTGTCGTTCTTCCAGGATGAGGCCGCCGTTGCACGCTGGCGCACCCTCACCGCCCATCGCGGCGCGCAGACCGCGGGCCGAAGCGGCATCTTCGCCGACTACCGCCTCCGCGTGGCCGAGGTTCTGCGGGACTACGGTCTCTTCGACCGCGCCGAAGCCCCGGCAGACAGCAAGGCCGCGCATCCGCGCTGACCGCCCCGCCCCTCCCCCCTGCGTGGGGGAGGGATTGGGACGGGGGCCGCGGTACGGGATCGGCGGGGCCACCCCCGGAAGGCCCTTTCGAAAGGGCAAACGCCCACAGCCAACCCCTTGATTTCAAACGCCCCGAAATCCTGTCCCGCTGCGGGCACCCCTTCCCCCCCCTTGCCAGCCCGCCGCCTTTGCGGCACCCCTGTCGCATGACAGCTTTTCTAAACGTCGAAACTTCTCTCACCGGCCGCCGCTGGACCGGCCCCACCCCCGAGGCGGACCGCCTCGCCGAAGGCATGGCCCAGCAGACCCGCCTTCCCCTGCCCCTTTGCCGCATCCTTGCCGCCCGGGGAGTGGGGCCGCAGGACGCCCCCGCCTTCCTTGCACCCGCCCTGCGCGATCTGCTGCCTGACCCCCTGACGCTGAAGGATATGGCCCCTGCCGCTGCCCGCCTGATCCGGGCCGTGACCGCCCGCGAAAAGATCGCCGTTTTCGCCGATTATGACGTGGACGGCGGATCGTCTGCTGCACTCCTCATCATCTGGCTGCGGGCGATGGGGATGCAGGCCACCCTTTATATCCCTGACCGTATTGATGAGGGCTACGGCCCGAACGTCCCCGCAATGGCCCAGCTTGCCGCCGCGCACAGCCTGATCCTGTGCGTCGATTGCGGGACCCTGTCGCATGACCCCATCGCTGCCGCCAAGGGGGCGGATGTGGTGATCCTTGACCACCACCTTGCGCTGGAAACCCTGCCCGCGGCACTGGCCATCGTGAACCCCAACCGGCAGGACGAAGACGGCACCCTTGCCCATCTTTGTGCCGCAGGGGTGGTGTTCCTCATGCTGGTCGAGGCCAACCGCCAGCTGCGCAGCGCCGGTCAGCAAGGCCCCGACCTGATGGCGATGCTGGACCTTGTGGCGCTTGCCACCGTGGCCGACGTGGCCCCGCTGATCGGCGTCAACCGTGCCTTTGTGCGCCAAGGCCTCAAGGTCATGGCGCGGCGCGAACGGGCGGGCCTGCGCGCGCTGGCCGATGTCGCGCGGATGGATCAGGCCCCCACCACCTATGCCCTTGGCTTCCTCCTTGGCCCCCGCGTCAACGCAGGTGGGCGCATCGGTCAGGCCGACCTTGGCGCACGGCTTCTGGCCACCGACAATCCTGCCGAGGCGACCGCAATGGCCGCCCGCCTTGACCAACTGAATACAGACCGGCGTGAGATTACCGAAGCCGTCCGCACCGAGGCGCTGGCCCAGGCCGAGGCGCGGGGACTGGACGGCCCCCTTGTCTGGGCGGCGGGGGATGGCTGGCACCCCGGTGTCGTCGGCATCGTCGCCGCCCGTCTGAAAGAGGCCGCCCAGCGCCCCGCCGTGGTGATCGGCTTTGACGGGGATGACGGCAAAGGCTCGGCCCGCTCGATTCCGGGGGTGGACCTTGGCGCCGCGATCCAGCGCCTTGCTGCCGAGGGGATGATCGTGAAGGGCGGTGGGCACAAGATGGCCGCCGGCCTGTCGCTGACCCGTGCGCAGCTGGCCCCGGCGATGGCGCGGCTGGCCGACCTTCTGGCCCGGCAAGGCGCGGGCGAGGGTGGGCCGCATGACCTGCGGATCGACAGCCTGCTGACCACAACCGCCGCAACCGTCGCCCTGATCGAACAGATTGAGGATGCAGGCCCCTTCGGCGCCTCTGCCCCCGCCCCGCGCTTTGCCTTTGCCAATTGCGCCCTCAGCACCCGCCGTCTTGGCGACAGTCACCTCAAACTGACCGTGTCGGACGGCGCGGGCCCCGGGCTTGACGCGATCCTGTTCGGCGCGTTCGACGGCCCGCTTGGCCCCGCGCTGGAAAACCCCGGCCACCGCCGCTTTCACCTGGCCGGGCGGCTGGAGCTGAACCACTGGAACGGCCGCACCCGGGTGCAGCTGCGTGTCGAGGATGCTGCACCCGTCTGACCACAGGCGCCCGCAAGATTCTGCTTGCAGATCAGCCACACCCGTTCTATTCACCCGCCACCGAAAGCGCGGCCCGTTCGTCTATCGGTTAGGACACCTGGTTTTCAACCAGGTAAGAGGGGTTCGACTCCCCTACGGGCTGCCACTTTTTCCTGACATCGTGACTTGACACACCCCGGCGGGGCAGTGTGTCTAATCCTGCCGCACCGTCAAAGGCGGCAATTGAAACATTTGCATAGGTGTGCCCCCTTGACCCTGTTTTTCCGCCTTGTCGGCCCCGCCATCCTTGCCTGCCTGCCCCTTGCCGCGCAGGCCACCAGTTGCAGCGACACCGGCGGTCAGTATGAGGGCTGGAAGGACGAAATGGCCGCCGAGGCCAAGGCCGCAGGTGTGGGCAAGCGCGGGATTGCGGCGCTGATGGCGACCTCATACTCCAAGGCGACCATCGGCGCGGACCGCAATCAGAAAAGCTTCAAATACAGCCTCGACAAGTTCCTGCAGGTGCGCGGCGCGGACACGATCATTTCCCAAGGCCGCAGCCGCAAGACCAAGAACGCCGAGTTCTACGCGGCACTGGAATCGCGATACGGCGTCCCCGCCGGGGTGCTGATTGCCATCCACGGGATGGAGACGGCCTTTGGCGGCTTCATGGGTGACACCAACGTCGTGTCGGCCATCGCGACGCTGACCTATGATTGCCGCCGGTCCGATTTCTTCAAACCGCACCTTCTGGGCGCGCTGATTCTGGTCGATCAGGGGTCGATCTCGATGCAGACCGTCGGCGCCAAGCATGGTGAGCTGGGGCATACCCAGTTCCTGCCGGGCAACGCGCTGACCTACGGGGTGGATGGCAACGGTGACGGCACGGTGGATTTTTACAACATGACCGACGCGCTCGCCTCGACCGCGAACTTCCTGCGCCAGAAGGGCTGGCAGCCCGGCGAGGGCTATCAGGAAGGCGAGCCGAATTTTGCGGTGATCAAGCAGTGGAACGCGGCCAGGGTCTATCAGCAGGCCATCGCCCTGATGGGCGCGCAGATCGACCGCTGATTGCCCCTTGCACCCAAGCGCGCCGCCCGTTAGGACGCGCGCAGTGGCCCGTTCGTCTATCGGTTAGGACACCTGGTTTTCAACCAGGTAAGAGGGGTTCGACTCCCCTACGGGCTGCCACTTCCCCCTGCGTTACAACAGACCAACGGCCATGTGACTGGCGTTTCATGCCCGGATGGTCTGTATGGGCGTCACAGTTTTCCCAATCAGGACCAGCCTCATGCTTCGTACCCTTGCAGCCCTTTTCCTGATGTCCACGGCCGCCATCGCCGACACCGCGGATGGCGAGGCGCTGAAGGCGATGACCTGGGACCAGATCGTAGAAGAAGCGCGCGGCGGCACGGTCAACTGGTTCATGTGGGGCGGGGCCGATACAATCAACCGCTACGTCTCGGACCATGTGGGTGCGATCCTCAAGCGTGACTATGACATCACCCTGAACCGCGTGGGCGTGGCCGACGCGGTCGAGGTCGTCAACAACGTCCTGACCGAGAAAGAGGCCGGCATCACCGATACCGGCGCAGTGGACCTGATCTGGATCAACGGTGAAAACTTCCGGTCGATGAAGCAGGGCGACCTTGCGTTTTGCGGCTACACCGACCTTCTGCCGAACAACGCACTGGTGAACTGGGACAACCCGGCCATCGCCAATGATTTCGGCGTGCCGGTGGATGGCTGCGAAGTGCCGTGGAACACCGTCCAGTTCGCCTTTGCCCATGACAGTGCCACGCTGGCAGAACCGCCCCGCGACATGGCCGCCCTTCTGGACTGGATCAAGGCCAACCCCGGCCGCTTTACCTATCCCGCCCCGCCGGATTTCACCGGCTCCGTCTTCGTGCGTCACGTCTTTTACCACGCCGCCGGGGGGGCCGATGCCTTGCTTGGCCCATTCGATCAGGCCAGGTTCGATGACGCCGCCGCCAAGACCTGGGCCATCTTGAATGAGATTGAACCCTTCCTCTGGCGCGAAGGGCAAACCTATCCCAACACCATCGCCCAACTGAACGAGATGTTTGCCAATGGCGAGGTGGCCTTCACCTTCAACTACGACCCCTCGCAGTTCGGCCTGGCCGTTCAGGCCGGAACCTACCCGGAAACCACCCGGTCCTACGGGCTGACGGGTGGCACCATCGGCAACACCAACTACACGCTGATCCCCTTCAACTCGCCCAACAAGGCCGCCGCCATGGTGGTGCAAAACCTGCTGTTGTCGGGCGATGAGCAGTTGGAAAAAGCCAAGCCTGATGTCTGGGGCGCATCCCCCGCCATCGACATCACCCGCACCAGCGCCGAGGTGCAGGCAGGCTTCGCCGCGATCGAAGGCCATCCTTCCGTGGTCTCAGCCGACGTGCTGGCCAAGGCCGCCCTGCCCGAACTGCAAGCCGACTGGCTGACCGCGATTGAGGCGGGCTGGCAGGCCCGGGTCGGGAATTGACCGGCGGGGTGCGCTTTTCCCGGTCAGCCTCATGACCGGCAGGGCGCACCCCTTCTGGCTGCTTGCCCCGGTGCTTTTGGTGCTGGGTGGGCTGTTTCTGACTGCCCTTGGACTGACGCTGATCCGGTCCTTTCGCTACATGCCCGTCCTTGGCCTGACCGAACCTGACCTTGCCGCCTATGCGGCCATCGTCACCTCACCCGGATTTCTTGCGTCGCTTGGGCTGTCACTCTGGATTGCCTTGGCCTCGACCTCCCTCTCGGCGGTGCTGGCGCTGGCATCGGCGCTTTTGCTGCGGCAAACCTTTCCGGGGCGGCGGCTGATCGGGTTTCTGTTTCAGATGAACCTGACCGTGCCGCATGTGGTCGGGGCTGTGGGCATCCTTTATCTGGTGTCGCAATCGGGGGCCTTTGCGCGGCTGGCCTATGCGGGTGGGCTGATCACCGCGCCGGGGCAGTTTCCGGCCCTGACGCATGACCCTTTGGCCATCGGGGTGATCCTGCTTTACGTCTGGAAAGAGGTGCCCTTTATCACCCTGATCCTGCTGGCCAACCTGCAAACCATCGGTGTGGATCATGAGGCGACGGCCCGCAGCCTTGGCGCAAGCCCCTGGCAGACGTTCCGCCATGTCACCCTGCCGATGCTGCGGCCGGGGCTTCTGGCGGCATCCGCCCTGGTCTTTGCCTTTGCCTTCGGAGCCTATGAGATCCCGCTTTTGCTGGGGGCAAGTTCGCCAAAGGCGCTGCCGGTCCTTGCCTGGCAAAGCCATACCGACGTTGATCTTGCCGCCCGGCCCGAGGCGGCTGCCATGGCCGTGGTGATCGCGCTCATCGGCCTTGCCCTCTTGCTGGCCTACGCCCGCCTGACCCGCCCGATGTCCGACCGGGGGCGCGATGCGCGGTAACACCTTGCGCACCCTTGCCGGATTGGCGCTGGCCCTGTGGCTGGTCCTGCCGCTGCTGCCGCTGGCGATCTGGTCGGTGGCGCGTGGCTGGCGGTTTCCGGCAATCCTGCCGCCGGACCTTTCCCTGCAGGCCTGGGCCTTTGCGCTGTCGCCTGGGTCGGGTGTGCTGCAAAGCCTTGGGGTGACCACCTTCATCGCGGTGGCGACCACTGCGCTGGCCGCACTTGTGGGCGTGCCTGCCGGGCGCGCGCTTGGCCTTTACCAGTTCCGCGGCAAGGGGGCGGTCGTCATCCTCCTTCTTGCGCCAGCCATCCTTCCGGCCATTGCGGTGGCGCTGGGGTTGCATGGCATCTTTCTGCGGCTGGGGCTGACCGGCACAATTCCCGGCGTGATCCTGGCGCATCTGATCCCGGTTCTTCCCTACATGACGCTGGTGATGGCCGCCGTCTTTGCCGGCTTTGACACGACGGTTGAGGATCAGGCCCGCAGCCTTGGTGCGCGGCCCGTTCAGGTCTTCTTCCATGTCACCCTGCCCGCCATCCTGCCGGGCCTGATGACCGGGGCGCTTTTTGCGTTTCTGGTGTCCTGGTCACAATATCTGCTGACCCT
>JBBQVR010000009.1:0-45886 GCA_038211355.1 Rhodobacterales bacterium | reverse complement strand
CCGCCGGCAATGTTAGTCTACCCCCGGGGGCGCCAGTGGCGCCCCCGACCTTTTCTGCCAGCCTCAACCGCAGACCCCATACCCCCCGTCACATAAAGGATGAAACCTATGCAACGTCGTGCGCTTTTCCGCGCCGTCGGCGGCCTGTCCGTCGCTGCGCTGATTTCTGCCTGTGTTCCGATGACGTCCGAGCCTGATATCGTCGATATCGCCGCGTCAGATGACCAGTTTTCCACCCTCGTCGCGGCTGTGACCGCCGCAGGCCTGGTGGACACGCTTAAGGGCGACGGTCCCTTCACCGTCTTCGCCCCCACCAACGCCGCGTTTGAGGCGTTGCCCGCCGGCACAGTCGAAAGCCTGCTGAAGCCGGAAAACAAGGATCAGCTGATCAAGATCCTGACCTATCACGTCGTGCCGGGGGCTGTGACCTCGGACCAGCTGGCTGGCCAGCGGATGGATGTGGCCACGGTGCAGGGCCAGACTGTGCATATCGACGGTCGCAGTGGCGTGAAGGTGAACAAATCGCGCGTCACGACGGCCGACATCATCGCGTCGAACGGGGTGATCCATGTGATCGACCGCGTGCTGCTGCCAAATTAAGATCAAGGCCGGGCTGGGCGGTCGCAAGGCGCTGCCCGGCCCGTTTCCAAGCCTCAGGCACATCCCTGTGCCGCACCCAGCGGGTCATGGGAACCATTGCGCGCATCCTGCGTTTTCCAGATGAATCCACCTTGCGACAGGAAAACAGCCATGGGTATCATCTGGACAATCGTCATCGGCTTTGTGGCGGGCATCATCGCCAAGTTCATCATGCCGGGTGACAACGAACCCTCGGGATTCGTGATGACCACGCTTTTGGGCGTTGCCGGGGCTTTCGTCGCCTCATTCATCGGGCAGGGGCTGGGCTGGTATGGCCCAAATGACGGCGCCGGGCTGATCGGGGCCGTTGTTGGCGCCGTGATCGTCCTCTTCGCCTTCGGCTACCTGCGCCGCCGCACCTGACACCCCACACCGAACAGGAGATAAGCCATGAGCAAGGGAACCCCTTCGATGGTCGCACTGCTGGGCCTTCTGGCCGTTGCAGGATACCAGAACCGTGACAAGCTTTCGGGTCTGTTGCAGCAGGCCGGAACCCCCCGCCAGCCGACACCCGACGATGCGGGGCAAAGCGGCTTGCCCTTTCCCCGCCAGAACGGCGGCGATGGCGGGCTTCTTGGCGGTCTGGCCGACCTTCTCAGCCAGTTCACCAATCCGGTCCAAGCAGCCAAGGCGCGCACCTGGGTCGATACCGGCCCGAACGGCGACCTTGCCCCCGGCGATCTGGAAGAGGTCCTCGACCCCTCCACCATGGACGACCTGATGCAGCAAACCGGCCTTGGCCGGGCCGAGCTTTTGCAGCGCCTTAGCGCCATCCTGCCCGAGGCGGTGGACACGATGACCCCGAACGGCCGCCTGCCCACGATCGAGGAAGCCCGCGGCATTTACTGACGCCGCAGGGAAACTGGAAGAAAGGCCCGGGTATCGCAGGATACCCGGGCCTTTCCTTTAATGGATCACCGCCTCGCTTGGCCGTTCGCGTCGGCTTGCCACCACACGATCACCGATGATCAACCCCTCGGGCCCCGCCGTCACGCGGATGGTCGCCCCGTCAAGCACATCGCCCGCCAGCAGCATCTCGGCCAGCGGGTCCTGCAATTGGCGCTGGATCACCCGCTTCAGGGGCCGCGCGCCAAAGACCGGGTCATAGCCTTCGTCCGCCAGCCAGATCTTGGCCTGCCCGTCCAGATCCAGCGTGATCTTGCGCAGGGCAAGCCGCTGTTCCAGACGGCGCAGCTGGATATCGACGATACCGCCCATGTCGCCGCGGTTAAGGCGATCAAAGATGATCTGCTCATCCAGCCGGTTCAGGAATTCGGGCCGGAAGTGCTGGCGCACCGCCTCCATCACCTCGGCCTTGGCACGGGCAGGGTCTGCGCCCTCTGGCAGTTCTGACAACGCCCGCGCCCCAAGGTTGCTGGTCAGGATGATCAGCGTCTGCTTGAAATCGACCATCCGGCCCTGACCATCGGTCAGGCGCCCATCGTCCAGCACCTGCAACAGCACGTTGAACACGTCAGGGTGGGCTTTTTCCACCTCATCAAACAGCACCACCTGATAAGGGCGGCGGCGGACAGCCTCAGTCAGCACACCACCCTCATCATAGCCGACATAGCCTGGCGGCGCCCCGATCAGACGGCTGACCGAGTGTTTCTCCATGAACTCGCTCATGTCGATCCGCACCATCGCCGTGTCATCGTCAAAAAGGTAAGCGGCAAGGGTCTTGGTCAGCTCGGTCTTGCCCACGCCGGTTGGCCCAAGGAACAGGAACGACCCCAGCGGCCGGTTTTCATCCGACAGCCCGGCGCGAGACCGGCGCACGGCCCGGCTGACAGCCTCAACCGCCGCCCGCTGGCCAACGACGCGGCGGCCAAGCTCTTCTTCCATCTTCAGAAGCTTGTCCTTTTCGCCCTCCAGCATCTTGGTTGTGGGGATACCCGTCCAACGCTCCACCACCTCGGCAATCTGTTCGGGCCGGACGGCCTCGGCGACCAGCGCCTCACCTTCGCGGCCTTCGGCATCGGCAAGCTTCTTTTCCAACTCGGGGATACGCCCGTATTGCAGCTCTCCGGCCTTGGCAAAGTTGCCTTCACGCTTGGCGACCTCAAGCTCGGCCCGTGCGACGTCAAGCTCTTCCTTCAAGCCGCGTGCGGTATCCAGCGACGCCCGCTCTGCCTGCCACTTCGCCGTCAGCGCCGACGACTTCTGCTGCAGGTCAGCCAGTTCCTTTTCCAGCTTCTCCAGCCGGTCCTTGGATGCGGCGTCATCTTCCTTCTTCAAGGCTTCCGACTCGATCTGGAACTGCAAAATCTGCCGGTCCAGCGCGTCCAGCTCCTCGGGCTTGCTATCCACCTCCATCCGCAAGCGGCTGGCGGCTTCGTCCATCAGGTCGATCGCCTTGTCCGGCAGGAAGCGGTCGGTGATATAGCGGTGGCTGAGGGTTGCCGCCGCCACCAGCGCAGAGTCGGTGATCCGCACCCCGTGGTGCAGCTCATACTTCTCCTTGATCCCGCGCAGGATGCTGATGGTATCCTCAACCGTCGGCTCGCTGACGAACACCGGCTGGAACCGACGGGCGAGTGCCGCGTCCTTTTCCACATGCTTGCGGTATTCATCCAGCGTGGTGGCCCCGATGCAGTGCAATTCCCCCCGCGCCAGCGCTGGCTTGATCAGGTTCGCCGCATCCATCGCGCCTTCAGATTTGCCCGCACCGACCAGAGTGTGCATCTCGTCGATGAAGAGGATCACTTCGCCCGCTGCCGCCTCGATTTCCTTCAGGATGGCCTTCAGCCGCTCCTCAAACTCACCCCGATACTTGGCCCCGGCGATGAGTGACCCCATGTCCAGCGCCATCAACCGCTTGTTGCGCAAGGATTCCGGCACGTCACCGTTCACGATCCGCAGCGCAAGGCCCTCGGCAATCGCCGTCTTGCCCACGCCGGGTTCACCAATCAGCACCGGGTTGTTCTTGGTGCGCCGGGAAAGCACCTGCATCGCGCGGCGAATTTCTTCGTCCCGCCCGATGATCGGGTCAATCTTGCCGTCGCGCGCGGCTTGCGTCAGGTCGCGGGCATATTTGCCCAGCGCTTCCATCGTATCCTCGGCGCTGGCGGTGTCCGCCGTCCGCCCCTTGCGGACCTCATTGATCGCGCCGTTCAGCCCCTGGGCCGTCACCGCGCCTGCCGTCAGCGCATCCTTGGCCCGCGTGTTCACCAAAGCCAGCGCCGTCAAAAGCCGCTCAACCGGAACAAAGCTGTCGCCGGCCTTCTTGGCCACAACCTCAGCCTCATCCAGCACACGCACAAGGGACGGGTCGATGTAGGTCTGCCCATCCCCGCCCGAAACTTTCGGCAGCTTGGCAAGCGAGGCGTTGATCGCCACATTCACCTGCTCGGGTGACCCGCCCGCCTTGCGGATCAGGTTCGACGCCAGCCCCTGATCATCATCCATCAGGGCTTTCAGCAGGTGGTCGGGCAAGACGCGCTGATGGCTGTCGCGCATCGCGATGGTCTGGGCGGCTTGCAAAAAGCCACGCGACCGTTCCGTGAATTTCTCCAAATTCATCGGTCATTCTCCTCTGGTGAAGCACCCAGTCCGCAGCGCCCGGACATCCGGCACACCACAAAGGGCCTTTCAAAAAATCTGGGCGCGCGGGGCAGTCTTTGCAATCCCATGCGGTGAAATATTTGCAGACACCCCTTCCGGCCAATCTCCGCCGAGCGGGCCCCCTATCGTCGGCGGGACCCGGCGCAAGGGTCGGGGTGGCGTGTTTGCACCGCTTGTCATCCACCCACGCAGGCGACCATCGTGGCGCTTCGTCCTCGAAAGGCCCCAGATGTCCGATGCGAAACTTCCCCTGATCCACAAGGCCCCGGTCGAAGGGCTGGTGATCCACGTCGCCCGCACAGGCCTGGCTATCGGCGACACCGCTTGGCTGGACCGGCTAAGCGATGGCCACGTGGGCGTTTTCGCCCGCCTCAGCCGACCCATCCTTGGCCTGATCCCCCGATTGCGCCCGGGGCTGGTCGGACACCTTGGACCGATGGCCGAGGAAATCGTCGCCCCCTCGCTTGCACATGGCGATGCGCTGCGGGTGCGGATCATCGATCTGGTGCCGGAACACCTGTCAAACGGCTTCCCGCCCGAGGTCTATATCTCTGTCTGGGGCGATCCGCGCCATCTGCAGCCCATCCTGCAGGCGGCAGGGCTCACCGATGACACCGGCACACCAGCGGCGCCCGGACGGTTTTCCACCCTCAAGCCCGCTTACGGTTCATAGCGCACATACGCAAAGGCGCTGCTGTCAGGCGCCCAGCTTGGGACGTTGATCGTGCCCTGACCGCCGGTAAACCCCCGCAGACGGCGGCGGTTTCCCCCGTCAGGGCTGCACAGCACAAGGGCAACCTCCAGATCCGCCGGATGCCCCCGCGTCCCCGGCGGATAGGCAAGATAGACCAGATGCCTGCCGTCAGGCGATGGATGCGGAAACCAGTTGACGCAGTCATCTGCGAAAAGCTGCTGCTGCCCGCTGCCATCCGCGGCCATCACCCAGATCTGCGCATGCCCACCCCGGTCACAGTTATAAAAGATGCGGGACCCATCCGCGCTGTAGTCCGGCCCGTCACAATGGCCTTCACCCCGGGTCAGCCGCACCTCTTCGCCGCCGGCACGCGCAATGGTGTAAACGTCGATCGGCCCGCCCCCCCGCGCCGCGACATAGGCCAGCCGCGCCCCATCGGGTGACCAGCCATGCCACCAGCTTGGCGCCAGGGGCGAGATTTTGCGCAGCACTCCTCCCTCAGCCGGCATGACATAGATCTGCGACCCCGCCCCCTCATGATGCGAAGACAGGACAATCGCTGCGCCATCCGGGCTGATCCCGTGGTCATTGTTGCACCGGTCCGCAGCGCCGCTATCCACCGCCACCAGTTCAGGTGCGGCCAAAGGCACCCGGAAAAGCCGCCCGTCGCCATTGACCAAAAGCCAATCGCCCGTGGGGGCCCAGTTCGGAGCCTCAATCCGCCCGGCGACGGACAGCACCTCGCGCACCCGCCCTGTCGCCATCTCATAGATCTCGATGATACTGCGCACCCGCCCCTCCAATTCGACTAAAATTGCGCTTCCTTTCTGCACAAACATCCCACGGGGGGGGCCGGGGGGTGTGAACCCCCCCCGGGGCCAGTCACACGCGCCTAGATTCTGGATTTTGGCACCAAAAGCTTCGCGGGCCGCACTGCCTCGGCTGCCTTGAACAGGGAAAATGTCTGGTTGACATAGTTCACCACCCCGGACAGCTTTTCCAGATAGGTGGCAAGCTCTGCCGTGCGCTCTGCCTCAACCAGCTGCACAGGGCGGCTGGGATCGGGGCCTTCGAACTGCACGTAAAACAGCGGCTCACCCCGTTTCAGGATCAGGTCCTTTTGCGGCTCATGCCATTCAAAGGCCCACATCAAGGGCCGTGGCCAGACAGAGATGGGAAAGCGCCCGCCAAAGATCGTTCCCGGCAGGGGATCGGCCCGGTAATGCGCGAAGGCGGAAAGCTGGGACAGATAGACCATCTCATCGGCGATAAAGCAGTAGGGCAGGTGCAGCTGGACGGTCGGGCGGTCGGGAAAGCGCCACTCGGCCTCGTTCACCAGGGTCAGAACTTCATTCAGCTTGCTGGTGCGGATCGGGCTTGAGGCACCGGCGCGGTTGACCAACACGGCTTTGCCCTTGTCATCCCGGGCAAAGCCTATTGCCAGATCAAACGGGCATTTCACCAGAAAATACCGGCTTTCCAGCTGCACCACCGCCGGGCATCGCGCAGCGCTTTTGGCATGTCCCCGGTTTGGCGGGCGGATGATTACCCTTTCGGGCGGATCGTAAAGCACTGCGCCCTTGTCCGACGCCAGAAACCAGCCGACCGTCAGCGGGCCAGCCTCTGGCCCGTCTTCCGGTCGGTCATAGGTTACGCTGAAATCCATGCTGCCCCCTTGCAACCCTGCGCGCCCGTATCATGGCCCATCCGTGGGCTTGGGGCCAAGTCCTGATGCAAGCCCCCATGCCGCTTGTCCGGCAAGGGCTGCCCCCAAAAGCCCCGCATCAGCACCGCAGATCGCCCGCACAACCAAAGGTCCCGCCGACACCCGCAGCACCCGTCCGCGGACAGCGGCGTCAAGCATTTCCACCACGCCGGGCGCACGCGACAAGCCGCCGCCCACCGGCACGATACCGGCGCCAACCACATTGACCACCATTGCCAGCGGCCCGGACACCAGATCGCACCACAGCGCCATTGTGGCCGAAGCGGTCACGTCCCCGGCTTGCCAGCCTGCGACAATCGCCTCAGACCCCGCCTCAGACCCCGCAACCGCGCCGGTCAGCGTGCGGTGCAGCCGCTCCACCCCACGCGCACCACCGATGGTGTCGATACAGCCCACCTGCCCGCACCCGCAGGCAAAGGCGTAATCGCCCCGGATCACCGGCCCATGCCCCCATTCACCGGCAAACCCGCCCGCGCCGGTAATCACGCGCCCGCCGATCACCAGCCCGCCGCCAACACCGGTGCCAAGGATCACCCCGAAGACCGTGCCATGCCCACGCCCTGCGCCTGCCTGCGCCTCGGCCAGCGCAAAGCAATCGGCGTCGTTCAGCACCAGCACCGGCAGCCCGGTTGCCGCCTGCAACGCGGGCCCCAGCGCCAGCCCGTTGATGGCGGGGATATTGGCAACCTTGCCCACCCCTGTGTCGGGGTCCACCACCCCGGCGATCGAGATCGCGATGCCTCTGGCCCTCCGCCCCGCCGCCAGCCCGGCAATCGCCGCCACAAACGCCGCGCGGTCGTCCACGGGCGTGGCCACCTCGCCCAGCGGGGTCAGTGTGCCATCCCAGCTGGCCGCGCGGATCCGGCTGCCGCCTATGTCAAACGCCAGGATCATGCCTGCCCCCTTTTTGCCAGTCTTGACAGGGGCGTAGTCTTGACAGCCCTGCCCCGTCCCGTCAAACCGCCGCAATCCCACCAAAGGAGGCGCCGATGACCGCAGATGACCGCCTGATCGTCGCTCTTGACGTGCCGAACGTGGTGCATGGCCTTGATTTGGTGGCCCGGATCGGTGACGCGGCCAGCTTTTACAAGATCGGCCTTGGCATGCTGACCGGGGGCGGCCTTGCCCTTGCCAATGAGCTGAAGCACGAGCACGGCAAGCGCATCTTTCTTGACCTCAAGCTGTTCGACATTGGCGCCACGATTGAGGCGGCCGTGCGGGGCCTGTCGCAGTATGACCTTGATTTCCTGACCGTTCATGGCGACCCGCAGGTCGTGCGCGCCGCCGCCGAGGGCAAGCGCGGCACCGGCCTCAAGATCATGGCGGTGACGATCCTTACCTCGCTGGACCGGGCCGATCTTGACGCCAACCTGATCAAGCCCGGCGATATCCACGACATCACCCTGGAACGCGCCGCAAGGGCGTTTGAGGCGGGGGCCGATGGCGTGATTGCCAGCCCGCAAGAGGCGGCGCTGATCCGCGCCTTGCCGCAAGCCATGGGCCGTCTGATCGTCACGCCCGGTGTGCGGCCTACCGGGGCGGCATCGGGGGACCAAAAGCGCATCGCCACTCCGCATCAGGCGATTGCGGACGGCGCGGATCATATCGTCGTCGGCCGCCCGATCTGGCAAGCGAAAGACCCCGCTGCCGCCGCGCGCGCCGTGCTGGCTGAGCTTGCCGGCTGACCCTGCTGCCGCAGCGTAAAATTCCCAAGTAAAAGAATCGGCTTTACAAATCAAAGTGTTTTAGTCAGATATTTGGCACCCGATGCCGAAAAGGTCTGTCCATGCGTTTTGCCTCTCTCCTTCTTCTGACCACCGCGCTGGCGACACCAGCCTTCACCGCCACCCCGCAAGAGGTGACCCAGACCTACGCCAACATCGCGCTGGCCACCTATCAGGACAGCCTGATCACCGCACAGGCGCTGCAAACCGCCATCGCTGATCTGATCGCCGCCCCGTCTGACGATACCCTCACCGCCGCGCGCACCGCCTGGCTGGCTGCCCGTGTGCCCTATCAGCAGTCCGAAGTGTTCCGCTTTGGCAACCCGATCGTTGACGATTGGGAAGGCCGGGTGAACGCTTGGCCGCTGGACGAGGGCCTGATCGACTATGTCGCCCCGGCCGAGGCTGGTGAAAACGCGCTTGCGCTATTGAACGTCATCGCCACGCCGACCTTTGTCCTGTCGGGCACCGAAATTGACGCCACCACAATCACCCCTGCCCTGATCGCCACCACCCTGCATGAGGCAGACGGAATCGAGGCGAACGTCGCCTCTGGTTACCACGCCATCGAATTCCTGCTTTGGGGTCAGGACCTGAACGGCACCGGGCCGGGCGCTGGCAGCCGCCCCCACACCGATTTTTTGCAAACCGACGCCTGCACCGGCGGCAATTGTGACCGCCGTGCCGCGTATCTGCAGGCCGCCGCCGACCTGCTGGTGGCTGACCTGGAAGAGATGACCGCCAACTGGTCCGACACCGGCCCCGCCCGTGCGGCCGTCACGACGGACCCGACCGCAGGCCTTCTGGCCGCGCTGACCGGCATGGGCAGCCTGTCTTACGGGGAAATAGCGGGGCAGCGGATGAAGCTGGGCCTGCTTCTCAACGACCCCGAGGAAGAGCATGACTGTTTTTCCGACAACACCCACAACAGCCACTATTACGACAGCCTTGGCATCCAGAACGTCTACCTGGGTCGGTATACCCGGATCGACGGCTCGGTCGTCGAAGGGGCGGCGCTTGCAGATCTGATTGCCACCGCCGACGCAGGCCTTGCCGCGCAGCTTGCCGCCGATCTTGACACCACTGTCGCCGCACTTGGGGCGGTCAAGACAGCGGCGGAAGGTGGCCTTGCCTATGACCAGATGCTTGCCCCCGGCAATGCCGAGGGTGAGGCGCTGATCATGGGTGGGGTCAACGCGCTGGTGGCCCAGACCGCCTCGATCGACCGGGCGGTGACGGCCCTTGGCCTGTCACAGATCAGCTTCGAAGGGTCAGACAGCCTGGATAACCCGAACGCAATCTTTCAATAGCCCGCCACAGGTGCCGCAATGATCGTCTGCCAGTGCCAAAGCATCACCGACCACGACATCCGCTCCGCGGTTGACTGGATGCGCGCAGCTGACATCGACACTGTCATCACCCCCGGCAAGATTTACCGCGCATTGGGAAAAAGCGCCGACTGCGGGGGGTGCATGCCGCTTTTCCTGACGACGATGCGCGGCTGCGATACGTTTGAAGTACCCATGAACCTGCGGAACCTGCGCAAAGCAGCCCGCACCGGACACAGGAAAACACCATGAAGGGTGACGCCAAAGTCATTGACTACCTTAACCGCGCGATCCGGTCGGAGCTGACCGCCGTCAGCCAGTACTGGCTGCATTACCGCCTGCAGGATGATTGGGGCCTGACCCACATGGCCGCCAAATCCCGCGCCGAAAGCATTGAGGAAATGCAGCACGCTGACCGCTTCATCGCCCGGGTGATCTTTCTGGAAGGCCACCCCAACCTGCAAAAACTTGACCCTCTGCGCATCGGCCAGAATGCTCTGGAAACCATGCAATGCGATCTTGCGGCGGAACATGAGGCCCGCGCGCTTTATGGCGAGGCGCGGGAATATTGCGCAAAGGTCGGGGATATCGTGTCGATGAAGCTGTTCGAAGAAATCGCCATGGATGAAGAAGGCCACATCGACTTTCTGGAAACCCAGATCGCCCTGCATGAAAAACTGGGGGCCGAACGTTTCATGCAACTGAACGCTGGCACCTTCAACGAAGGCTGACGTAATGCTGCCCCGCCGCAGGCACCTGACCAGATCGCTTGCGGCGGGCGCCGCCCCAGGTATCGCCCAAGGTATCGCCCCAAGTATCGCTCTAGGCTTTGGCCTTGGCATCGCGCTGGCCGTTACGGCAAGTGCCGAGACCCGCACAGCGGCAGACGCGGCCAAGGTCGCCGGCATCCTGGCCCCGCCAACCGATTTCACCGCAGCTGAGGCGTTTGAGGCCAATCCCGCTGGCGCCGCAACCGTCCGCGTCGTTGACAGCAGCAACGCGTTCTCCCTTCCATCCGCCAATATTGCCGATGAAATGGCATTTTCGCTTGGCAATGCGCTGTTTCAGAAACTTTGGGTCGCGTCGCCATCCTCGACCAAGGGGTCTGATGGTCTTGGACCGCTTTACAACGCCCGAGCCTGTCAGGATTGCCATGTAAAAGACGGCCGCGCCCCCGCGCCGTCTGACGAAGGGGCGGTGCCGGGAACATTCCTTCTGCGTCTTGGCCTGCCCGACCTGCAGGCCATTGCGGCGCATGTGGCCGACCCCAACTATGGCCATCAGCTGCAAACCTTCGCCGCGCCCGGCCAACAGGCCGAGGGCAGCGTTGCGGTCAGCTGGACGCCTGCCCCCGTCACGCTGGCAGACGGCACGGTCATCACCCTACGCCAGCCCACCTATTCGGTCAGCAACACCGCCTATGGCGCGCTGGACCCCGCCACCATCCTGTCGCCCCGCGCAGCGCCACAGATGATCGGCCTTGGCCTGCTTGAGGCGATCCCTGCCACAGACATCCTGGCCCGCGAAGACCCGGACGATGCGGATGGTGATGGCATCTCGGGCCGGGCCAACCGGATGGGTGACCAGCTTGGCCGCTTTGGCCTCAAGGCAGGCCAGCCCAGCTTGCGCGACCAGTCGGCCCAGGCTTTCTTCGCCGACATGGGTCTGTCCACCGATCTGCACCCAGACCCCTGGGGCGATTGCACCGATGCGCAGCCCGCCTGCATTGCGGCCCCCCACGGCCAGGAACCCGGGCTTCGTGACGGGCTGGAGGTTGACCGCGCCAGCCTTGACCTTGTCACCTACTACGCTCGCAACCTTGGCGTCCCTGCCCGCCGTGCTGTCGATGACCCCATCACCCTGTGCGGCAAAGAGGTATTCCATACCCTCAACTGCACTGGCTGCCATACGCCCAAACACGTCACCGCCCGCCTGCCCGACCAGGCAGAGCAAAGCTTTCAACTGATCTGGCCCTATACCGATCTTCTCCTTCACGACATGGGCGACGGCCTGGCCGATGGCCTGCCTGAACACCTTGCCACCGGCAGCGAATGGCGCACGCCGCCGCTTTGGGGCCTTGGGCTGACGCAGCAAGTCTCGGCCAACGCCGGTTTCCTGCATGACGGCCGCGCCCGCACGATTCTTGAGGCGATCCTGTGGCACGGCGGTGAGGCCGAGGCGCAGCGCAACGCCGTCATCGACCTGACCGCGGAAGACCGCGCGGCCCTTCTGTCTTTCCTGGAGAGCCTGTAATGCGCGCTTTGGCCCTTGCCGTTTTTCTTGCCACACCGGTGCAGGCCGATACTGCCAAGGTCGTGCAAGATCACAGCCGCCCCGGTTATGCCGCCTTTGAAGCCGCCACCGACAGCCTTGCCGCGCTGAAAAGCTGCGATCCGGACACGCTGCGCCCGGCTTTCCATGCCGCCTATGACGCCTGGCTGGCCGTTGCCCACCTGTCGCAAGGCCCGGCCGAGGCTGAGGGCCGCGCCCTTGCAATCCTGTTCTGGCCGGACCCAAAGGCCCTTGGGTCAACGGCCCAGCGCGCGCTTCTGACCGGCGACCCTGACGCCCTGACGCCCGAAGGCATGGCTGAACAATCCGTCGCCGCCCGTGGCCTCGCCGGTCTGGAGCGCCTGCTTTATCCCGTCGACCCACTGCCTGCCGACCCCTGCCCCCTGCTGCACGCCACGGCCGAAGACCTTGCGCGCATGGCCCGTGATCTGGTCATAGAATGGGGCCCCTATGGCGATCTTCTTCTTGGCGCAGGCCAGCCCGGCAACCCCCGCTTTCTGACCAAGGCCGAGGCGACGCAGGCGCTTTTCACCCAGCTTGCCACCGGGCTGGACTACATCGCCGACCGTCGGCTTGGCCGCCCGCTTGGCAGCTTTGGCAAACCGCGCCCCGATCTTGCCGAAGCCCGCGCCTCGGGCCGATCGCTGCGCAACGTCATCCTTTCGCTGCAGGCGCTGCGTGATCTGGCGTTGAACCTGAACCCGAACAGCCCGCGCACGCTTGCCGCCTTTGACCAGACCCTGCAGCTGGCGACTGACCTTCACGACCCAACATTCGCCACCCTGACCGACCCCCCTGCGCGGCTGAAGGTTGAGATCCTGCAGCAGTCCGTTCGCGCCACCCGCGAAGCAGCACTTGCCGAAATCGGCCCTGCCCTTGGTGTCACCCTTGGCTTCAATGCGCTGGACGGTGACTGATGCAGCGCCGGGCCTTCCTTGCCACCCTCGCCGCCGCCTGTGCCCCGCGCGTCACCTGGGCGGAGGTTGGCAGTCCAGCCTTCCTTGCTGCTGGCAAACGGGGGGAGGGGTTCTTCCTTCACGCCCTGTCCGCCACAGGCGATAGCCTTTTCCACCTGCCCTTGCCCGGTCGTGGCCACGCCGCCGCCGCCCACCCGATTCGGGCCGAGGCTGTCGCCTTTGCCCGCCGCCCCGGCACCTTCGCCCTCGTCCTGGATTGCGCGACCGGGTCGGTCATCCACCGGCTAAGCCCGCCTGACGGGATGCAGTTCAACGGCCACGGCGCCTTTTCGGCGGAGGGTAATGTCCTGATGACCTCGGAAGTCATCGCCGACACCAGCGAAGGGCGCATCGGCCTGTGGGACACCCGCACTTATCGCCGCGTGACCGACTGGCCCAGCCACGGCATCGGTCCGCATGAGGTACGCCTTCTGCCGGACGGCAGCCTTGCTGTTGCCAACGGCGGCATCCAGACCGATCCCGTCGACCGCGCCAAACTGAACATTCCGACCATGCGGCCAAACCTGACGCTGCTGTCCCCCGAAGGCGCGCTTCTGGACCAGATCGACCTGCCCGACCTTGCCCAGAACTCCATCCGCCATCTGGCGCTGGCCGGTGACACCATCGCGTTCGCCATGCAATGGGAGGGCGACCCTGCCGAACCTGTTCCCCAACTTGGCCTCTGGACCCCCGGGGGCAAGCCGATCCTCTGTGAACCCGCCCCGCAAGATGCCTTCACGCTGCAAGGCTACGCGGGCTCTGTCGCCGCCACAGCGAATCGGGTGCTTGTCACCTCGCCCAAAGGCGGCGCTGCCATGATCTTCGCGGCGGACGGCACCCATATTGCCACCCACCACCGCGCCGACCTTTGTGGGGCTGCGGCCCATGCCGGGGGCTTTCTTCTGACCGATGGGCTTGGCACCCTCTGGACCGCCGATGACGAAGGCCTGACGCGGCTTGGCACGGGCGGCACTGCCTGGGACAACCATCTTGTCGGCCTTGCGCAAAAACCGGTCTAACTCTCCAGAACTTATCTCTGATTTTCCTGGTCTTTTTGGAACTACGTCAGGGGTGGTCCGGCCAGGATCACGGCTCTGACCATTCCGCCCAGACAATCCCCGTCCGCCGCTGCATTTCCGGCACCGCCCTGCCGTGCTCCAGAAACGCCGCGACCGGAATCAAGGCCCAGCCCTGCCCCTCATCCCCAAAGCGGATCGCCCTGATCTCGTCCGGGCTTACCCGGCCCGCAAAGAAGACCGACGCGCGGCTTGCGTCCATCATCGACGGGAACACCCGCCGCCAAAGCAGCCGATCGGGCGAAAACCGAAGGCCGAACTCTTCTTCCAACTCGCGCAGGAAACAGTCTTCGGGCGATTCGTCGCCCTCCCGGCCACCGCCGGGCAGGTCCCAATGGCCTGCCCAACTCAAGCCCGGGTGATCGTCGCGCAGACAGGCCAGAACCGCGCCGTCACAGAAAAGCGCCGCCTTGGCCCCGACAAAATCCATCAGACAACGTCGATCATCTGGCTACCGTCCGGCCATCGCCCACATCAACACCACCGGTTTGCACAATGCCAGGGCGGCCCAGGGTACGCTTGCCCTAGTCATTCACATCCTTGTCCCAGATCTTCACCTGCCCCTCGCGCTTTCCGACCACACGGCGCAGCGCCAACCAGGCCACGACCGACGCGACGGAAAAGATCAGGATCAGCGCGGGCAGCCCGACCGGGGCCAGACCAAAGCCGACCAGCGCGCCGGTCACCACCGCGCCGATGGCAAAGCCAAGGAAGATGTAGCCGGGGGCCAGAACCTCCAACACCCCAAGCGCAAAGCCAAGGACGATCCAGGCCCACCAGGTGGCAGCCATGCCATGCAACATCTTAGCCACGTCCTTTCAACATCTTGAACGCATCGCCAAAGGCATCAAGGGCGTTGGCGGGGATCAGGATCGTCTGCTTGCCCTGACCGACGGCCACGGCCTGCAGCGCCTCGACCTGTTTCAGCGCGACCTGAAACTGCGCGGCTTCCAGCCCGTTTTCCTTGATCGCCACGGCGATTACACCGGTCGCATAGGCCTCGGCATCTGCCGTCACGCGGCGGGCTTTTGCGGCCTGCTCGGCGGCGTAAAGATCTGCGTCGGCTGCAAGTTCGACCGACCGTTT
The DNA here is from genome assembly GCA_038211355.1 of Rhodobacterales bacterium. Taxonomy (GTDB): domain Bacteria; phylum Pseudomonadota; class Alphaproteobacteria; order Rhodobacterales; family Rhodobacteraceae; genus Tabrizicola. The sequence goes on along the minus strand of JBBQVR010000009.1, from coordinate 30,801 downwards.
CTTGCCCTCGGCCTCCATGACCTGGGCCCGGCGGGCGCGTTCTGCGTTCAGCTGCTGCATCATCGCGGCGCGGGTCGCTTCATCCAGGTTCACGTCCAGAATCTCGGCGCGCGTCACCTCAACCCCCCAATCATCAACCATGGCGCGCACCTGTTCGCGGACCCGTTCGATAAGCTGAGAGCGGTTCGATTGCACCTGATCAAGCTCCAGCTTGCCGATTTCGGACCGGACGATCCCGGCCACGGTGGTGGCAATTGCGCCATCGACATCGCGGATGCGGTAGACGGTCTTTTCCGGCTCGGTCACGCGATAAAAGACCGAGGTTTCAACCTTGACCAGCGCGTTGTCGGCGGTGATGGCGTCTTGGCTGGCATTCGGCAGCTGGCGTTCCAGCACCGAAACCTTGTGCGCGATCCGGTCAAGGAAGGGGACAACAAAGTTCAGCCCCGGCCCAAGCACTGACCGCAGCTGGCCAAACCGCTCAACCACATGCTTTTCGCTTTGGGGCACGATGCGGACCCCAAGGAAGATGCAGACGATGACGAAAAATGCGATGGCAAGAAACACCGCGTTGCCGCCCAGAAATTGACTGATATTCATCAATACCCCCTTGAAATGACCGTAGTCCGGCCCTGCGCGCAGTCTTGCCACAACCTATCCGGAGCGCAAGCCCTGCGATCATGCCACTCTGCTTGCCTGCTTTCCCCCACCGTCGGAAACGGCTAGGGTCTGCACGCCTGACTTGAGGCCAAACGCTTTGACGGAGCATCCCATGACCCAGCGCCTGCATCTTGTCTTTGGAGGCGAGTTGGTCGACCCACAGACCAACGTCTTTCGTGACATTTCCAGTATCCATGTCGTCGGCATGTTCCCGACCTATGAAACCGCCTTCGCCGCCTGGAAGGCCGAAGCGCAGCGCACGGTGGACAATGCCCACATGCGCTATTTCATCGCCCATATCCACCGCCTGCGGGATGAGGCGGCCTCTGGCTCGCCGACCGAGGAACTGGGCCTCTGACCAATGACCGCGTCGCTGGGCCTGAAGCTTTACAATCTGGGCAACCGGCGCGAACCCGGGCCGGGCGCCTCCCGGCCACAGCGCCCGTCCGGGGGCCTTGCCTGGCTGCATGCGCCGTCGGAAGATCAGGCCAGCCCGATGCTGGCCCTTGCCCGGCGTCTGGTTGAAGAAGACGGGATCGCGGTCCTCATGACCTGCCCCTTTGCCCTGCCTCCGCGCGACGGGGTCATCCACCAGCCCCCGCCAACTGACACGCCCGCCGAATCCCGCGCCTTTCTGGACCACTGGCGCCCTGACATCGCAGCCTTCGCTGCCGGTGAGCTGATGCCCGCCCTTTTGCACGAAACGGCGGAACGGCGGATACCGATGATGCTGATCAACGGGCGCGCGCCGCGCTTTCGGCGCGAGCGCGACGCCTGGTATCCCGGACTGATGCGGTCCGCCCTGGCGCGCTTTTCCCACATCGGCGCTGTGGATGAGGCCGCCGCCCGCGCCTTTCGCAAGGCCGGGGGTGCCCTTTCTGCCGTCGCCGTCACCGGACGGATGGAAGAGGAAAGCGCCGCCCTGCCCTGCCTTGAGGCGGAACGCGCGGTCCTTGCCCGCCTGCTGGCCGCGCGCCCGGTCTGGTTCGCCGCCGGTCCCACAGCCGCGGAAGAAACCGCCGTGATTGCCGCACACCGGGCCACGCTGCAGCAGGCGCACCGGCTGCTTTTGATCCTGATGCCCGCCGATGCCGCCGATGCGGAACCCCTGGCCAAGCGGCTGGAAGACCAAGAGGGTTGGGTCGTCGCCCGCCGCATGCGCGAAGAAGAGCCCGATGCCGCGGTTGAGGTGCTGATCGCCGACAACCCCGCCGAATATGGCCTGTGGTATCGCCTTGCCCCGGTAACGTTTCTGGGTGGCAGCCTGAGCGGCAGCGGCCCCACCCGCAACCCGATGGAGGCGGCAGCCTTGGGCTCGGCCATCCTGCACGGGCCGCGCACCGGGCGCTATGGCCCGATCTTTGGCCGTCTGGGTGCTGCTCGGGCAACCCGTGCCGTCGCCTCGGCCAGCGATCTGACCGACAGTCTTGGCGACCTTCTGGCCCCTGACCGCGCAGCGCGGCTGGCCCAAGCCGCATGGGCCGTGGCCAGCGACGGGGCCGAGGTGACGGAAAAGGTTCTGGTCCGGATGCGCGCGCTGATGGATGCCGCCCCATGAAATACACAGCATGACGCGCGCTCCGCGCTTTTGGTTCACGCCGCCCGACCGCCCCGCTTTGGCGGCGCGGCTGCTTGCGCCGCTGGGCTGGCTTTACGCTGCAGGCACCGCACGTCGCCTGAGGCAGGGGCGCTTGCACCAACCCGGGCTGACCCCGGCGGTTCCGGTGATCTGCGTCGGCAATCTGGTGGCCGGGGGGGCCGGCAAGACGCCGGTAACGCTGGCCCTTGCCCAGCGCCTGATCGCGCGCGGCCATGCGGTCCACATCGTCAGCCGTGGCTATGGCGGCCGCCTTGCCGGACCGCTGCGCGTGGCTGAGGCAGGTCATACGGCTGCAGATGTGGGGGATGAGCCGCTGCTTCTTGCCGCCTTCGCCCCGGTCTGGATCGCAAAGGACCGCGTTGCCGGGGTGCAGGCGGCCACCGATGCGGGCGCGCGGGTCATCTTGCTGGATGATGGCTTTCAGAACCCCGCCGTCATTCCAGCGCTGGCGCTGGTCGTCGTTGACGCCGCGCGCGGCTTTGGCAATGGCCGATGCATTCCCGCTGGCCCCTTGCGTGAACCCGTTGCCGTTGGCCTTGCCCGCGCCGATCTGGTGATCGCAATTGGTGAGGCCACTGCACAAGCGCAGTTTGCCGCCATCTGGGGGCCGCAGGTCACCGTGCCTTTGGTGACGGCCGAACTTCACCCGCTGCAAACCGGCATGGATTGGCAGGGCCAGCGCCTGCTGGCCTTTGCCGGGATCGCCGACCCCGAGCGTTTCTTTGCCACCCTGCGGAGCCTTGGCGCTGACCTTGTCCGGGGCGAGGCCTTGGCCGATCACGCCCCCCTGTCCGAAACCCTGCTGAAACGGCTTGAGGCCGAAGCGATGGCCAGTGGCGCCCAACTGGTCACAACCGAGAAGGACGCCGCCCGCCTGCCGCCCCATTGGCGGATGCGGGTGTTGACACTGGTGGTCCGGCTCCATGTGCCTGACTGGAGCGCGGTGGACGTCGCATTGGCCAGGCTGGGGCTGTAGTGAAAGCTGGGCCTGCGCGCGATTTCTTCAAAGAAATCGCACCGGAGTTTTCCAAAACTCCGGTTCCCGGCGTCAGGTCTTCTTGCCCAAAACCTCATCCTGATGCTGGCCAAGCCGGGGGGCGGGGCGGGCCAGCGCCAGTTCAGCCCCGGAAAACCGCATCGGGCTGCGCACTCCCGGCAGACCTTCGGGCGCGATCTGCATGCCGCGCGCCACCACCTGCGGGTCGGCAAACACTTCCGCCATGTCATTGATCGGCCCGGCTGGCACGCCCTCGGATTCGCAGGCGGCCAGAAGGTCGGCCTTGGCCCAGGCCCTTGTCGCGGGGGTCAGTCGTTCGGTCATCGCGGTGCGGTTGGCAACGCGGTCAGCGTTGGTCAGGTAGGCGGGGTCGGTGGCCATATCGTCCAGCCCCAGCACTTTGCACAGGCGCCGGTATTGCCCGTCGTTCCCGGTGGCCAGAATCAGCCAGCCATCAGCGCAGTCAAAAACCGCATAGGGGGCAAGGTTCGGGTGCGCATTGCCCATCAGCCCCGGCGCCGTGCCCGAGGCAAGGTAGTTCATCGCCTGATTGGCCATCACGCTGGTCGCCACGTCCAACAGCGCCATGTCGATCTGTTGCCCCTCACCCGTGCGCCCGCGCTGGACCAAAGCCGCCAGAATGGCGGTTGCCGCGTAGACCCCGGTGAACACATCCGTGACCGCGACGCCCACCTTCTGCGGCTGGCCATCGGCGGGGCCGGTGACACTCATCAACCCGGACATGCCCTGAATGATGAAATCATAGCCCGCACGGTGCGCATAAGGGCCGTCCTGCCCGAAGCCGGTGATGGAGCAGTAGATCAGCCGGGGGTTCACCAGTCGAAGGCTGGCATAGTCCAGCCCATACTTTTCCAGCCCGCCAACCTTGAAGTTCTCGATCACCACATCGGCGTTGGCCACCAGACGGCGGACAACCTCTTGCCCCTCCGCCGTGCGGAAATCGCAGGTGATCGACCGCTTGCCCCGGTTCGTGGCGTGAAAATAGGCGGCGGTCTTCTCACCCCCCGCCTCGATGAAGGGCGGGCCCCAGCGGCGGGTGTCGTCGCCTTCCGGGGCCTCAACCTTCACCACGTCCGCGCCAAGGTCAGCCAGCGTCTGCCCGGCCCAGGGGCCGGCCAGAATCCGCGCCAGTTCGATGACGCGGATACCCTCCAGCGGGGTGGACATCTTAGCCGGCCAGTTCAGCGTCGATGATGGCTTTGAGTTCGGCATAGGACATGTTGGAATGTTTGCTGCCGTTGACAAAGATCGTCGGCGTGCCTTCGACCCCATCGGCGGCCATGTTGGTCTGGAACCGCGCAATCAGCGCCTCGGCGGTGGCCTGATCGTTCAGGCAAGTGTCAATCGCCGCGCCGTCCAGCCCGGCCGCGATTCCGATGGTCTTGAGGCTTTGCACCACCTGAACCGGATCCTGCGAGGCCGCCCATTCCTTTTGCTGGTCAAACAGCATGTCATGGATGCCGAAATACCGCATCTCACCGCCACAGCGCGCGACCATCGCGGCCCACAGGCCGTAGCGGTCGAAATACACCTCACGCAGGGTGAAATGCACCTTGCCGGTGTCGATGTAGTCACGCTTGAGGTCCTTGAAGACCGCGGCATGGAAGTCGGCGCAATGCGGGCAGGTATAGCTTGCGTATTCGACGATCTTCACCGGCGCATCGGGCGAGCCCAGCGCGTAATCCGTCAGTTCGGCCGCGGCCTCCTGCGCGATGACAGGAGAGGCGGCCATCGCGGCGGCAAGGGCGATCATGGCCCGGCGGTTCAGCTTCAGCATAGGTGTGCGTCCTTCTTCATGCGCGGCGAGTTAAGATATTTTGTGCCAACAGTTCAAGGGCAGCCCGCAAGGCTGGGTCACCCACCCCTTCGGCCACCGCATGAGCCTGGGCAAGGATCTGCGGATCAGGCGGCGCAACTTTTGCCACCTTGGGTGTGTGGGTGAAATCGGCCTGCCCCTCGGCAAAGCCGGTCGCGGCGGTTTGCGTCAGGTGGATGTGGCTGACAGCAGCGTAGCCATAGACCGCGTTCACCCGGTCTTTCAGGTGCGGCAACGCCATCTGCACCATCGGTGCTTCAGCCGACTTGACCAGCAGCGTCAGCGTCGCCCCCATACCGCCCTTGCCATAGCCGATCTTGACCGGGCGGGTCTTGGCGGCAAGGTCTTCTCCCGCCACCTCGGCCCAGTGGGTCAAAAGGCGCGCGACGGCGAAGCCCCGCGTCTCGCCAACCGCACGGACCGGAGCCTTGACCAGCCCGCTGGCGGGTTCAAAGCCGCGTTGGCGGCGTTGGGGGCTGGGATCGGGCAGCGGTTTGCGCACCATCGGTTCCTTGTCACTCACCGCCCATTCTATCTTACACAGCCCGTGCCGCCAGTGCTGGATGCGCATCGGCCATAAAGATTGCGTGACGCCTGCGCGATCTGCCCTATCGCCCCGGCGATGCCAGCCGCTATCATCACCCGGATGACCCAGACCCTCAGCACCCGGCTTCTGCACTGGTATGACGCCCACGCCCGCGTGATGCCGTGGCGCGTGTCCCCGCAGGACCGCGCGGCAGGCGTTCGCCCTGACCCTTACCGCATCTGGCTGTCCGAGGTGATGCTGCAACAGACCACTGTTGCCGCCGTGAAGGACTATTTCCACCGCTTCACGGCCCGCTGGCCAAACGTAAGCGCCCTTGCCGCCGCAGCCGATGCCGATGTGATGGGCGAATGGGCCGGGCTTGGCTACTACGCCCGGGCCCGGAATCTGTTGAAATGCGCCCGTGCCGTGGTGGCCGATCATGGTGGCCAGTTTCCAACCACCCGCGCGGATCTGCTGACCCTGCCCGGCATTGGCCCCTATACAGCGTCGGCCATCGCGGCCATCGCCCATGATGAGGCCGCAACCGTCGTCGACGGCAATGTAGAGCGTGTCATGGCCCGCCTGCACCGCGTGGAAACCCCGCTGCCCGCTGCCAAGACCGCCCTTACCGCCCTGGCCGAGGCGCTGACCCCCGACCATCGCGCGGGCGATTACGCCCAGGCCGTGATGGACCTTGGCGCCACGATCTGCACCCCCCGCAACCCAGCCTGCGCGCTTTGCCCTTGGTCCCACGCCTGCAAGGCAAGGGCGGCAGGCGTGCAATCCGACCTGCCACGCAGAACGCCCAAGGCCGAAAAGCCCACCCGCCACGGCACGCTGTGGTTGGGTCTCGGCCCCGGCACAGTCTTGCTGGAGCGGCGGCCAGACAGGGGCCTGCTTGGCGGCATGCTTGGCTTTCCTGGCGATGGCTGGGACGGCGCGGGCGGCGCGGCGCCCGCGCAGGCCGATTGGCAACCCGTGGGTGAGGTGCGCCACACCTTCACCCATTTCCACCTTGTCTTGCAGGTATTGACCGCCGCAGTCACCGACCCGCCCCAGCGCGGCGAGTGGGTTGCGATCCACGGTTTCCGCCCCTCGGACCTGCCCACCGTGATGCGCAAGGCCTTCACCCTTGCCCGCGACAGCTTGCACGGTTGAGCAAGGGCGTATTTCAAGGGATACTTGGCCCCGCATCATTCCCGGACCCACCATGCCGAACCCGCCGACCCAGAAACTTGGTTTCCTGAACGCGCTGCCGTTCTGGTTCGCGCTTGGCATGGTGCCGCTGGCGGTGATCGGTGCCACACAGGGGGGGTGGTATACCGCCCTCGTCCCGGCCTGTTCGATCCTGTTCTATTCGCTTCTGGATGCGGTGACCGGGCTGAATGAAGCGAACGCTGATCCGCAGTCAGAAGACAGCCTCTTTTGGTATCGCCTTCTGACGCTGGTGTGGTTCCCGGTTCAGATGCTGATCCTGTTTGGCACGATCTGGTATGCCACCCGCGCCAGCCATCTTGGCGGGCTGGAACTTGGCGTCCTGTTCTTCGGCATCGGCATCCTGACCGGTACTGTGGGCATCAACTACAGCCACGAACTGATGCACCAGAAATCGAAGGTAGAGCGGTGGCTGGGCGACCTGCTGCTTGCCTCGGTCCTGTATTCTCATTTCCGGTCCGAGCATCTGCGGGTGCATCATCTGCATGTCGGCACCCCACGTGACCCGGTGACCGCGCGGTATAACGAGGGTTTTCACCGGTTCTTTCCCCGTGTCCTGTGGTCCTGCCCGCAATCGTCGTTCAAGGCCGAGGTGGCGCTGCTGGCCCGGCGTGGCCTGCCGTGGTGGCACCGGACCAACCCGTTCTGGCGCTATGCCGCGTTGCAGGCCGGGATGATGGCGCTGGCCTTCGCATTGGGTGGGGGCTTGGGCCTGGGGTTGTTCGTCTATCAGGCCGCCGTGGCGATCTGGCAGCTTGAGGCGGTGAACTACGTCGAACATTACGGCCTGACCCGCCGCCATCTGGGGAACGGCAAGTATGAACATGTTCGCCCGCACCACAGCTGGAACGCAGGTCATACCGCGTCAAACTGGCTACTGATCAACCTGCAGCGCCATTCGGATCACCATTACAAGCCGGACCGCCGCTTTCCCCTTTTGCAGACCCATGCAGAAGGCGAGGCGCCGCAGCTGCCGCTTGGCTATCCCCTGATGGTGTTCTTGGCCATGAACCCGCCCCTGTGGAAGCGGATCATGAACCCGCGCGTCAAGGCCTGGCGCAAGCTGCACTACCCCGACATCAAGGATTGGCACGCCTACAACAAGGCGCTGAACCCGGTATCCCCATAGCACGGACCGTCAGTTGCGCCGGAGTTTTGGAAAACTCCGGACCGGAGCCTTCAAAGGCTCCGGTGCGATTTCTTCGAAGAAATCGCTGCCGTGACCTCAGCAGACCACCTCAATCAGCCTTGGCCCGCGCTGCGCCATCGCCTCGGCAAAGGCCGCGTTGAACCCGGCCATGTCGGTGACCTGCACACCCTGAACCCCATGCCCCTTGGCCAATGCCACCCAATCCAGCGTCGGGTCCACCACATCGAACATGCGCACGACGTTGCGGCCAACCTCGGTCACGCCCACGGCGGCAAGCTCATCCCGCAGGATCTGGTAGCCGCGGTTGGCGAAGATGATGACTGTCACATCCAGCCTCTCCCGCGCCATGGTCCACAGCGACTGAAGGGTATACATCCCCGACCCGTCGCCTTCCAGCACCACAACCTTGCGGTCCGGGCAGGCCACCGCCGCCCCCACCGCGTTGGGCAGGCCAAAGCCGATCGACCCGCCAGTGATGGTCAGCACATCGTGGCCCCGCGCCCGCTTCAGCCCCGGCGCCAGATGGTATGAGGCCGAGATGCCTTCATCGACCACCACGGCGTTGTCGGGCATCAGGGCGGCAATCGCCTCACCCACCTTGGCAATGGTCAACGCGCCCGTGGGCAGGGCGGGCAGGTCCATTGGCGTGAAATCCTCTGGTCCAAGCTCTGCCTCACCCAGTTCGGCTGCAAGAGCCTGCAAGGTCCAGGCGATATCCATCTCACGGGTGCAAAGGTCGATCAGGCGGGTGTCCGGATCATCGGGGGTAGAGGGCAGGCCGGGATAAGCAAAGAACCCCGCAGGCCGTGTGGTGCCACACAGGACCAGCGCCGGGGCCCCGTGCAGAAGTTTCAGGTTGTCTTCGATCCGGTAGGCCATCCGTTCGATGTGCACCGCCCCCGACCCCCGCCGAAAGCGACTGACAAAGAAGGGCTGCATCAGCCGCGCCCCCGCTGCCTTGGTCAACCGTTTGGCCAAAAGCCCAAGGTCGGACCAGAGGACCGGCCCATCCACCAGCAAGATCGCGCCGGGGCAGCGCAGCGCACGGGCAGCGGCCGCGATCTGCGCGGCCGAGGGGCGGGCCAGGGGCTGCGGCGCGGGCGCGACGGCAAACCCTTCCGCCGCATCCCAGGCCATGTTGGCGGGCAGGATCAGCGTGGCAATCTGGCCGTTCTTTGAGCGCGCGGCCTGCACGGCATCAGCCCCGTCGCTGGCCACCCTGTCAGGCTCATGACAAACCCGCGTCCAGTGCGAGACGGCCTGACTGACCCCGACGGTATCGCCCTTCAAGGGGGCCTCAAACTGCAGATGGTAATCGGCATGGTCGCCCATGATATTGACGACCCCGCTTTGCGCCTTTCTTGCGTTGTGCAGGTTTGCAAAGGCGTTGCCAAAGCCGGGGGCCAGATGCAGCAAAGTGGCAGCCACCTCACCGCTCATCCGGAAATAGCCGTCTGCAGCACCCGATACCCCGCCCTCAAACAGGCTGAGGATGCAGCGCATGTCAGGGTGGCGGTCCAGTGCCGCGACAAAATGCATCTCAGAGGTGCCGGGATTGGCAAAACATACCCGCACCCCGCTGGCGAGGAGAGTCTTGACCAGGGTTTCCGCACCGTTCATCGAAGAAAGTCCTTCTTTTTGCCGCAGCTTGACTGGGAATTGACAGGAAAGGCAACAGTCTCTGGCGCGGCACTGCCGTCGGTTCAGTCGCGGCACAGCCGCTGGGCAGCGTGGGGGCGCTTGGCTTCGAATTCCTCTCAATCACCGTGACAGCGCCATATTTTTGCCGTGCTGGAAACGCCCATTGCGACTATAGAATAGCTGCAGCGGCGGAGTATGTTCCATGAAACCTGGTGCGGAGATCGTGGTGCTTGGCATGGACCCAAGAGACCAACCCCAAACGTCGCGCCTGCGCCGCGTCACGCTGATCGTTCCGGTCTTCAACGAAGAGGACGGAATTACCGCCTTTCTGGACAAGGTCACCACCGTGATCGACACCTTGGACCAGCAGGTGACCTTTGACATCCTCTTCGTCAACGATGGCAGCCGCGACGCGACCGAGCGGCGCATTCTGGCCGAGGCCGCCAAGCGCACGGATGTGTCGCTCATCAACCTGTCGCGCAACTTTGGCAAAGAGGCCGCGCTGATCGCGGGCCTGAACCATGCCACTGGCGATGCGGTGATCCCGTTGGACGTGGACCTGCAGGACCCACCCGAAGTTATCCACCTGATGATCGAGCGCTGGTTGTCCGGGGCCAAGGTCGTGAACGCCCGCCGGTCCCGCCGCACCGGGGACAGCTGGCTGAAGGCCAAGTCGGCCAATGCATTTTACCGCATCTTCAACGCCTTGTCCGAACAGCCCATCCCCCGCGACGTCGGCGATTTCCGTTTGATGGACCGTGAGGTGGTTCAGGTGATCAACCAGCTGGGCGAACGGTCGCGCTGCAACAAGTCGCTGTTTTCCTGGGTGGGGTTTGAGACGGAAGAGGTCACCTACGAACGCCCCGCCCGCGAGATCGGTCAGACCCGCTGGTCTTACCTGAAACTGTGGCGGCTGGCGTTGGACGCGATCTTTTCGTCATCCACCCTGCCGCTGCGCATCTGGACCTATTTCGGCATGCTGATGGCCGTCGTGTCGCTGGTCTATTCGCTGTTCATCATCATCCAGACGCTGATCTTTGGCAACAACGTGCCGGGCTATGCGTCCACCGTGATCCTGATCCTGGTGTTTGGCGGGCTGAACATGTTCGCGCTGGGAATCATCGGCGAATATGTTGGCCGCATCTACACCGAGGTGCGCCAGCGGCCCCTGTACATCATCCGGTCGCAGCACACGTCAGCCAAGGCCGAACGCTAGGATGGATCGCGCCGTATTTGACCGGATGAATGAGCTTGAGTCCCAGCACTGGTGGTTCGTGGCACGGCGGCAGGTGATTGCGGCGCTGATTGACCGGCACCTGGGCCAACGCAAACAGGCGGCGATCCTTGAAGCGGGCTGTGGCAGCGGTGGCAATCTGCAGATGCTGGGGCAGTTCGGGCAGGTCGATGCCTTCGAATATGATGGCCCAGCGCGCGATGCGGCAAAGGCGAAGTCCGGCCTCGACATCCGCTTCGGTGCCTTGCCGCAAGATCTGCCGTTCGGTGACCGGCGCTATGATCTGATCGGCCTTTTCGACGTGCTGGAGCATGTCGAGGCCGACATCGCCTCACTTGCTGCGCTGGGGAAGCGGCTGGAAAAGGGGGGCAAGATCCTGGTCACCGTCCCGGCGTTTCCGGCACTTTGGTCCATGCATGATGAACGCCACCACCATTTTCGCCGCTACACGAAGGCCAGCCTTGCCAAGGTCGCCGCCGAGGCTGGCTTGCGGGTAAGCTACTCCAGTTATTTCAATTTCTTCCTGTTCCCGGTTGCTGTGATGGCGCGGGCGGTCAAGCGGCTGACCGGCAGCGATGTGCCGGACGATACCTTGCCAAAGGGGTGGTTGAACCGCAGCCTGACCCGCGTTTTCGCGGCCGAGCGGCACCTCGTCGGGCGCATGCGCCTGCCCATTGGCCTGTCACTGGCGGCCGTCCTTGAAAAGGCCTGACACGGCGATGCTGGCGCAGTTGGTTCGCTTTGGCTTTGTGGGCGGCCTTGCGACATTGGTGCATGTGCTTGCCGCTCTTTCAGCGAAGGCGGCTTTTGACCTGCCCGAGCAGCGTGCCAACCTGATCGGCTTCAGCGTTGCCGTTCTGGTATCCTATCTGGGTCACATGCGGTTCACCTTCGAAATTCGCGAAGGCTCGAACGCGCAGTTCCTGCGATTTGTGATCATGTCAGCCCTAAGCCTTGCCATCAGCAGCGGTGCCGTCTGGCTTATGACCACCCAACTGGGGTTCAGCTTTGCGGTAGCGATGGGTGCGGTGGCAGTGCTGGTTCCCGCCGCAAGTTTTGTGGCGATGCGGTTTTGGGTGTTTTCAACCACCAATGCCGGAGTCGGCCTGCGCTGGCAGGGCATTGCGATAGCGGCGGTGGTGACATTGGCGATGGTCATCCTGTTTTGGGGACACCCACCCCCCTGACCTGCCCCTTGACGACCCCGGCAATCCTGAACGCCAACAGATTCCGGCTGAGTGACAGCAGCGGCCTACTTGACGCCACATGTCGTTTCAGCCCCGCCAGTTGCGCTTGAAACCGGAGGCAAATGGGCCAGCCGCACCCCTGCAACCTGGTTGGTGCCGGGGTGTTCGGGACCACCATGAAGACGCTTCGATCCGGCGATGTGCCTGCTATCTGCGAAGTCCATTGCCGGGGCATGGACAGGAACGAAAAAACCCCGCCGTGACATCACGGCGGGGCAGGTGTCCCCCAGGCGGTCCGGGGGACAGGCGTGACTGTGAAACCTTAATGCGTGGGGCTGGTGTCAGCTTCCATCTCGGCGCGGATCTGCTGGCGCAGGATGTCGATCGGCACCATCTTGCCGTCGCGCTTGAAGTGCCAGTAGGTCCAGCCGTTGCAGCTGGGCGCGCCTTCCAGCGCTGCCCCGACCTGGTGGATGGAGCCCTTCACCTCATGCCCGATCAGCGTGCCATCGGCGCGGACCTTGGCCTTGTGGCGGTTGCCGATGCTGAAAAGCTCTTCGCCCGGACGCAGCATGCCGCGTTCAACGACCTGACCAAAGGGCACACGGGGTTCTGAGCGTTTTGATCCGGTGATTTCCAGCGCAGAGGCGTCAAAGCGGCGGACCTTGGCAATCCGGGCTGTTGCGGCGCGGCGATACGCTTCTTCCCGTTCGATCCCGATGAAATCACGGCCCAGCATCTTGGCGACGGCCCCGGTGGTGCCGGTGCCAAAGAACGGGTCCAGCACCACATCGCCCGCGTTGGTGGTGGCGACCAGAATCCGGTGCAGCAGGCTTTCGGGCTTTTGCGTCGGATGCGCCTTGTCGCCGTTTTCATCTTTCAGGCGTTCATGCCCGGTGCAGATCGGCAGCACCCAGTCAGACCGCATCTGTACGCCGTCATTCAGCGCCTTCAGCGCCTCATAGTTGAAGGTGTATTTGGCAGATTCGTCCCGGCTGGCCCAGATCAGCGTCTCATGCGCGTTGGTCAGGCGTTTGCCGCGAAAGTTGGGCATCGGGTTCGACTTGCGCCAGACCACATCGTTCAGCAACCAGAACCCCTGATCCTGCAGAACCGTGCCAAGGCGGAAGATGTTGTGATAGCTGCCGATGACCCAGATGGCGCCGTTCGGTTTCAGCAAGCGCTTGGCGGCGGCAAGCCAGTCACGGGTGAAGGCGTCATAGCTGGCAAAGCTGGCAAACTGGTCCCAGTGATCATCGACCGCATCGACCTTGGAGTTATCCGGGCGATGCAGGTCCCCCTTGAGCTGCAGGTTGTAGGGGGGGTCGGCAAAGATCAGGTCAACGCTGCCCGCCGGCAGGCTGTTCATCACCTCAATACAGTCACCAGACATGATCTGGTTTAGCGGCAGCGTCGCCGCCACCGGAGCCGTTTTCGTCGCCATTCTCTGCCTCAATGTCGGCATCGTTTGTGTGCCGATCTTGAGGACGAAGATGAGTCATGGATGATTCGCCGTCAAATTCTTTATTGAATCAAGGGGTTATAGAATTCCCTTGATACAATATGTTGTGGACGGGCTTGAACGAACGTCTATGCCAAGCGGTGACACCAAGATTTTGCAGCGCCGCAAGGTGCGCCTTGGTGGGGTAACCGGCGTTTGCGTCCCAGCCATAGCCGGGGTGCTGTTGCGCCAAATCCACCATGATCCGGTCGCGCGTCACCTTTGCCACGATCGAGGCGGCGGCAATCGACAGGCAGCGGGCATCGCCCTTGACCAGCGCAGTCGCCCGGCAGACCAGCCCACGCGGGATCAGGTTGCCGTCGATCAGCGCGTGATCCGCCGCAAGACCGGCCACCGCCCGCTCCATCGCGAGGTGACTTGCGCGCAGGATGTTCAGGCTGTCGATCTCTTCGACCGATGCATGGGCGATGCTGACCTGCGCCACGGCAAGGATCTGGGCACAAAGCGCCTCACGCCGCGCGGCGGTCAGTTGTTTGGAATCGCGCAGGCCGGGGGGGATACAGGTGAGGTCCAGCCGCACGGCGCAGGCAGTGACGGGCCCGGCAAGGGGCCCACGGCCGACCTCATCAACCCCGACGACGCAGGTTGCGCCTGCGGCCATCGCGGCGGTCTCATGGGTGAAATCGGGGGGGGTGCTTGCCATAGCACCGGGTTAGCGCGGAATGGCGGCCAGAAAAAGAGGGACGGAAGCTGCTCACCCTTCCGTCCCCCATAGTCGGGCGCGAGGTAGGGCACCCCCGCCACGACCCAGGCCACCTCAGCGACCCGAGAGCTTTACCGGCCCGAAAGCCGGAAACCCGCATCCCGCAGGCATTGCGCGGAATACACCCGGTCATCCCGGCCAAAGATGCGCGCGTCATTGGCACAGCCGCGCGGCAGGCGGGCATCGAACCCCTCACGGTGCAGGCAGTTTTCAGAATAAAGGCTGACCGACCGTTCCGCCCCGTCGATGGAAATCGCACAGACCGACGGCACGCGATTCTGCCGCACCGGTTCGGGCTGCATCACGGGCGGCTTGGGCTTGTCGTTCAGTTCGTTCACGATGACACCGACCACCAGCGCGCCGATCAGCGCCTTGGCCAGATCGTCCTTCTTGTCGGCCTTGGCAGGCATCGCCGCCCCCAGCACCAGCGCCAGCACCAGCGCAGCCCCGGTCAGCATCGCGGCAAAGCGCCGGCCAGAAGTACCGGTTTCACCAATCCCGCGTGAGGCGATGGTGTGGGACTTGCTTCTGAATTCGACGTTCATGCGGCGGGTCATGCTGGCCTCCTTTGCGGGATGTTGGGAGGGCTGCTCTTTCCGGCTGCCCCGATGGCCAACCCTTTCCCGCCGCCCGCGGCGTAAGCAATAACGCCCCCTTGTTAGGCCATAACCTGGGTGGGACGGGCGGTTGCTATCCGATAACATCCCTGCAAAAACCGGCGTGATATTGAATATCAGACTGCCCGCGCGCATTGTTTGGTGATAATCGAGCAGCCTCCCACCCGGAGCCGAAAAAATGAAAAGACTATTCACCGCCGCCGTGCTGGCGCTGGTCCTTGCTGGGCCTGCCGCAGCGGAATGCTACGCCGACTACAAGGCCAAGCGTGACGAACCCCTCAAGCTGCACTACGGTGTGGCGCAAGTGTCGGACGGCAACTGTTCGCCCGGGGCTGCCGAAGGCGAATTGTCGCCCCGGCTGGCGGCCGATGGCTGGACGTTGCTGAACGTTTTGTCCACATTCGGGCCTGAGGGGCTTGAAGAAAGGAAAGCGAGTGCCGGAGCCTACTTCCTCCGTTACTGACAGCCTGCGGGCTGGCAATCGCGTCGTCGCTTTCGGAATTGCCGCTATCGTCGTGATCCTGCTTGGGGCAGCGCTGTTTTTGTTCCTGAACCTGCCGGACGCGAACGCCTTCAATGCAAAGGTCGAACGGATCTTCGTGGAAAACGACGATCTGAACACCGGGGCTGAAATCAAGCTGCTGGAAATCCTGGCGCAGTCTGGCACCTCGTTCTCTGAGGTGCTGGCCAGCTATCGGTCAGTGATCTTTGTTCTCTTGATCTTCTCTACTGCCCTTCTGATCGCCTCGCTGGTGTTTCTGGTGATGATCATCGCCCTGAACCGCCGCATCTCGGCCATCCAGCGGTCTGGCATCCAGGTCTCAAGCCTGATGATCAGCCGTGAAGCGCGGGCCGTCTACATCAACGATCTTGAATTCGCCCTGACCGAGGCCGCGCTGGAAACGCTGTCCGTCCTTGCCGAAGCGCGGATGGACGATGAGGTGCTGACCGGCGCGCAGATCGAGGCGGTGATTTCAGGCCGGAACGAGGCGGATTGCGATGAGGCCGCCGGGGCCACCCGCGTGAAACGGCTGCGCGATACCCTGGGCAACCAGTTGGTGTCGGAACTTCTGGTCAAGACCATCGCCCGGCGCGGCTATGTGCTGGCGGTGGGCAAAGACACGATCAGGATGATCTGAAACCCATGATCTGAAACGCAGAATGCCCGGACCTTGCGGCCCGGGCATTCTGTTGTGGTGGTGAGCCGGACAGGATTCGAACCTGTGACCCGCTGATTAAAAGTCAGCTGCTCTACCAACTGAGCTACCGGCCCCACGAGGCGCGTGATTAGGCAAGCCCGCACCGGGGGTCAAGGGCTAAAACGTAGCACTCTGGCAAAAGCAGTCGGCTGGGCGTATATGCCCTAGCATGAAAGACAGTGCAGCCCAGACCGGCCTGCCGTTCATGAAAATGCACGGTGCGGGCAATGACTTCGTGGTGATCGACTCGCGCGGGCGCGGGCCCATTGGTGAGTCAGTGATGACGGCTGGCCTTGCGCGGGCCTTGGGTGACAGGAACCGCGGTGTGGGCTTTGACCAGCTGGCCGAGATCACGGATGCGGACGGCGCCGATTTTGGGCTGGTGTTCTGGAACAACGACGGCACGCAGGCGGGCGCTTGCGGTAACGCCACGCGCTGTGTGTCGGACTTTGTGATGCGTGGGCTGCGGGCCGACCATGTCAGTCTGACCACCTCTCGTGGTGGCCTATGGGCGAGGCGGTTGGCGGACGGCCGGGTGTCGGTGAACATGGGCCCACCGCAGCTGGACTGGCAGGACATCCCCCTGTCGCATCAGGTGGACACGCTGCATTTGCCGCTTGCGGGTGATCCCGTGGCCGTTGGCATGGGCAATCCGCACTGCATCCGCTTTGTCCCGGATGCCGAGGCGGTGGACCTTGCCGGCGTGGGCCCGGGGCATGAGCATGACCCCCTTTTCCCCCAGCGCACCAATGTCGAATTTGCCTCGGTCATCGCGCCCGATCACCTGCGGATGCGGGTGTGGGAACGCGGGACCGGCATCACGCTGGCCTGCGGATCAGGGGCCTGTGCTACCGCCGTTGCAGCCCATCTGCGGGGGCTGACCGGGCGGCATGTGGTGCTGACGGTAGATGGTGGCGTGCTGGAGGTGGTCTGGCGCGACGATGGCGTCTGGCTGACCGGCCCGGTGGCAAAGGTCTTCGACGGGGTGCTGTCGGCTGACTATGTTGCGGCCCACCGATGAACGCGCCCGTCTTTGCCACGCTTGGCTGCCGCCTGAACGCCTATGAGACGGAGGCGATGAAGGACCTTGCCGCCGCCGCAGGGCTTTCGGATGCGGTGATCGTCAACACCTGCGCCGTCACCGCCGAGGCGGTGCGCAAGGCCAAGCAGGAAATCCGCCGCCTGTCGCGCGAAAACCCCGGTGCGGCGATCATTGTCACGGGCTGCGCGGCACAGACCGAACCCGAAACCTTTGCCGCCATGCCCGAGGTTGCCCGTGTGATCGGCAACCATGAAAAGATGCAGGCTGAGACCTGGACTGGCATCGCCGCACCTGACCTGATTGGCGTGACGGAACGGGTGCAGGTCGATGACATCATGTCCGTCCGCGAAACGGCGGGGCATCTGATCGACGGTTTCGGCCGGCACCGCGCCTATGTGCAGATCCAGAACGGCTGCGATCACCGCTGCACGTTCTGCATCATTCCATACGGTCGGGGCAACTCACGTTCCGTTCCTGCCGGGGTGGTGGTTGAACAGATCCAGCGGCTGGTGGACCGTGGGTTCAATGAGGTGGTGCTGACCGGGGTTGACCTGACCTCATGGGGCGCTGACTTGCCCGCGACGCCCCGGCTGGGTGACCTCGTGCGTCGTATCCTGAAGCTGACGACGATTCCCCGGGTGCGGATCAGCTCTATCGACAGCATCGAGGTTGACCCCGCCCTGATGGAGGCGATTGCGACAGAACCCCGGCTGATGCCGCACCTGCACCTAAGCCTGCAGGCCGGGGACGATCTGATTCTGAAACGAATGAAGCGGCGGCATTTGCGGGATGACGCAATCCGGTTTTGCGAAGAGGCGCGCAGCTTGCGCCCCGAGATGGTCTTTGGCGCCGACATCATCGCGGGCTTTCCCACCGAGACCGAGGCAATGTTCCAGCAGTCGCTGAAACTGGTGGATGACTGCGGTCTGACATTCCTGCATGTCTTTCCCTATTCCCCCCGCAAAGGGACGCCCGCCGCGCGGATGCCGCAGGTTCGGGGGCCGGACATCAAGGACCGCGCAGCCCGGCTGCGGGCCTTGGGGAATACGGCTCTGTCGCGGCATCTTGCGGGGCAGGTGGGCCAGGTCCACCGTGTGCTGACCGAAGGCGCGCGGCTGGGCCGAACCGAAGGCTTTGCCGAAGTGACATTTGCGGCCGACCAGCCAGAAGGCGCGATTGTTGAGTGTCGGGTCACGGGTCACGACGGCGCGCGGCTTTTGGCCTGATGGCTGTCCTTGACCGACAGCAAGGCGGCAGATCGACCAAAGGGATGCGCGATATGCACATGTTGATCCGAATGACCGTGCTTGCGATGCTGACATTTGGGACAGTGACGCAAGCGATGGCTGAAGAAACGCTGATCGAGGATTTCACGGTGCAACCAGAAACCCGCTGGCGCTTTTTCGCGGATACGGTGATGGGCGGGGTTTCAACCGGGCAGGTCCGTTTCGTGCAAGAAGCGGGCCAGACCCATGCCCATATGACCGGAACGGTCAGCACAGCGAACAACGGCGGCTTTATCCAGATGCGGCTGGACCTGACCGCGCCACCCCCCGAAGGCGCAACCGGCGTGCGGCTGTTGGTGCGCGGCAATGACCAGCGGTATTTTGTTCATCTGCGGACCGAGGGCACAAGGTTGCCTTGGCAATACTATCAGGCCGGTTTTGACGTGACGCGCGAATGGGTTGAAGTGCGGCTGCCGTTCACGGCGTTCGAGGCCTCGGGTGCGCTCTTGCGCGATACGCCGCGCGCCGAACGGCTTACATCCATCGGAGTCGTGGCCTACGGGCGCGACCATGAAGCCGAAATCGACGTGCGTGAGGTGGGGTTCTACTGAACCTTACCCCCGGATCGTATCGCCGCGCTGGAGGGTCGGGAAGAGTTCTTCTTTCTCACCGCGGGTGGCCTTCCCGGCGATGATCTCTGCCGCCTTTTTCCCGATTTCCAGGCGGCAGGCGTCCATCGTGGCCAGCTTCCGTGGCAGGCCGTCCAGAAGCTCAACCCCGTTGAAGCCGGCAAGGCCGATTCGACCAGGGACATCGAGGCCCTGGGCAAGGCAGTACAGAAGACCGCCAGCGCCGATCATGTCGTTGGAATAGTAAAGGAAATCCACATCCGGGTTGCGGGAAAGGACCGCAGCGGTCATTTCCCGCCCCTTCAGCAGCGCCGAGCCGCCGGAATAATATTCCCGATCAACAAGGCCAAGGCCCGCCTTTGCCAGCGCCTCTTCAAACCCCTCAAGCCGCTTCTTCGCACGAAAGTCGTTCGGCATCTGCGTGCCAAGAAAGGCGATATTCCGATACCCCGCAGCGATGATCGCCTCGGCCATCTGCCGCCCGGCGCGGCGGTGGGAAATGCCGACGGCGTGGTCAATGGGGGTGCCGTCGATGTCCATGATCTCGACAATCGGGATGCCCGCACGGGCCAGCATGGCGCGGGCGGCATCGGTGTGTTCCAGCCCTGCGATGATCATGCCTGACGGACGCCACGACAGCATTTCGTAGATCACGGTTTCTTCCCGGTCTGGCAGGTAGTTCGTCACGCCCACCACAGGCTGCAGCCCGGTGCCGTCAAGCACCGATGAGATCCCGGTCATCACCTCGGGGAAGACCATGTTCGACAGCGACGGGATCACTACGCCCACCAGATTGACCCGCTGCGAGGCAAGCGCCCCCGCGATCTTGTTCGGGACGTAGCCCAGGGTGCGCGCCGCCTCCAGCACCTTTTCGCGGGTGGGGGCTGACACGTCACCCCGGTTGCGAAGCACGCGGGATACGGTCATTTCAGACACGCCGGATGCTTCGGACACGTCACGAAGCGTAAGCGTGGGGCGCGGGTCGGGGGCGGTTCTTGACAATGCGGTCTTTCCGGCGCGGGGTGGGGATAGTCTTTGTTAGCGCCAAAGGCCGGGCTTGTCCAAGGCGCATTCATCTGTTAGTGTTACCGCTAACAGCCACTGTGTCTTGTACCAGGCGCTGGCCATATCCTGCGCATCCGACAAGCTCTCAACCCGGATGCGACGGACCAGGGGGGGAGTAGTGGGCCAAAACTTGCTTCCCCCTTTTCTTTTTCTGCACCCCACTTTCTGTTTTCTGCAGTTGCCTTGGGCAGTGTTTCGACGCATTCAGTCGCAGGCAGTGTCAAAATTGGCCCCGTAGCTCAGGGGATAGAGCGGCCGCCTCCTAAGCGGCAGGTCGATGGTTCGAATCCATCCGGGGTCACCAGCCTGATATGGTGCAGCATGCGACAGCCTGACATGGACGTGTTTCTTGACGCCTCAGCGCTGGCGCTGCGGGCTGCGACCGCGGGCGCTGCGGCGCGGGCGGCCGAGGGGGTGATCGGGCGCTGGGCAAACCCTTGCGCGCCCTCTGGGTTGGCGGCTGAGCGTTTGCCGGTCTGCGACTGGGTGGGCCGCGCACTGGCCGATGTCGCGCCACAGCGGGCCGCGCTGGCCAGTGCCTTTGCCGCGATCGAGGGGCAGTTGCGCTGGGTTCGGCGCGCGTCAGCGGCACAGCAGGACCAGAGGTTCTGGAACGGGCACGCCAATGCGGTGATCCTGGGGCCGGGGGGCCTTGAGCCGCGCGATGACCTGTGGGTGGGCGTTACCGTGATGGCGCCGGGGGTGGACTATGTTGACCATTCCCACGCGCCGGAAGAAGTGTATCTGTCACTGTCGCCGGGCGAATGGTGGAATTCCGCAATGGACTGGACCGATCCCGGGCCAGAGGGGGCGATCTACAATCCTCCGGGGATCACCCACGCGATGCGGTCAGGCACGCAGCCGTTTCTGGCGTTGTGGTATCTGCCGCTTTAACACTCTCCTCCCCCAGAAAGGGGGAGGGAACGGCGGCTGATCGTCAGGTCAGAAATCCAGATTTTCGACGCTAAGGGCATTTTCCTGGATAAAGGCACGGCGGGGTTCGACAACATCACCCATCAGTTTTGAGAAGATGTCATCCGCCTCGGCCAGATCATCGACCTTGACCTGCAACAGGGTGCGCGCCTCAGGGTCAAGGGTGGTTTCCCACAGCTGACCGGGGTTCATCTCACCCAAGCCCTTGTAGCGCTGGAGGGAAAGGCCCTTTTCGCCCTCGGCAAGGATGGCCTTGAGCAGGTCAATGGGCCCGTGGATCAGTTGGTCACGGTCCTTGCGCACCAGGCGGGCCGGGTCGCGGTAGATGTCGCGGGTCTGGCCGGCGATCTGCGACAGTTTGCGCGCCTCACCCGACCGCAGGACAGCGCCGTCCAGGGTGCGCAGCTCTTCAACCCCGCGCAGGATGCGGGACAGACGGATGCCGTGATCTTGCGTGATGCGGCCGGTCCAGCCACGCTCATATTCAGCGGCGACGAGGTTCAGGCGTTTGGCAACGGTGTCGGCGACCAGTTGCAGGTCGGCGTCGGCATTGCCCGGATCGAATGACCCCGCCAGCGCCGCCTGTTCCAGAATCTGGCGGGGATAGTGGGTGGGGAAGGCATCAAGCACGCGGCGGAACTGGCGCGCGCCTTCCAGCACGCGGGCAAGGTCAAGACCGGCGATTTCGGTGCCGTCGTTCAGACGCAGAACCGCGCCTTCGAGGCCCATCTCGATCAGGTAATCTTCAAGGGCAGCCTGATCCTTGAGGTAAACCTCAGACTTGCCACGGGCGACCTTATAGAGCGGCGGCTGGGCGATGTAGAGGTAGCCACCCTCAATCAGCGCCGGCATCTGGCGGAAGAAGAAGGTCAAAAGCAGCGTGCGGATATGCGCGCCATCCACGTCGGCGTCGGTCATGATGACGACTTTGTGGTAGCGCAGCTTCTTGATGTCAAACTCATCCCGGCCGATGCCGGTGCCAAGCGCGGTGATCAGGGTACCGATTTCCTGGGACCCCAGCATCCGATCAAAGCGGGCGCGTTCCACGTTCAGGATCTTGCCGCGCAGGGGCAGGACGGCCTGATTGCTTCGGCTGCGGCCCTGCTTGGCGCTGCCACCGGCGGAGTCACCCTCAACCAGGAAAATCTCCGACTTCGCCGGATCGCGTTCCTGACAATCGGCCAGCTTGCCCGGCAGCGAAGCCACATCCAGCGCGGTCTTGCGGCGCGTCAGCTCTCGCGCCTTGCGGGCAGCTTCGCGAGCCATTGCGGCTTCAAGGATCTTGCCGACGATGATCTTGGCGTTCTGTGGGTTCTCTTCAAACCACTCGGACAGCTTTTCGTTCACCAGATTTTCGACCGCAGGCCGCACTTCGGAGCTGACCAGCTTATCCTTGGTCTGGCTTGAGAATTTCGGGTCCGGCACCTTGACCGACAAAACGCAGGTCAGCCCTTCGCGGGCGTCATCTCCGGTAAAGTCGATCTTTTCCCGCTTCGCGATGCCCGACGACTGCGCATAGCTGGTGATTGTCCGGGTCAGCGCGCCCCGGAAGCCCGCCATATGCGTGCCGCCATCGCGCTGCGGGATGTTGTTTGTGAACGGAAGTACATTTTCGTGGTAGCTGTCGTTCCACCACATTGCGACTTCGACGCCGATGCCGTTCTTTTCACCGACCATATAGATCGGTTCGGCCATCACGCTGCTTTTCGACCGGTCGATGTATTTGACAAACTCGCGCACGCCGCCTTCATAGAACAGCTCTACCCGCTGGGGATCGGCCAGACGCTCATCCTCGATGATGATCCGCACGCCCGAATTCAGGAACGCCAGTTCGCGCAGGCGGTGTTCCAGCGTCTTGAAGCTGTAGTCAAGATTGCTGAAGGTGCCCTCAGGGATGTTTGACTTGGCCGCGGCGAGGAAGCGCACTTCCGTCCCGCGCATCCCCGGCGCAGGCCCAACCTCATGCACATGCACGACGCAATCGCCGTGTTCAAAGCGCGCGCGGTATTCCTTGTCGTTGCGCCAGACGGTCAGTTCCAGCCATTCCGACAGGGCGTTGACCACCGACACGCCCACGCCGTGCAGACCGCCCGAGACCTTGTAGGCGTTCCCACCCTCATCCGTGTTGTTGAATTTTCCGCCCGCATGAAGCTGGGTCATGATGACCTCAGCCGCGGAAACGCCTTCCTCCTGGTGGATGTCCACCGGGATGCCACGACCGTTGTCGCGCACCGAAATAGAGCTGTCGGCGTGGATTTTCACGTTGACGGCGGTGGCGTGACCGGCCAGCGCCTCATCAATGCCGTTGTCGACGACTTCGTACACCATGTGGTGCAGGCCCGAACCATCATCGGTGTCGCCGATATACATGCCGGGGCGCTTGCGAACCGCCTCTAACCCTTTGAGGACCTTGATAGAATCAGCGCCGTATTCGGCCATGTTCTTGGGCTGGTCAGCCATGTGCGGGAAACCCTGATGATTGCCCGCGATTTATAGCGGTTTGGGGGGGCAATGTCACCCCTTTGACACAAGATTTGGTAGTCAAACAAAGGGAATGGCAAGGCCAACACCGATCAGCAGAATGCCGGATGCGATGTTCAGACGACGCAGCGCTTCAGGGCTGGAAAGCAGGCGGCTGGCGCGGTCCAGGAACCAGGCAAGGCCGAGATTGCCGATCATCGGGATCAGGGCTGAGATGAGGAGGATGGCGCTGATGTCGGCCGCGTTGACGCGGGAAAGGTCGAAGAAACCGGGCAACACGCCCATGTAAAACAGGATCGCCTTGGGGTTGCCAATCACAGCCGCGACGCCCACGGCAAAGCCTGCCCAAGCGCCGGGTTTCGTCAGGCGGCTGTCGGCATCCAGGCTCGCGGCAGGCTTGCGAATCAGAAGGAGGCCCATCAGCAGGAACGTCGCGGCGGCGACCCAGCGCAAGACCTGCAGAAAGTCACTGTAGACCGACAGGACCCAGGCCAGGCCGAAGACCGCAGCTAAGGGCCAGATCAGGTCCCCCAGCGCCACGCCGATAGCCAGGGGCCAGGCGCCCCGAAACCCGAAAGCCAGCGAGCGTGCCGTTAGCGCGACCCAGACCGGCCCGGGCACCACCCAAAGCGCCGCCATGCCCCATGCGTAAAGCGTCAATTCGTATAACGAAACGGTCATTCACTTATTCCACGGTGATGCGGGACCCGCTTGAATCATCCTGCACAGCAAGACGCTGGCCACGGGCGCCAAGCGTATCGAACAGGTCTGCATCGGTTCCGGTCATGATGGCCTGCGCCCCCAAAGCGCAGATTTCGTCATAAAGGGCGGCGCGGCGGGTGGCGTCAAGGTGAGCGGCGACCTCATCCAGCAAAAGGATGGGCGCGCGACCAAGGTCCAGCGCCAAGGCACGGGCATTGGCAAGGATCAGGCTGATCAACAGGGCCTTCTGCTCACCGGTCGAACACTGATCGGCTGGGGTGTCCTTGGCGGCATAGCGGGCCTGCAGATCGGCGCGGTGCGGCCCAATAAGGGTGCGCCCGGCGGCAATGTCACGGCGGCGGTTATCGGCAAGGGCTGCGGCCAGATCATCCGCGTCATCGCTGGCCAGCGCAAGATCGGCCGCGGGAAAGGCGCTGCCCGGGTCGCGCGCGGTGGCGATGCGGGACAGGGCGCTGCGGCGGTTCAGCGTGATCTGGTGGCCAGCCTCGGCCATCTGCGCCTCAAGTGCGGCATACCAGTGCGGATCGGTCACGCCGTCACGGATCAGGCGGTTGCGATCCCGCATGGCCTTTTCGTATATGAGCGTTTGTTCACCATGATCTGGCGCGAAGCTGAGGGTCATCCGGTCAAGGAACCTCCGCCGCCCCTCAGCCGCCTCGATCCACAGGCGGTCCATCGCAGGGACAAGCCACAGGATGCGCAGAATACGGCCAAGATTGCCTTGCGTCGCGGCTTTGCCGTCGATGCGAACCTGACGCGCCTCTCCGGGTTCGGCGAAGGTTTCAAGCTCATGCGAGGCAGCAAGGCCCTGCACGGCGGCGGTGATCTTCCAGCCCAGAGATTCGGGACGGCGGGCAAGATCGTCAGCGGATGCGCGGCGCAGACCACGGCCGGGAGAGAGGAGAGAGACCGCCTCCAAGACGTTGGTCTTGCCCGCGCCATTGGGGCCCACCAATGCCACGGGGCGGCCGTCCAGCACCAGCCGCGCGGCGCGGTGGCTGCGGAAATGCGACAGCGAGAGGGTTTCGATCACCAGACCGCCCACAGGAACTTCCCTTTCAGAACGGGGGCTTGAAGCCTTGGATCAGACCCGCATCGGCATGACGACATAGACCGCCGACAGGTCATTGCCTTCGCGCATCAGCGTGGGATCGGCCGAAGAGTTGAAAAGGAACACCGCATTTTCCCGGTCAACCTGGCTGGCGATTTCCAAAAGATACTTGGCGTTAAAGCCAATCTCCAACCGTTCATCACCATAGGCAACGGCAAGTTCCTCTTCGGCAGCGCCACTGTCTGGCGCGTTGACGGAAAGGATCAACCGATCCTCCTCCAGCGACAGCTTCACTGCGCGCGAGCGTTCGGAAGACACGGTGGCGACGCGGTCAACGGCCTTGGCGAACTCGGAGGCGTCCACCTCAAGCCGGCGGGTGTTGCCGGTGGGGATGACGCGGGTGTAATCGGGGAAGGTGCCGTCGATGACCTTGGAGGTCAGGGTGATCGCCGGTGTCGCAAAGCGAACTTTCGTTTCGGAAACCGAAACCGCGATGGTCGCGTCATCATCATCAAGCAGTTTGCGCAACTCACCCACCGTTTTGCGCGGCACGATCACGCCGGGCATATCGCTCGCGCCTTCGGGCAGGGGCGCGTCAATCCGGGCAAGGCGGTGACCGTCGGTTGCGACGCAGCGCAGCACTTTGCCGGTCTCTCCGGTAGAGACGTGCATGTAGACGCCGTTCAGATAGTAGCGGGTTTCCTCAGTCGAAATGGCGAACTTTGCCTTGTCGAACAAGCGGCGCAGAACCGGTGCCGGCGCAGAGAAGTTGGAGGAGTATTCGCTGGTCGCCATGACCGGGAAATCTTCCTTCGGCAGCGTGGCAAGGCTGAAGGTCGAGCGGCCGGCCATGATCGTCAGACGGCCAGCGGCGGCGTCCTCGGTCAGGTTCACCAGCGCGCCATCGGGCAGCTTGCGGCAAATCTCATGCAGCATCACGGCGGATACGGTGGTGGAGCCTGCGCGTTCCACCATGGCGGGGGCGCGATCGACAACCTCGATATCCAGATCGGTGGCGCGGAAGGACACTTGCGCGCCCTCAGCCTCAATCAGCACGTTGGCGAGGATCGGGATCGTGTTGCGGCGTT
Organism: Rhodobacterales bacterium; assembly: GCA_038211355.1. Classification (GTDB taxonomy): domain Bacteria; phylum Pseudomonadota; class Alphaproteobacteria; order Rhodobacterales; family Rhodobacteraceae; genus Tabrizicola. The sequence goes on along the minus strand of JBBQVR010000009.1, from coordinate 4,475 downwards.
CTACGACCGACTGTGCCTGCGCCAGCGCCTTGAGCAAAACCGCGCGTTCGATGCTGAGCTTCATCTGACTTCCCCCTGCGGACCCCTTGAAGGGACGCCGAATTTACCCGGTTTTCGCCGGTTTACAAGTGTTTCGCTGGACTGTGGGTGCGATTACCGGGGCCGTCAAGGGCGGCCCCGTCTTAGCCCTGCAGAAGGCGGCGCAGAAGCTGCAGATCGTCGGAAAGCTGGCTGTCGATGGCCATCAATTCTTCAATCTTGCGCACGCCGTGCATGATTGTGGTGTGGTCGCGGCCTCCGAAACGGCGGCCAATCTCGGGCAGGCTGCGCGGGGTCAGCTGCTTGGAGAGGTACATCGCCACCTGACGCGGCCGGGCAATGTTGCGCAACCGCTTGGGCCCGATCATGTCGGACAGGCGGATGTTGTAATGTTCAGCGACCTTGCGCTGGATTTCCTCGATCGACAGCTTGCGGTCGGAGGAGCGGAGGATATCGGCAAGGCAATCCTGCGCCAGCTCCAGCGTGATTTCGCGGCCCACGAGGCTTGCGAAGGCGAAAAGGCGGGTCAGCGCGCCCTCAAGGATGCGGACGTTGGAGGTAATGCGATGGGCAAGGAATTCCAGCACGCCATCGGCCAGCACCAGCCCGCGATACTGGCTGCGGTAGTAATCGACCTTTTGCTGCAGAATGCCGAGACGGAGTTCATAATCGGTGGGGTGCAGGTCAACGACCAACCCGCATTGCAGGCGGGATTTGATGCGTTCCTCAAGATCCTTGATTTCGCCCGGGGCGCGGTCGGCAGAAATGACGATCTGTTTGTTCTGGTCAACCAAGGCATTGAAGGTATGGAAGAATTCTTCCTGCGTGGAATCCTTGCCGGCGATGAATTGCACGTCGTCGACCATCAGCACATCAACGGAACGGAACAGTTCCTTGAAGTCCATCACCTGACGTTCGCGCAGGGCCTGCACGAAGCGGTACATGAACTGTTCGGCTGACAGATACAGCACGCGAAGGTCGGGGCTGCGGGTGTGCAGCTCATGCGCGATGGCATGCATCAGGTGCGTTTTGCCAAGGCCGACGCCGCCATAAAGGAACAGCGGGTTGAACGTGACCGGGCCACCTTCGGCCACACGGCGGGCGGCTGCATGGGCAAGCTCATTCGGTTTGCCGACGACGAAACTGTCAAAGGTAAAGCGGGAATCCAAGGGTGCGCCGGGCAGGTCTTCGACCGGAACCGCACGGGCCCGGGCAGGCTTGGCGGCAGCTTTCACAACAGCGGGGGCTGCAACCATGGATGGCGCGCCAAGGGCAAATTCAACACGCTCAACCGGGGCACCGGCGCTGGCAAGCTGGCTGCGAATATGGTCGGCATAGTTGCGCTGGACCCAGTCACCGAAAAAGATCGTCGGCACTTCAAACCGGGCAACGCCGTTGTGCAGCAGGGCAAGCTTCAGAGGTTCGATCCAGGTGACGTAATTGTTTTTGCCAACACGTTTGATCAGCTCTTCCCGGATCTGACCCCAAGTTTCGTTCGTCATTCGCTTTGACCTGCCAATATCTTGGACCCAACAGAAATTCTGCCGAGCCTGCACTTCCTATTCACCAGACGAGCCGCATCGACCAAACCTTTCCGACCCCACGGGTAAGGGCGGACCATCCAGGTTCTGGCAAGGGACAGGACGCGCAAAGACAGCAGCCGGTTGCCCAGCACGCTTGCCCCTGCATGACGGGGTGGCTTGGATGCCACCGCCAAATCACTGATCACAAAAGAAAAAACCCAGATATGGCGGCCTTCTGGCCCTTGATCCGTGCAGCGGTTTTCTCTTTTGCGACCCGTTCTAGTCCCCCAAGTCGACGTGAATCGCAGGAGGACGCTAGCAAGCGGTCAGTGGGGTCTGCAACCGAACATCTCGCTTGACAGCCATTCCCTGAAATCGAATCCGGTGACCCGTGCAAATCGGCAACGGAGCACCGAAATTGGCGCAGTTGCGGGCCGAAAAATGACGAAGGGGCGCCACCCCGACGGGTGCGCCCCTTCGCCAAAGACTGGCAACCGGTGACTGGCACCGGGAATCGGTCAGCAGGTTCAGGCCTTGGCGACAGCCGCCACACCTTTGACGCGCGAGGACAGGCGCGAAATCTTCCGCGACACGGTGTTCTTGTGCAAAACGCCTTTGGACACGCCCCGGGCGAGTTCAGGCTGGGCGGCTTTCAGGGCGGCGGCGGCCACGTCGGCATCACCCGAAGCAATGGCCTCTTCGACCTTGCGCAGGAAGGTACGGATGCGCGAGCGGCGGGCTTTGTTGACGGCATAGCGGGCTTCGGACTGACGCGCGCGCTTTTTGGACTGGGCGGTATTTGCCATGGGCTTCCCTTGGGATCTTTCGGTTTCAAACAGTTTGCACGAAAGACCAAAGGCCCCGACCGATGGTCAGGATTGATTCTTGCCTAAGCGGGCCCACGCGCATGTGGGGCGTCCCTTAGGGCAAGACGGCGGAAAAGGAAAGGGCTACTTGTCGCGGAATTGGGGTTGGCGCTTTTCAAGGAAGGCAGCCATGCCTTCCTTCTGATCCTCGGTCGCGAAAAGGGCGTGGAACATGCGGCGCTCGTACAGCAACCCTTCGGCCAGGGTCGTTTCCTGCGCGCGGTTCACACATTCCTTGACGATCATCGAAGTGACAGCGGATTTTTCGACCACCTTCTGCGCGGCCTTCATCGCCTCTTCGATCAGCGATTTCGCGGGAACCACGCGGGACACAAGGCCGCAGCGTTCAGCCTCGCCCGCATCCATGAAGCGGCCAGTCAGGTGCATGTCCATCGACTTGGACTTGCCCACGGCACGGGTCAGGCGCTGGGTTCCGCCCATGCCGGCGACGATGCCAAGGTTGATCTCGGGCTGGCCGAACTTGGCGCTGTCGGCGGCAATGATGAAATCGCACAGCATCGCCAATTCGCAGCCGCCACCAAGGCAATAGCCTGACACGGCGGCAATGATCGGCTTTCTGGCGCGGGCGATGGCAGCGGATTCGGCGGCGAAGAGGTCATCGAAGAAGACGTCGATGAAGGATTTTTCTGCCATCTCACGCACGTCGGCCCCGGCGGCAAAGGCTTTTTCCGACCCGGTGATGACGATGCAGCGCACCTTGTCATTCGCTTCGGCCGCGGTCACGGCGGCGGCAAGTTCCCGCATCAGCGTGGAATTCAGCGCGTTCATGGCATCGGGGCGGTTGAGCCGGATGAGGGTGACATAATCCTCAGTCTCGACGATCAGCGTCTCATAGGCCATGGCGGGCTCTCCGCTGTTGCAGTGGGGGTGACTCCTACCACCATACGGCGGGATGGCAAGTCACCTCTGGCAGGCGGGGCACCAGAAGGACGAGCGACCGGATTGCACGGTGCGGGTGATGGTGCCGGTGCAGCCAGGGGTTTCACAAGCGTCGCCTTCACGGTCATAGACCTGAAAATGCTTGGAAAAATAGCCAAGTTCGCCATTCGCCTGCCGGAAATCGCGCAAAGAGGACCCGCCTGCTTCAATCGCTTCGGCCAGAACCTCACGGATGATCGGGACAAGCCCGTGGACCGCCCTTTCCGCAAGGTCACGGGCCAGCGTCAGGGGGCTGATCCGGGCGCGGTACAGGGTTTCGCAGACGTAGATATTGCCCAGACCCGCCACGATGCGTTGATCCAGCAGCGCTGATTTGATCGGGGTGCGACGTCCCGTCAGCCGGGTAGCCAAATAGGGTTCGTTGAAATCATTGCCAAAGGGTTCGGGTCCAAGCCCGGCCAAAAGGGGGTGCGCAGTGCCCGTGGCCATCAGATCCATCGCGCCAAAGCGGCGGGCGTCGTTGAAGGTGATGCGGGCACCGCCCTCCATGTGCAGCACGACATGGTCATGCTTTTGCGGCGCGGGATGGTCATGGTGAAACTGGCCCAGCATCGCGCCCGAAATCAGCATCCGGCCCGACATGCCAAGGTGGATGAGCAGTGTCTCACCGCTGTCCAGATCGGCGAGGATGTATTTCGACCGCCGCCGCAGCGCGGTGACCCGGGCACCGGTCAACCGGTCGGCCATCCGATCAGGCAAGGGCCAGCGCAGGTCTGGGCGGTTGACCTCAGCCCGGACGATGACGGCACCCTCCATGACCGGGGCCAGCCCACGGCGGACAGTTTCAACCTCTGGCAGTTCGGGCATCGGGGTGGTTCCGGACAGTTCGGCGCATTGCGGGCGCGGGTTGGCAGACTATAAGAGGAGTTGAAGAAAAGGACGCAAGCCAGATGAGCGACGAAAAGACAACCCATTTCGGCTTTCAGGACGTGCCCGAGGCCGACAAGGCCGGAATGGTGCATGGGGTCTTCAGCCGTGTCGCGTCAAAGTATGACGTGATGAATGACCTGATGTCCGGCGGCGTGCATCGCCTTTGGAAGGATGCGATGATGGACTGGCTCGCGCCCCGCGCGGGTCAGCGCCTGCT
>JBBQVR010000008.1:0-49741 GCA_038211355.1 Rhodobacterales bacterium | reverse complement strand
ATGTCAGGGCTTGGCAGCCTCATCAAGAACGGCACCCACGGCAAGGGGTGACGCGGTTGGCGTCACGCCGCGGAAGGCCCCGGTCACCACAGGCGCGGTGCGGCGGGTCATCCGGTACAGCGCATAGGCGGTCAGCGCGATGTACAGGATGCCGATGAACAGGAAGAACCCGCGCGGGCCGACTGTTTCCATCATCCAGCCGGTCGAGGTGGGGCCAAAGATCGCGCCGAAGCCGTTCAGAAAGATCAGCCCGGCCGACGCGGCGGCCATCTCCTCGCGGCTGAGAAAGTCGTTGGTGTGGGCGATTAAGAGCGCGTAGACCGGGTTGGTGATCCCGCCCAGAAGCAGCGCCACCACGATCAACGCGGTGAACGGCAGCGGCACGAACGTCGCCACCAGCATCACCACCGCTGCCACAGCCGACAACCCCATGATCAGCATACGGCGGTCCATCCGGTCAGACGCAAAGCCGATCGGGTATTGCAGGACAAGGCCGCCTACATAAAGCGCGCCGACGAAGATCGAGATGTCGCGCAAGCTCAGCCCCTCTTGCGCGCCCCAGACGGCGGCCATGCCGAACATCGCGGAAAAGACGCCCCCCGTCAGCAACATGCCGACACAGCCCAAGGGCGAGATTCGGAACAACTCGGCAAAGGGCAGGCGCTTGGCACTGTCAAAGGCCGGTGCCGGAACCGGAGCCAAGAGGATCGGCATGAAGGCCAGCGACACCAGCACCGACGGGATGATGAACAGCGCAAACCCGGACGCATCCGGCACGTTCAGCAGCACCTGGGATGCGATGATCCCCAGCATCTGCACGATCATGTAGGCCGACAGCGCTTGGCCCCGCGTCTCGTTGCTGGCGGTGTTGTTGATCCAGCTTTCCGCCGTGATGTAGATGCCCGAAAAGCAGAACCCCGCCAGTACCCGCAGCGCGGTCCAGACGATCCAGTCGGGAAACACCGGGTAGATCACAAGGATGGCCGAGATAAGCGAGCCCAAGGCCGCAAACACCCGCACATGGCCCACCCGGCGGATCATCCGTGGCGCGGCCCAGGACCCGAACAGGAAGCCGACGAAATAGGCTGCCATGATGTAAGACAGCTGATAGGTCGAGAACCCCTCAAGGTTCCCCCTGATGCCCAGAAGTGTGCCCTGAATGCCGTTGCCGACCATCAGCAGCATCACCCCCATCAACAGGGGCCAGGAATGGGTCAGGACCTTGAGCATGGCGGGCTTTCAGCGTTCGGGGATCAGTAGCGAGCTGTCGCCATAGGAAAAGAAGCGATAGCCGGTGGCAATGGCATGGTCATAGACCTTACGGATGGTCGTCTCGCCCATCAGCGCCGCAACCAGCATCACCAGCGTCGATTTCGGTAAATGGAAATTGGTCATCAGCGCGTCGGTCACCCGGAACCGGTAGCCGGGATAGATGAAGATGTCTGTCTCACCCTCCCACGGGTGCAGGGTGCCATCGGGGCTGGCGGCACTTTCGATCAGCCGCAGGGCGGTGGTGCCGACGGGGATGATCCGGCCCCCTGCCTGTTTGGTGGCGTTGATCTCATCGGCTGCAGCCGCCGTGACCCGGCCCCATTCGGCGTGCATCTTGTGGGTGGTCACATCGTCCACCTTGACCGGCAGGAAGGTGCCCGCGCCGACGTGCAGGGTGACTTCGGTAAACTCCACCCCCTTGGCGGCAAGGGCGCGCAGCAGGGCCTCGTCAAAATGCAGGCTTGCGGTGGGGGCGGCAACAGCCCCGGCGTGTCGGGCAAAGACGGTTTGGTAATCGGTGCGGTCCTGATCATCGGCGGCGCGCTTGGCGGCGATGTAGGGCGGCAGAGGCATCACCCCCGCCTCGGCCAGGGCCGCGTCAAAGTCATCCCCGGTCAGGGCGAAGGCAAGGGTCAGATCGGTCTCGGACTTGGCGGCCACGGTGGCGCTCAGACGGTCGGAAAAGCGGATCACCTCACCCACGTTCACCTTGCGCAGCGGCTTGGCCAGCGCGCGCCATCCACTTGCTTGCGGCTCCAAAAGGGTGATCTCGATCTTGGCCACCGCGTCGCCCCGCTGGCGGGTGCCAAACAGGCGGGCGGGGATCACCTTGGTGTTGTTCAAGACCAGCCGGTCACCGGGGCGCAGGATGTCAATCAGATCATGGACATGCCGGTCGCTGATCAGGTCGCCTTCCGCCAGCAAGAGCCGGGCAGAGGTGCGCGGGCGGGCTGGCCTTGTGGCGATCAAACCTTCGGGCAGGTCAAAGTCAAAATCGTCAAGTTTCATCCACCAGGGTCCTGCAGGTTCGGAGGTGCCGTCCGAAAGATTTCACGGAACATCCCCGGCGTCAGCACCGACAGCGGGTTGATCGACACATCGGGCGCCTCAGCCGTACCAGTCAACCGGTAGTTGAAGCCGAACAACCCCTCTCCCCGGCGCGAGAAGATCTGACCCAACCCGTTGACCAGGTAGATGGGTGAGATCACGCCCTGCAGATCCAGCCGCCCTCCGGCGGTCAGATAAAGCCCGGCAAAGGAAATGCCAAGTGATGCGCCCACGGCCGACCCCTGGCTGATCTCAACCGCGTCTGGCGTCAGGACAAAGCGCACCTCGCCATTGCTGAAGGCCAGGCCTTCGCCATTCATTTGCTCCAAAAGGCCCACCACAGACACCGCGCTCAGAAGTTCGGCCAGCGCCGGGGCGCCCTGGACGCGCAACTTTGAAAAGCTGGCAAAGCCGTTGTAATGGCCTTCGGGTCCGCGCGGGGTCAGCGTCATGTCAAGGCTGCCACCGCGGCCGTTCTCAAAGATCCCGGCCGCGGCCATGACCGTGCCTGCGTTGTCGGACGTGATGCGGAAGGCGCTGCCACCATCGGCGGGCACGACTTCGCCAAGCACGCCGCCTCTGCCGTTCACGCCTGCGGTGAAGGTGCCGGCAAAACCGCCGCGCGTGGTAAAGCTGCCGCGCATCCCCGTCAGCGTAATCCCGCGCGAGATGACCAGCTCATCCAGCGCCAGCCGCACCGGGCCGCCGCCTGCCCCATCGCCCTGCCCCTTCGGCATGGCGCGCAGGTCGATCCGGCCGCCTGTGACTGCCACCTCTGGCACGCCGCCCCGGCCGGTCCCGCTCAGAGTGACGGGCGCATCCAGCCAGTCGCCGGCGACGACACGGGAAAACCGCGCCTCGGCAAGCCCGCCCCCTTCAGCGGTGGTGATCTCCCCCTTGGCCGTCAGGCCGGGGGCGGACAGGACCAGCCGGTCCACGGTGGGTTCCCGCGTCAGGCGCGCCTCAAGGTCAAGGCTGGCGCGGGTCTTGGCGCCCTTGGACCAGCCAAGCGCATCCAGCCGCAAGGCCAGCCCCACAAGGTTTGAGGTCAGCGTCAACTGCGGCGGCAAGCCCTTGATCAGCGCAATGTCGATGGCCGCCGGGCCTGTCCCGCGCACGGCACCTTCGGGCAGCGCAATCCCCAGGTCACGCAGGGCCGCATCCGACAGCGTCACCGTGCCGTTCACCCGCGCGCGGCCGTTCTGTTCGGGGCCAAAGCCCTGCACATAGGTCAAATCGACCGGCAGCTTGTCCAGCATCCCCGCGCCCGACAGCGACAGGCCCTTGGTATCCACCGCCACCGCAATTTCCGGCGCACGCAGGATGCGCCCCGGCACCAGCGCGGGCGAGGAGAAGTCAACAATCCGCCCGGTGACCACAAAACTGACGTCTGGCAGCGTGACCTTTCCGGCCAGCGGCATGTAAAGGGTGGTCAGCAGTTCGGCGCGGCCCTCCCCAAGGTTCACCGGCTGCCCGGCCTTGGAGAAGAAGCTGAACGGTTCCTGATCCAGCAGCGACAGCGTCGCCGTCAGCGCCGAAGAGGTGACCAGCGTGATTTTCGCTGTTGCCGGGCGCTGGGTGATGTCGATGACCTGAAAGACCGAACCCGCCGCCTCGATCTGGCCGCCTTCGGGGGGAACGACATGGCCGCTGTCCAGTTGGACGGTGTAGGTCTTGCCCTCCAGCGTCGCATGGCCCCGCGCGTTCAGAACCGGAGGCAGGGTGCGGACAAAGCGCACCTCTGCCTCGGCGAATTCGTAACCAAGGGTAAAGCGCGGCGCGGTGCCGGGCGTCAGGCGCAGGGCGGCTTTCACATCGGTCAGCGTGGCCTGGCCCACGTTCCCGGCCAGCCAGTCGCGGGTTTTCGGGACGACCGACACGGGCCACAGCTTCAACAACCGGTCGGCATCAATGCGGTCAAGTTCAACGTCCAGCGCCCCGGCCCAACCGCCCTGCCCGGCCGAGACTGACCCGGACAGCAAAAGCCTTTCCCCGGCCTCGACCAGGGCCAACTGGCCAATGTCCAGACGAAACGGGTCCAGCCGCAGCCGCAGGTCCAAAGCGCCTTCACTGAAACGGACGGGTTCTTCGAACAGGCCCTCAGGGTCCACCACAACCTCGGCAAAGCCGATCTGCGCCAGAATGCTGGCCGGAAGCCCCCCCGCCGCCAAACGCGAGCCCGCTGCATCCAGAAGGTCGCCATGCCCCTGCGCCTTAAGCCGCAAGGACGCGCTTTCCACCGCAAGATCGGTCAGCGTCAGCCGCGCCGTCACCGGGTCATAGGCAAGCGACAGCGCGGCACGGTCAAAGGCGATGGGCTGCGCACCCTCTTCGGCCAGGATCGTGCCTGCGGCCAGCGAAAGATCCCCCGTCAGGCGCGACAGGGCGCCGTCGCTGCCAAGTTCAGCCACCAGCGCACCGGACAGCGGTGCCCGCACCACGCCAAGCCAGGCCAAGGGCGGGGCGAGCGCGGCAAGATCCTCAGCCGCCATGTTGTCCAGCTTGGCGTCCAGCCGCGCGCCGCCACCGCCTTTGGTCGCCTTCATGGTCAGCGTTGCCTGCGCCGGCATGTCGCCGTCCAGCAGCGTCAGGCTCAGTTCGGCGGCGACAGTCTCGGGCTGATTGTCGATGGTCAGCCGACCATCGCCGATCTGCCAGGATCGCCCGGCCCGGTCATCGGTCAAGGTCAGGGTCAGGGCCTCGGCTTCGATCACGCGCAAGCGGTCAAGTGCGGGGGCCGCCAACAGCCGGTCAGCCGCGGCACGCACCTCTTCCAGGCTTTTAGGCCCGGCCCCGGCAGCGCCGCCGCCAAACTCAAGATCCAGCCGGCCCTTGGCATCCCGCCTGACCGCCAGCCGCGCCCCGATCAGCCGCACAGTGCCGGGCCGGATCTGCCCGGACAACAGCGCCTTGGGATCAAAGGTCACCAGCGCCTCGGGCAGCGTCAAGAGGGACCGGCCACCGCCATCAATCAGGCGGATATCCTCAAGCCGAAAGCGCGGGACAAAGCGTTGGTCGACCGCAAACTCTACCCCACCAAGCGAAACTGCCGTCCCCGGCGGCAGCCGCGCGCCGACGAGGCCCGCGTTAAGCCGGGCCTCAACCTCGGCCACCGCCATGGTCGGCAGGCGAAGGGTCTTGCCGCTGTAGGCCAGCGTCAGGTAGCCAAACCCAAGCGCCAGCAGCAGAAGGGTCACCACAACGGTCAGGCTGAACCGGGTCCGCGCAGCGCGCCGGCGTTGCGGACGCTTTGGAATAGACGCTGGGGCAACGGCTGGATCCGTGGCGGCAGGGCGCGTGGTCGCCTGATCCTGGCCGGCCGCTTCGTCCTGCATCTTGCCGTGTGTGCCCCGCTGCCCTTTGGTGCCGCCCCCTTGACAGGAAAGCGGCCTGAACCCGTGCTTGCCTTTATCTTTGCGCGAAGGCAACTAGAACCAAAATCACATATCCTGACATAGCAAGGAGCCGCCCATGCTGACCACCGGATCACCCGCCCCGGATTTCACCCTGCCACGCGATGGCGAGGCCACTGTGACCCTGTCCGCTTTGCGGCCCGGAAAGGTCGTGCTGTACTTTTATCCCAAGGATGACACGCCCGGCTGCACGCTTGAGGCGCAGGACTTCAACGCCCGTCTTGCCGATTTCACCGCCGCCGGGGCCGTCGTGATCGGCATTTCCAAGGACAGCGTCAAAAGCCATGACAAGTTCTGCAAAAAGCATGGCCTGTCGATCATCCTCGCGTCGGACGAGGGGGGGACAACCTGCGAAGACTACGGCGCCTGGGTGGAAAAAAGCATGTACGGCAAGACCTACATGGGCATTCAGCGGATGACTGTCCTGATTGACGGCGCGGGGAACGTGGCCAAGGTCTGGCCAAAGGTCAGCGTCAAGGGCCACGCGGATGAGGTTCTGGCCGCCGTGAAGGCGCTGTGACGACCTCAAAGCCCCTGTCGCTGGCCGAAATGGCGGTGGACGTGCTGACCACCGCAGACGGCCGCGCCAAGACAGCCCTTGGCCGCGCCCATGCCGCCACCTGGTTTGCCGCCCGCGCGGCGGGCCAGCCGCTGCCGGTCGGTCACGCTACCCCGCCCGACCAGCCCGCCCGCCCCGCGCAGCCAGAGCTTTTGAACCCGCGCGATGTGCCGCGCCGCCGCCCCGGCAGCCCATTGGGCCGCATCGCCCTCCTCCACGCCGTCGCGCATATCGAGCTGAACGCAGTCGACCTGCATTGGGACATCATCGCCCGCTTTACCGACCACCCCATGCCGCCCGGCTTTTATGACGACTGGGTCAAGGCTGCTGATGAAGAAGCCAAGCATTTCAACCTGATGGCCGACTGCCTTGAAGCTCTTGGCAGCCATTACGGCGCGATGCCCGCCCATGCTGGCATGTGGCGCGCCGCCGAAGACACCGCGCAGGACCTGCATGGCCGTCTGGCCGTGGTGCCGATGGTGCTTGAGGCGCGGGGTCTGGATGTCACTCCCGGCATGATCGAGATTTTCCGCGCCGCAGGCGACGCCCAAGCCCTCGCAGCACTTGAGGTGATCTATGCCGAGGAAGTCGCCCATGTCGCCTATGGCTCCAAATGGTTCAACTGGCTGTGCGGCCGCGACGGGACCGACCCGAAAGAGGTCTTTCACACGCTTGTGCGCCGCTATTTCCACGGCACCCTGAAGCCGCCTTTCAATGAGGCCAAGCGCGCAGATGCCGGCCTGCCGCCAGATTTCTACTGGCCCCTGACCGAGGCTGCGACCTGACGCAACAAGGCGTGCCAGTTCAGACACCACTTGACCAAGGCGGCAAACTATCGGCGGTTTTCTGCCGATATACGCCCGTTCCGGGCGGAAAAACCCGGTCCCCGGTCAAAAATGTTGCGGCGTTGAAACGGGCTGGCTAATCAGTTGCAACCGCGGTGACGACGGCCCCTCTCTGAGGGTTGCCAGACTTGTGTGGCCACTGCCATGACCGCCAGAAGCAATGAACGGATGACCGCAACGTGCTGAACCGCCTCGCCTATCGGCTTCACCAAAGCCTGGAACGGCATTTTCCCGAACAGCGCCTGTTCCTGAAATCTGATACCGAGACGCGATTCATCCGGCTGCGACCGATGACCCAGATCATCGCGCTGGCTGGCTTTACCCTTGCCCTGTCCTGGACCATCGTCGCCACCGCGCTGATCATGATGGACAGCATTGGTGCCGGGTCCGCCCGCGAACAATCGGTTCGCCAGCAGGCCTTGTATGAAGAGCGTCTGAACAGCCTGTCCACTGACCGCGACCTGCGCGCCGATGAAGCCGCCCGCGCCCAGGACCGCTTCAACGTCGCCCTCACCCAGGTTTCCGAGATGCAGGAACGCCTGCTTGCGTCCGAAGACCGGCGGCGGGAACTTGAAACCGGGATCGAGGCCATTCAGGAAACCCTGCGCCGCACCATCAAGGAACGGGATGAGGCCCGCGGTGAGGCGGACCGCGCCACCCTTGCGCTGAATGAACAATCGGGCGGTGCCACCGAAGTGGGCCGCGCCCGTGATGCCATTGCCACGCTGGAAATCCTGACCGGCGCTCTGGGTCTGACCGCGCAAGAGCGTGACCTGATGCTGGCCGAGGCTGACGCTGCGCGCGAGGAAACGCGCGAAATCGCCACCGAAAAGCGCATTGTCGAACAGCGCAATGACCTGATCTTCGCCAAGCTGGAAGAGGCCGTCACCATCTCGATGGAGCCGTTGGACAACATGTTCCGTGAGGCGGGAATGTCGCCCGAGGATCTGCTGGATGCCGTGCGCGACGGCTATTCCGGCCAAGGCGGGCCGCTGACGCCGATTTCCCTGTCCACGTCCGGCGGGATTCTGACCCCGGAAGAGCTGCGCGCCAATACCATCCTTGGCGGGCTGGACCGGATGAACATGTACCGGATCGCAGCGTTCAAACTGCCCTTCGCCATGCCGGTCAAGGACAGTTTCCGCTGGACCAGCGGCTTTGGCTATCGGCGTGACCCCAAGGGCGCTGGCAACCGGATGCATGAAGGCACCGACATGGCCGGGTCTTACGGCACGCCAATCTACGCCACTGCGGATGGGGTGATCACCCATGCCGGCTGGGACAGCGGCTATGGCCGGCTCGTCAAGATCCGCCACGACTTTGGCATCGAGACCCGCTATGCCCATCTCAGCGACCTCCGGGTCGAGGTTGGCCAAAGGGTCTCGCGCGGGGACCGGATCGGTGATATGGGCAATTCAGGCCGGTCTACCGGCACGCATCTTCACTATGAGGTTCGCCTCGACGGCACCGCCGTGAATCCGATGACCTTCATAAAGGCAGCGAAAAATGTTTTCTAAAAGCCGCATTAACGAGCCGGGCCCAAAAGCCGAGGCCGAGAAGCCCAAAGCCCCGGAGGCACCGATGACCAAGCCCAGCATGGATTTCACCCCTTCGGCGCCCAAGGGCAAGGCTGCGGTATCCATTCTGTCTTCCGACCTGACCGTGGTTGGCAACCTGCGCACCACCGGCGACATCCAGGTTGAAGGCACCGTTGAAGGCGACATCCGCGCCCACCTTCTGACCGTTGGCGAAAGCGCCACGATCAGGGGCGAAATCGTGGCCGACGACATCGTGGTCAATGGCCGGGTGATTGGCCGGGTTCGTGGCCTCAAGGTTCGCCTCACCTCGACCGCACGGGTCGAAGGCGATATCATCCACAAGACCATCGCCATCGAATCCGGCGCGCATTTCGAAGGGTCGGTCCAGCGTCAGGAAGACCCGCTGTCGACCGGCCGCCCGGTCAGCGCCCCGTCCGCAATGCGGCTGGACGCACCCGCTTCGGGCGACGCTGGCTGACACCAGACCAACGGCTGACATTGAAGGGGCACGCGGGCAACCGCGGTGCCCTTTTCCAATTCGGGCTCAGGTAATCGCGCGGCGGTAAAGGTGCCAGGTCGCATGCCCGAAGAGGGGCAGCACCAGAAACAACCCCAGGAACCCCGGCAGCATCCCCAGAAACAACGCCACCCCGATCAGCGCGCCCCAGCCCAGCATGACGCCCGGATTTTCCCGCACCAGCGCAAAGCTGGTCAGCATGGCGGTGACGAAATCCACCTCACGGTCCAGAAGCATCGGCAGGCTGACCACGGTCAGACTGAACAGAAGCGTCGTAAAGACCGCGCCCACGGCCGTGCCGACCACCAGCATCGACACCCCCTCGACCGTGGCGAACACCGCCAAGGAGGATGAGACATTGGTCATCGTCGCATTGCCCAGAAACAGCGCAAAGATCATGTGGGCCAGAAAGTTCCAGAACAGGAAGAACACCACGATCACCACTGCCATCGACGGAATTTGCCGATCCTTCTGCCGCCAGATGACGCCGAAGATGCCGCGCAGGTCCAGCGCCTCACCCGCCTCTAACCGGCGTGAGATTTCGTAAAACCCGCAGGCGATGAAGGGACCAAGGATCGGAAACCCGGCACCTGCTGGCAGGGTCCACCAGATTTGCCCCTTGGTCGTGGTTGCCCACCAGATCAGCCAGCCACCCAGCACATAGACCGCCGCAAAGGCCAACCCGTAGAGGGGCGCGCGGCGAAAATCCTGCCAGCCAAGCGCAAGGCTTGCCTTCAGGTCGCTTGCATCCAGAAGGTTGATTTCGGGTGCAGTAGGGGCATGGGCGTCGGTCATGGCGAAAGACTAAGCGCTAGGCCAAGCGGGCCGCAAGGGAAATTGCCCCGGACGGAACGGCATAGCAGCCGCCGTGTCATGGACGCGGATCGTAGAGGGTGACCAGGATCGACGGGCTTTCGTCTGTGGGGCCGCAGGGCGGATCAACAGCGCCCCACGCCTCGGTCAGGATCAGATGGTTGTCGGGGGTAAAGGTCAGGTCCTGTTGCACCACGCCTTGCCGCACCCCGGCATGGGACCAAAGCAGCTGACCACTTGCTGTGTCATAGACCACCAGCGCATAGGGCATCGGCGTGGGGTCGCAGCTGCTGTTGTCCAGCCGCAGCGCGGCCAGAAGTGTGCCATCCGGCGACAGGGTGACCACCTCGTAGCTGCGGGAATAGTCGGCTTCGTTCGGCTCAAGCTCAATCAGGTCAAGGGTCAGGGGGGCCATCACATCCGGTGGGGTTTCCCTGTCCGTCCGCACCAGCCCCAGCACTGCAGGGGACCCGTCTGAAGCGTAGGTAAATACACCCGTCACGCCCGGCCCGGCCCAGGCCTGCGATACGCCTACCGGATCGAACAGGATGTTGACCACGTCCTCGATCATTTCCGGCCCACTGGACACTTCGACCAATTCCATCCTGCCATCTGCCAGACCGGCCGACAGATCGAACCGGCCAAGGCGCAGGGTCATCTTGCCATCGGCAAACTGCAGGCTATTGGTTCCGGCCTGCGCGGCCATCAGATCGGCGGGCGACCACTCCACCTCTGCCGGCCAATCGGCAAGATAGGGGGAAACCACCCTGCCCTGCCGCTGGCCCTGAACGTCGAAGAACTGGATCGCGGCCACACGGCGGTTGCGGTTCAGGTGGTCACGGTCATCCGTGGTAAAGACGGCATAGGCGGTGCCGTCCGGCGCCACCTCAACCGGGGAAGGTCTTTCCGGCCCGGTCGCGTCAAGCGTGGTCACGCCGGCAAGGGCCGGGGGACCGGCAAGGGCCAGACGCACCGCCATCAGGCTGGTCGGCGCCCCGGTCGGCCCCGGCCCAATGCCCGAAACCACCAGGGTATCGCCCCGAACCACCGGCCGTGAGGGTGAGGCAGCAAGGCCGGAAAGCGTGAACGCGGCAAGGCAATTGCTGTCAGGCGCGCAGGCGGCCGGTTTGATCGCAAGCTCGGCAAAGGCGGGGCCAGTGACCAGAACGGCAAGGCAAAGCATCAAGGCGCGCATACGACCCTCCAACCGCCAGAACCCTATGCGCCACGGCCAAGTCAGGCGAGTGGGCCTTTCCTGACCCCCTATTCGACGTCGCTGAAATCGCCGCGCTTCTTGCCACTGGCCTGCTGCGCCAGCGTGGCCGACATGAAGCCGTCCAGATCGCCGTCCAGCACGCCAGAGGAATCCGAGGTCTCGTACCCCGTCCGCAGATCCTTGACCATCTGATAGGGCTGCAGGACGTAGGACCGGATCTGGTTGCCCCAGCCCGCATCGCCCTTGTTTTCATGCGCCTCAAGGATGGCTGCGTTCCGCTTGTCCAGCTCCATCTGATAGAGGCGGCTTTTCAGCGCCTTCATCGCGATGTCGCGGTTCTGGTGCTGCGATTTCAAGCTGGAGGTGACGACGATATTGGTCGGAAAGTGGGTAATCCGCACCGCCGAGTCGGTCTTGTTGACGTGCTGCCCGCCCGCGCCCGACGACCGGTAGGTGTCGATGCGGATGTCCTTGTCCTGCACCTCGATCTCGATGTTGTCATCGACGACCGGATAGACCCAGACAGAACTGAATGACGTGTGCCGCCGGGCGGCAGAATCGTAAGGGCTGATCCGCACAAGGCGATGCACCCCCGCCTCGGACTTCAGCCAGCCATAGGCGTTCTTACCGGAAATCTTGTAGCTGGCCGACTTGATGCCCGCACCTTCGCCTTCGGTTTCCGACTGCAGCTCGACCGTAAAGCCGCGCTTTTCGGCCCAGCGAACATACATCCGCGCCAGCATGGATGCCCAATCGCAGCTTTCGGTGCCGCCAGCCCCTGCGTTGATTTCAAGGAAGGTGTCGTTGGCGTCTGCCTCACCATCCAGCAGGGCCTCTAGCTCTTTGCCCGCGGCAAGCTGGGCCAGATCGGCAAGGGCGGCCTCAGCCTCGGTCACGATCTGGGCGTCACCTTCGGCCTCGCCCATCTCGATCAGTTCGACGTTGTCGCGCAGACCGCTGTCGATCAGCCTGTAGGTGCCAAGCGCGTCGATCAGGCCCTGCCGGTCCCGCATCAGCTTTTGCGCCTTGGCCGGGTCGTTCCACAGGTCCGGTGCCTCGATCATCGCATCGAATTCTTCAAGGCGGTGCGGCGCGGTTTCCAGATCCATTCGCTGGGCCAGAAGCTTCCGCGTTTTCTGGATGGCTTCGATGTTGCCTTGGGTTTCGGCGCGCATGTCGGGTCAGGTCCTGGGGTCTGTGCTGGGGGATCGGTAATGCGGGCGTGATAACGGGAAGGCTGCGCCCCGGCAAGGGCGCGGACCGGTCAAGACAGTGGTGTCAGTACAGGCCACCTGAGGATACGGTGCCAAAATCGGCCTTTTTTGGCACTACCACGGTTTCCCCTTCGGAATTGGTGATGCTGGTGCCGTTGTCCACCTCACCCTCGCCATAGGCAAAGAGGGGCAGGTTTTCGCCCATGGCAAAGCCGCCGTCCACCATGGCCCCAAGGCCAAAGATCGGCACCTCACCCTCGCGGAAGTATTCGGCGACCACATTTTCGCCCGAGGCGTCATCGGGCAGTTGCTGACCGGTGAAGCGGTCAATCTTGATGAAATAGCCACCAGGCGGCACAGCAAACTTTGTCCCACCGAACTTTTTGATCGCCACCTTCATGAAATCTTCGAACACCGGGCCGCAGAAGCCCCCGCCCGAGGCGCCCTCCATCGTGCGCGGCTGGTCATAGCCGATGTAGCAGCCCGCCGCGATGGTGCTGGTATAGCCGATGAACCACACGTCCTTGCTGTCGTTTGTCGTGCCGGTCTTGCCCGCCACCGGCACCGGCAGATTGATGCCCGCCGCGGTGCCGCGCTGCACGACACCTTCCATCATGCTGGTCAGCTGATAGGCGGTGATCGCGTTCATCACCCGTTCGCGGTTCGAGGTGATGGTCACCCCCTGCCCCGGCGCAATGTCGGTGACGCTGCAATCTTCGCACACGCGCTGGTCATGGCGATAGATCGTGCGGCCATAGCGGTCCTGCACCCGATCAACGAGGGTGGGCTCCACCCGCTCGCCCCCATTGGCGAACATGGAATAGGCGGCGACCATCTTGAACAGCGTGGTTTCCTGCGCCCCCAGCGCGTTGGCCAGGAACGGGCCCATCCGGTCATAGACACCAAAGCGTTCGGCGTAGCCCGCCACCGTCTGCATCCCGATTTCCTGCGCGATCCGCACGGTCATCAGGTTCCGGCTTTGCTCGACCCCGGTGCGCAGGGGGGTTGGGCCATAGAACCGGTTCGACGCGTTTTTCGGGGTCCAGAGGCCCTGCGGCGTGTCAATCTCGATCGGGGCATCGACGACGATGGTGGCGGGTGTAAACCCGCTGTCCAGGGCTGCGGCATAGACAAAGGGCTTGAAGCTGGAGCCCGGCTGGCGCGTCGCCTGCGTCGTGCGGTTGAAGACCGAATCCTGATAGCTGAAGCCGCCCTGCATCGCCAGCACGCGCCCGGTGTTCACATCCATCGCCATGAAGGCGCCCTGCACCTCAGGGACCTGGCGCAGCGACCAGCGTCGGAAGGTGCCATCGTCGTTGGTGACGGCGCGGACCAGCACCACCTCGCCCACGGCAAGCAGGTCACCGGCCACCTGCGCCCGGCGGCCAAGATCACCCTCGGCCAACTGCTTGCGGGCCCAGGTTACATCATCCGCGGGGATGAAGTGGCCGTCCTCGTCGTCCATGACGCCTTCGATGCCAATGCGGGCGTCAGATTCGCCAACCTCAAGCACCACAGCAGGGAACCAGGTGGCCACATCGCGCGGCAGTTCCAGTGCGGCCAGACCCTCACGCCAGGTGGCCTCGGACGCCAGCGCCTCGGGCGGCAGGACCTTGCCGGTGCCGCGCCAAATGCCCTGACCACGATCATATTTTTCCAACTCGGCGCGCAGGGCGGCGGCGGCGGCCTCTTGCAGTTCGGCGTCCACGGTGGCCCGGATCGTCAACCCGCCCGAGAAAAACTCATCCTCGCCAAAGGTGCCTGAAAGCTGGCGGCGGATCTCGTCGGTGAAATAGTCACGGGGGGGCAGCGCTTCGCGGAACGCCTCATAGTCGCCGCCCTGCACGGTCGACAGCGGGGCCGCCGTGGCCACATCATATTCAGCCTGGTCGATATAGCCGTTGTCCTGCATCTCGCCCAGAACGTAGTTTCGGCGGGCGATGGCGTCGTCCTTTTGCCGCACCGGGTGCAGGTTGCCGGGGCGCTGCGCCAGCGCCGCAAGGTAGGCCACTTCGGCCACAGTCAGTTCTTGCAGCGGCTTGTTGAAATAGGTCTGCGCCGCCGCTGCCACCCCGTAAGAGTTTTGGCCCAGGAAAATCTCGTTCAGGTAAAGCTCAAGGATCTTGTCCTTGGACATCGCGGTTTCGACCCGCGCGGCAAGGATGATCTCTTTGATCTTGCGTTCCGCCGTCCGGTCCGACGACAAAAGGAAGTTCTTCATCACCTGCTGGGTGATGGTTGATGCCCCACGACAGCGCCCGCCTTCGACGCATTGCAGCAAGGCCACAGCCATGCCCCGGGTGTCATAGCCTTTGTGGACGTAAAAGTTCTTGTCCTCGGCGCTGATGAAGGCCTGCTTCACAAGATCGGGAATATCCTCACTCGCGACGAAAAGCCGCCGTTCCTGCGCGAATTCGTCGATGATCTGGCCTTCGCCGGAATAGATCCGGCTGATCGTGGCGGGCGTGTATTGCGACAGGCTTTCGATGGAAGGCAAGTCACGGGAATACATGTAGAAAATCCCGCCAACCGTCAGGGCTGCAAAGATCAGCCCCAGCGTCGCCGCCGAGAAGATGCCCCCCAAAGCCGATCCGATAAAGCGCAGCACCCACAATCCCCTTGTTCTGAACCCCTGCACTATACCAGACGCGCCGCCCCGTCAAAACCTTGGCCGATCAACTTATGTCATTGTGGCGGGGTTTCGCACCAGAAGGGCCGCCTAGTCGGCATCCTGATCACGCAGCGCGGATTCGCTGGCGTCCCAGGTCACCAGTGCCACCCGGATCGCCTCGGCCATGCGGGCGCGCCACGCGGGGTCCACCAGCCGGGTGTAGTCACGCTCTGACGACAAAAACCCCAGTTCCAGCAGGACCGACGGGATATCCGGCGATTTCAGCACCGAAAAACTGCCGCTTTGCCGGGGGCGGCGGTGCATGCGAATCTCGGCCGCCTTGATCGCGCCGACAATGGCCTCGGCCAGTCGGTCGGTGCGGGGTTGGGTCTCGGTCCGGGCCATGTCCATCAGCACTTCGGCCACCACATCGTCCTGCTCGGTCAGGTCAACACCTGCCAAAAGGTCATCGCGGTCGTGACGTTCGGCAAGGGCGGCGCTGGCGGCATCGGTCGCCCCCTCATCCAGGGTGTAAAGGGTGGCACCCTGCGCCTCACCTTCCGCCAGGGCATCGGCGTGCAGGGACAGGAAGATATCGGCCCCTGCCCCCCGCGCGATGGAGGTGCGGGTTTCCAGGGGCACGAACACATCGTCATCCCGTGTCATGACCACGGCAAAGCGACCATCCCGCAAGAGAACCTCTTTCAGCTCTCGCGCAAAGGTCAGCATCAGCGCGGCTTCGGTCTGGCCGTCGCGCTCTGCGCCCGGATCAAGTCCGCCGTGGCCGGGGTCAAGCACCACCATGACCGGCCCCGCCCCTTGCGGCAAAGGGGCCATCAGTTGGGCCGCATCCGGGGTGGCCCAGTCCGGCAGATCGGGGCGGGCCGCCTCAGCCGTGAAATTTGCGGCATCGGTTGTCGCAAGCGTCACCCGGATCAGCGCACCATCGGGGCCGGTCACCATCTCCGAGGTCACCACGCGCTGCGGCCCGGCCAGTTCCACCACCAGCCGTGACCAACCGGGCCGGAAACTGCCTGCCCGCATCGCCACCACCGGGTCACGCAGGGGAAGGGTGGCAAAGCCGGCCCAGTCCACCTCACGCGTGTCAAGCACCAGCCTTGGCGGGCCGTCCAGAAACCGCAGCCGCCAGGGCACCGGCTGGCTGATCGCAAAGCGCAACTCCAGCCCGGCCGCCGTTCGGGTGACGGTCGAGGCGCCCCCATCCAGCCGCGCCAGCGCAGACAACGTCTGCGCCGCCGCAGGGCCTGCCAGCAGCAGCCACAGCAGCATCAGCCGCAAGACCAAGGGGGAACCACGCATCACCATCGCGCGTCTTATCCGTGCTTGGGCGCAAAAAGGCAAATCCTGCCGCACCGGCCACCGATCATCACGAAGGACAGACGGCATCACGCAACAGCAACAGCGACACCATCACGAAACAGCGACGGGCCGCCCTCATGCCTTGATCTTGGTCACCCCCGCCCTTTACCATGCACACGCCGGCGTGACCGGCCCCCTTCGTTGGAGCCCAATATGCGCCGTCTCGCCGCCCTTGGCATCATGACCAGCCTTGTTGTCAGCCTTGCCACCTTGGCCCATGCCGAAGGGGCCGGCACCCCGCCCACCAACATGACACCCGAAGAGCGTGACGCCCTGCGCGCCGAAGTTCGCGCCTATCTGCTGGAAAACCCCGAAGTTCTGGTCGAGGCGATGGACATCCTGCAGGCGCGCGAAGAAACGGCCAGCGCCGACCGTGACAAGCTGTTGTTGCAGACCAAGGCCGCCGAGATCTTTTCCAGCCCGACCGATTGGGTCGGCGGCAACCTGAACGGCGATGTGACCCTGGTTGAGTTCATGGATTACCGCTGCGGCTATTGCCGCAAGGCGCATGATGAGGTGCAAACCCTGGTGCAGACCGATGGCAACATCCGTTATGTCATCAAGGAGTTCCCGATCCTTGGCGAAGGGTCGCTTGTGTCGTCGCAATTCGCCATTTCGGTGCGGCTGTTGCACGGCGATGTCGCCTACAAGGCCGCGCATGACGCGCTGATCGCCCTGCGTGGCGACCCCACGCCCGAGACCTTGGGCCGCCTTGCCACCGACCTTGGCCTTGATCCAGCCCCGATCCTGGCCAAGATGCCCACGGATGAGGTGATGGCGATCATCTCGGCCAACCACGCGCTGGCCGATACGATGCAGATTTCCGGCACGCCGACCTTCGTCATGAAAGACATCATGCTGCGCGGATATGTCCCGCTTGTGGGGATGCAGCAGATCCTGGCTGAGGTGCGTCAGGACGGCTGACGCCTACTCGGCCGCCAGCTCCGCGGCCGCCAGCTTTTCCGCCGCTTCGATATCGGCGGCCTTTGCCTCGACCAGGCCGACGATATGGTCAACCATCTTGTCGTTGGACAGCGTGTGATCCTGCTTGCCTGCAAGGTACACCATCCCCTTGCCCGCCCCGCCGCCGGTAAAGCCGATGTCGGTCATCAATGCCTCACCCGGGCCATTGACCACGCAACCGATGATCGAAAGGCTCATGCTGGTCGTGATATGCGCCAGCCGGGTTTCCAGCGCGGTGACGGTCTTGATCACGTCAAAGCCCTGCCGCGCACAAGACGGGCATGAGATGATGGTGACGCCCCGATGCCGCAAGCCAAGCGACTTGAGGATCTCAAAGCCCACCTTCACTTCTTCCACCGGGTCCGCCGACAGCGACACCCGGATCGTGTCGCCGATCCCGAACCACAACAGGCTGCCCAGACCGATGGCCGACTTGACGGTGCCCGATTGCAGGCCCCCGGCCTCGGTGATCCCCAGATGGATCGGTGCGTCGGTCACGCTTGCCAACTGCTGATAAGCGGCGGCGGCCATGAACACGTCTGACGCCTTCACGGAAATCTTGAATTCGTGAAAATCGTTGTCTTGCAACAGCTTGATGTGGTCCAGGCCGGATTCCACCATCGCATCGGGGCAAGGTTCGCCGTACTTGTCCAAAAGGTGCTTTTCCAATGACCCCGCGTTCACGCCAATGCGGATGCTGCAGCCGTGGTCCTTGGCGGCACGCACCACCTCGGCCACGCGTTTCGCATCACCGATGTTGCCGGGGTTGATCCGCAGGCAAGCCGCGCCCGCCTCGGCCGCCTCGATCGCGCGTTTGTAGTGGAAATGAATGTCGGCCACGATCGGCACGGGCGATTCCCGCACGATTTCGCGCAAGGCCGCTGTGCTTTCCTTGTCCGGGGTCGACACCCGCACGATATCCGCCCCAGCCACCGCGCAGCGCTGGATCTGTTCCAGCGTCGCCGCCACATCGGTGGTCAGCGTGTTGGTCATCGTCTGCACCGAGATCGGCGCATCGCCCCCCACCAGCACCTTGCCGACCCTGATCTGCCGCGAGACGCGTCGGTCAATGTTGCGCCAGGGTCGGATGGGGTTGTGGGTCATGGGGCCAGGCTCCGCTATTCATGCAAGCCCAACATAGGCCGCCCGCAGCGGCGCGGCAACAGGTGGCGGGGGTTTTGACAGACAGCGGTTTAGTCAGGAACGCCCTCAACCGGCGCGGTCGGATCAGCCGAGGCAAAGCGCGCAAGGTCCTCATCCGCCGTCAGGTCGGCAGCGGCAATCGCTGCGGTCAGCGCTTCGGCCGACAGGGCAATATCACGCACCACATTGGCACCCGGTGCCACCGGGCCAAGGGTCACCCCATCCACCAGAAAGTAGACAGAGCCAGAGTTTCCGGTGCGAAACACCGGCGGCTCTTCCAGCGCGGGCACGCTGTAGCGTTCGCCCGCGTCCAGGATCTTTTCAAACAGCACAGTGCCGTCAGCGGCATCGACGCGAACCCAAGCCGGACGCACGGCCAGAACCTCAACCCCCTGTTGCGCCGAGGCGACGACCTGCACATCCCCGCCCAAAGCCTCGGCCATGGCGGCGTCTACGGCGGCCGCTTCGCCAGCATCGGCAAGCACGCCGGTCTGGCGCGGATCAATCGCGGCAATCGGCCCATCGCGTGAGGTCAGAAGTGGCACATCCAGCGCCTGCGGCCGGTAAAGCCGGTCCATCATGTCATCGCCAGCAGACGCATCGGCCGTGCTGATCGGCTCGGCTGCTGTTCCGGCTGCCGCGTCAGACCGCGTGGTCACCAGCGACGGTGCAGTGGCGCCCGCATTGGCAAGGGGGTCAATCTGGGCCACCACGGTCGGCGCTTCATCCACCGGGGCCAGTTGCACGCGCTGCACTTCTTGCAGGACCGACCAGCCGCCATACCCGATGGCCGCGATCAGCGCGACCAGCACCGCGATTGACCCGACAGCGCCGGGTTCAACCCGCGACAACAGCGCCTCAGCGCGCGGCACAAAGCTGGCGTTGGGGTTGCCCAAGGGATCGGAGAATTCAGCCCGCGCCCGCGCCTTGATGATCTGCTGCGGGGCGGCGGCGGCTGACAGGCCATGCGACACTGCATAGCCCGCTTCGGCGCAAAAGCGTTCAAAGGCCCAATCCGGGTCCATCGCCAGATAGCGGGCGTAAGACCGGACGTATCCTGCAACGAAACCGGGGGTTTCGAAGGCAGAGAGGTCGGCATTTTCGATGGCGGCAATATAGGTCGCCTTGATCTTCAGCTCACGCTGAACATCAAGCAAGGATTTACCCAGCGTGGCCCGTTCGCCACGCATGAGATCGCCAAGCCGCAACTCAAAGTCGTCAAAGCCCTTGGGCTTGTCCTCTTCGGTTGTCGAAGGTTTCGACCTCCAACCGATCATATGCCCCTGTCCCCTTTGGTGCATCACGTGTGCAGAATCGCCTTCCCGGACGACTCACTCACGTTTTCGTATTGGCGAAACAGTAGCACAGGGCAAGGCCCTTTACATACGCAGCGCGACTTAAGATACCGCTTCGGCGCGATTCAGCGCACAATGGCTCCACAATGCATCCATGGCATGCACCAGCGCCTCGATGTCCTTGGGCCCATGCACCGGCGATGGGGTAAAGCGCAGCCGCTCGGTGCCGCGCGGCACGGTGGGAAAGTTGATCGGCTGGACGTAAATGCCGTGATTCTCCAGCAGCATGTCGGACAGCATCTTGCAATGGACCGGGTTGCCGACATGCACCGGCACGATGTGGCTGCCGTGGTCGATGATCGGCAGACCCATCCCTTTGAGCCGCAGCTTCAGGATCGTCGCCTGCGTCTGGTGCCGGGCGCGCAGGGCGCGACCTTCATCCCCCTTCAGGAACCGCACGCTGGCCGCAGCCCCCGCCGCGACCGCAGGCGGCAGGCTGGTGGTGAAGATGAACCCCGGCGCGTAAGAGCGCACCGCATCCACCATCTTGGCCGATGCCGCGATATAGCCGCCAAAGACGCCGTAAGCCTTGGCAAGCGTACCGTTGATGATGTCGATCCGGCCCATCTGCCCGTCGCGTTCCGCCACCCCTGCCCCGCGCGGACCATACATGCCCACGGCATGAACCTCGTCGATATAGGTCAGCGCGCCGAACTCCTCGGCCAGATCGCAGATTGCGGCGATCGGCCCGAAATCCCCGTCCATCGAGTAGATCGATTCAAACGCGATCAGCTTTGGTGCCTTAGGGTCATCCTTGGCCAAAAGATCCCGCAGGTGCGCGGTGTCATTGTGCCGGAAGATCCGCTTTTCCCCGCCGCCGCGCCGCACGCCTTCGATCATGGAGGCATGGTTCAAGGCGTCGGAATAGATGATCAGGCCGGGGAAAATCTGGCGCAGCGTGCTAAGCGTCGCATCATTGGCGATGTAGGCGCTGGTAAAAACCAAGGCGGCGGCCTTGCCGTGCAGATCGGCAATCTCGGCCTCAAGCCGCTTGTGGTAAACGGTGGTGCCGCTGATGTTGCGCGTGCCGCCCGATCCTGCGCCGGTGGCATCCATCGCCTCATGCATCGCGGCCAGCACCTGCGGGTTCTGTCCCATCCCCAGATAGTCATTGCCGCACCAGACGGTGATGTCCTTCTGGCTGCCATCCGGCTTGGTCCAGATCGCGTGGGGGAACTGCCCCTGCTGGCGTTCAATGCTGATGAAGGTGCGATAGCGCCCTTCGTCATGCAGCCGCTGAAGGCTGGCATCGAGGGCGGCTTCAAAATCCATCATTCGCTTGGTCCATCAGATTTGGGCGTTGGCGGGACCGCGCGGCCCCGCATTGCCATTCTTGCAGGCCTTTTGCAGCCTTGCCTTGATGTCGGTCAAGTCGCCAAGATGCCAAGGGGGCGAATTGTCGCCCTTCAGCCGCTCACTTCCGCGCGACCTTGTGGGTAGGCGCGGCCTGGAGGCCGGGGGCCGCTCCCACTGGACACTCTGGCCCCTCCTGTTAGGCTTGACCGCGACCCGGCCGGAAAGCCCACCCCAGGAAAGCCCACCCGATGACCCTTGATGCCGTCCTTGCCCGTATCGACGAAACCCTGCCCCAGTCGCTTGACCGGTTGATGGACTTGCTTCGCATCCCCTCGATCTCGACCGATCCGGCCTATAAGCCCGACTGTGCCCGCGCTGCCGACTGGCTGGTCGCTGACCTGCAATCGCTGGGCTTTGACGCCCGCGCCGCCGCCACGCCGGGCCATCCGATGGTGGTGGGCCATGGCGGCACGGGCAAGCGCCACATCCTGTTTTACGGTCACTACGACGTGCAACCCGTTGACCCGATTGAGCTTTGGGACCGTGACCCCTTTGACCCCGAACTGCAGGACACACCCAAGGGCAAGGTGATCCGCGCGCGCGGGGCGTCCGATGACAAGGGCCAGCTGATGACGTTTCTTGAGGCCTGCCGCGCCTGGAAACACGTTCATGGCACCCTGCCCGGCAACCTGACCATCTTCCTTGAGGGCGAGGAGGAATCCGGTTCTCCCTCTCTTATCCCGTTCCTGAACGAACACCGGGACGAGCTGGCCTGCGACCTTGCCCTGATCTGCGACACCGGCCTTTTCGAAGGCGCAGTTCCGGCGATCACCACCATGCTGCGCGGGCTGTGCAAGGCGGAATTCACCATCCGTGCCGCCGCGCGCGATCTGCATTCCGGCATGTATGGCGGCTTGGCCCGCAACCCCTTGCATGTGATGTCCGCGCTTTTGGCGGGCCTGCATGATGCCACGGGCGGCGTCACCGTCCCCGGCTTCTATGACGACGTGGCCGAATTGCCCGACAGCTTGCGCCAGCAATGGCAGTCGTTGGCCTTTGACCATGCAACCTACCTTGGCGACGTGGGCCTGTCGCACCCGGCCGGTGAGGCTGACCGCACTCCGTTGGAAATGATCTGGTCACGCCCCACGGCTGAGGTGAACGGGATGTGGGGCGGCTACACTGGCGCGGGCTTCAAGACCGTCCTGCCCGGAGATGCGCATGCCAAGGTGTCGTTCCGCCTGGTGTCGAACCAGGACCCCACCAAGATCCTGACCGCCTTCCGCGCCTGGGCCGAGGCGCAGATGCCGCCCGATTGCGAGATAATCTGGCACGACGGCATCGACGGGGCCCCTGCGTCCGTCATGGCAATCTCGGACCCCGCGTTTGAGGCGGCCCGGCAGGCCCTGACCGAAGAATGGGGCCGCCCGGCGGCCTTTGTCGGCGCGGGCGGGTCGATTCCGGTCGCGGGCTACTTCAAGTCGATCCTGGGCATGGATGCGATGCTGATCGGCTTTGGCAAGGATGATGACAAGATCCATTCCCCGAATGAGAAATACGATCTGTCGTCCTTCCACCACGGCATCCGCAGCTGGGCGCGTATCCTCGCGCGGATCGCATGATCCGCGACGCCACCCCGGGGGACAAGGACGCATGGCGCGCCCTTTGGGGCCAGTATCTGGCGTTCTACAAGGTCGATCTTGCGCCCGCCGTCACCGATGCCACCTGGGCGCGGCTGATGGACCCCGCCTCACCCGTCAAGGCGCGGCTGGCGGCGGAGGGAGGTCAGGTCATGGGGTTCGCCATCCACATGCACCACCCCTCAACCTGGGTCGCGACCGAGGATTGCTATCTGGAAGACCTTTTCGTGACCGATGCCGCCCGGGGACAGGGCCTTGGCCGCGCGCTGATCGACGATCTGATCACCCTTGCCCGCGCCAAGGGCTGGTCGCGGCTTTACTGGCATACCAACGAAGGCAACACCCGCGCCCGCGCGCTTTATGACCAGTATGTCACGTCAGACGGCCATATCCGCTATCGCCTGCCCCTGTAGGCCGGGGTTTGATCCATAAAGGGATAAGTTGGCGCGGTGGACGGGGCTCGAACCCGCGACCCCCGGCGTGACAGGCCGGTACTCTAACCAACTGAGCTACCACCGCGCGTGATGGGCGGGATAGTGTGTTGCCATCAGGGCGTCAAGCAGGAAACGGCGATTTCAGCGAAAGGAAATGCAAGCTGCGCAGGCACCTGACACTTGCGGCGCAAGGGCCGGGGACGCAAGGAACCCCGCATTCCAATCTCTTGATTTCATTATCATCTGGTTTGGGCCAGGACTTACCGAGCAGGCAGCCAACCGTCCGATAAAACGGGGGGGAGGAGAGTGGCGCGGTGGACGGGGCTCGAACCCGCGACCCCCGGCGTGACAGGCCGGTACTCTAACCAACTGAGCTACCACCGCGCATCTCTTCATCCGTGGGTTTCCCCGTGGACAGGCGTCGTCTTACGCAAGGGGTCGGGCGGCGTCAATGGGAAATGGCGGCGGATGCGTGTTGGTTGCAGTGAAATCAACGCTCAGGTGCCGGGATGAATTCGGCGTTGTCTTCCGGCGGTAGCTGGAACCGCCCATGCGCCCAATCCCCGGCCCGCCACGCCTCTTTCGCGGCGTCGATCCGATCCTTGGACGAGGCCACAAAGTTCCACCAGATCAGGCGCGGCCCGTCCATCGTGGCCCCGCCCAAAAGCATGATCCGCGCGCCAGCGGCACCTGCCTTGACGCTGATCCGGTCGCCGGGCCGAAAGACTAGCATCTGCCCTGCCGGGAAGGTCTGGCCTGCCACCGTCACCTCACCTTGCAGAATATAGACGCCCCGGTCCTCTTGCCCGTCGGGCAGCGGGATCGCGGCGTCGGGGGCAAGGGTTGCATCAGCATAGAAAAGCTCGGACGGGGTCTTCAGCGGTGCCGTTTCGCCCCAGGCATCGCCAAGGATCAGCCGGACCACCTTGCCCTCGCCCTCCAGCACCGGCATGTCGGCCGCGGGGGTATGGACGAAGGCCGCCGGGTCATCCTCTTGCGCCTTGGGCAGGGCAAGCCAAGTCTGCAGGCCAAACAGCGTCTGGCCGGTCTGGCGCACCTCGCCATCGGTGCGTTCGGAATGGGTGATCCCCCAACCGGCCTTCATCCAGTTCACCGCGCCGGGTTCGATCCACTGGTCGGTGCCAAGGCTGTCCCGGTGATGCAGCCGCCCCTTGAGAAGGTACGTCACCGTCCCCAGCCCGATATGGGGGTGCGGACGCACGTCAATGCCCTGGCCGGTCAGAAACTCGGCCGGGCCCATCTGGTCAAAGAAGATGAACGGCCCCACCATCTGCCGCTGGGTGGACGGCAGCGCTCGGCGCACCTCAAACCCGCCCAGATCCCGGGCGCGGGGGATGATGACCGTCTCAATCGCGTCGACTGCGTCGCCGATCGGGATTGTGGGGTCGAGAATGGGGTTCCAGCTCATGGTGGTCTCCTTTCATCATAAAGTAGACCTTTGCAGGGCAGAATGCACCCCAAGGGGCGCGCGCGGGCTGTGCGGGGGTGAACAGTGGACGGATGGCGCGAAGCTGGGGCCAGCCCCCGCACCCCCGGGTATTTTTGCAGAAATGATGGTAAGGGAGATTTTTGCTTGGGCAAGGAATATGGGCGGGGGCACCCGTCAGGCAGGCGCTTGCCGCGCAGGCCGGTGATCCGGAGGCATGGCACTGGACTGGGGATAAATGGTGGGCGGTGAGGGACTCGAACCCCCGACATTCTCGGTGTAAACGAGACGCTCTACCAACTGAGCTAACCGCCCGCCGACACCCGATTACAGGGCGCGCCCGGTTCTGGCAAGGGCTGGGATAAGCTGGCGCACCGAGGTGCGTGCAACCATGCCGCCACTGCCCCCCATGCAAAAGGCACGCCGGGTGGGGCGCGCCTTTTGAAGAAATGGTGGGAGATAACGGATTTGAACCGCTGACATCTTCGATGTGAACGAAGCGCTCTACCGCTGAGCTAATCTCCCGAAAACTATCGGTCGGGCGGTGTTTAGCTATCCTCGCCGTCATCCGCAAGGGGCTTTGCGCCAGGTTTTTGCCCGCCGCCATGGCGCAGTTTCAGGGTCATCATCGTGACGCCGCCTTTTTCGGCCAGCTTGACCACGCGCAACTTGCCCAAGGGCGGCAGCGTCATGTCAGCACCCGCCTTCAACGCGGCGGCGAGGGCTGCAAGCGTTGCCTCAACGCTGACCTTGGCATCAGATTTCTTGACGCCGGTTGCAGCGGCCACGCTGTCGACAAGGTCACGCAGCTTGACGCCGGTTGCCAGAGCTTGGGCCTTGTCGCCAACTTTTGCGCCAACTTTTGCACCAGCCTTTACGGCGGGCTTTGCCGACGGTTTTGAAGCCGGTTTTGCGGGCTTGGCCGCAGCGCTACTGGGTTTTGCGCCGGCTTCGACCATGGTCTTGGCCGGCTTGGCAGTCGCTCTCGCGCGGGGGGCCTTGGCGGGTTTGGCGTCGGGGGATTTGGGCATGGGAGGGTCTGCGCTGCTTTGCTGGGAATGGTTGCCGCAAGCTAGTCCATGCCAGCCCGCATGGCCAGTAGGGATGCGGGCCTGATATGCAGGCGGGCGCTGCGTGACCGCAGCGCCCGTTCCTTTGATGGTCAGTGTGCCGTCTGGGCAGGCGTCTGAGCCTGCGCCGCACGCGCATCGGCAGCAGCCTCTTCCGCTGCCTGGTCCCATTCAACCGGTTCGGGCTGACGCACCAAAGCCTGAGCCAGGACCTCTCGCACGTGGGAGACGGGAATAATGGTCAGCCCCTCTTTCACGTTGTCAGGGATCTCGGTCAGGTCCTTGGCATTTTCTTCGGGGATGAAGACCGTCTTGATCCCGCCCCGCAGCGCCGCCAGCAGCTTTTCCTTCAAGCCGCCGATGGGCATGGCGTTGCCGCGCAAGGAGACCTCACCCGTCATGGCGATATCCTTGCGCACGGGGATACCCGTCAGCACGGACACGATGGAGGTGACCATCGCAAGGCCAGCCGAGGGGCCATCCTTGGGCGTTGCCCCGTCGGGGACGTGGACGTGAATATCCATCGTCTCAAACTTCGGCGGTTTCACCCCGATCTGCGGGCTGATCGACCGGACATAGCTGGCCGCCGCGTCGATGGATTCCTTCATCACATCGCCGAGTTTCCCGGTGGTCTTCATCCGCCCCTTGCCGGGCAGTTTCAGCGCCTCGATCTGCAGAAGATCACCGCCGACACTGGTCCAGGCAAGGCCCGTCACCACACCAACCTGATCCTCTTTCTCGGCCAGGCCATAGCGATAGCGCTGGACGCCAAGGTATTCCTCAACCTTGGCGGGATCAACGTCCACCCGTTTGGTCTTGCCCTTGAGGATATCGGTCACGGCCTTGCGGGCAAGTTTCGCGATTTCGCGTTCCAGGTTCCGCACGCCGGCTTCACGGGTGTAGTAGCGGATGATGTGGGTCAGCGCGTCGTCCGAGACGCTGAATTCACCCTTCTTCAGACCGTTCGCAGTGGTCTGCTTGTCCAGAAGGTGCTGCTTGGCAATCTCACGCTTTTCGTCTTCGGTGTAGCCGGACAGCGGAATGATCTCCATCCGGTCCAGCAGCGGGCCGGGCATGTTGTAGCTGTTGGCCGTGGTGATGAACATCACGTTGGACAGATCGTATTCCACCTCAAGGTAGTGGTCGACGAAGGTGCCGTTCTGTTCGGGATCCAGCACCTCAAGCAGCGCGCTGGCCGGGTCGCCCCGGAAGTCCTGGCCCATCTTGTCGATCTCATCCAGCAGGATCAACGGGTTGGTGGTCTTGGCCTTTTTCAGGTTCTGGATGATCTTGCCGGGCATCGACCCGATATAGGTCCGCCGGTGACCGCGGATCTCAGATTCGTCGCGCACGCCGCCAAGGCTGATGCGGATGAACTCACGCCCCGTAGCCTTGGCAACCGACCGCCCAAGCGAGGTTTTGCCCACGCCGGGGGGGCCGACAAGGCACAGGATCGGGCCCTTGATTTTGGTCGAGCGGGCCTGAACGGCCAGATACTCGACGATGCGTTCCTTGACCTTTTCCAGACCGAAATGGTCCTTGTCCAAGACCTTTTGCGCGGCGGGAAGATCCTTCTTCATCCGCGACTTGACGCCCCACGGCACGCCCAGCAGCCAGTCAAGGTAGTTGCGCACCACCGTTGCCTCAGCCGACATCGGCGACATGGATTTCAGCTTCTTCAGCTCGGCATCCGCCTTTTCGCGAGCCTCTTTCGACAGAGCGGTCTTGGCAATGCGGGCCTCAAGTTCGGCCACCTCGTTCTGGCCTTCCTCGCCGTCGCCCAGTTCCTTCTGGATCGCCTTCATCTGTTCGTTCAGGTAATATTCCCGCTGGGTCTTTTCCATCTGGGTCTTCACGCGGGATTTGATCTTTTTTTCGACCTGCAGGACGGAAAGTTCGCCCTGCATGTGGCCGTAAACCTTTTCCAGCCGGGCTGCGACATCCAGCGTTTCCAGGATTTCCTGCTTTTGGCGCACTTCGATGCCCAGATGTCCGGCGACAAGGTCAGCCAGCCGTGCGGGTTCGCGGGTGTCCGAGACAGCGGCAAGCGCCTCTTCGGGGATGTTTTTCTTGATCTTGGAATACCGCTCGAACTCTTCGCTGACGGCGCGAACCAAGGCCTCGGTTGAGGTTTCATCACCTTCAACCTCCTCCAGCCGTTCGGCGGTGGCTTCGAAATATGCCGCATTCTCGACAAAGCCGGTGATGCGCACGCGGCCCTTGCCTTCGACCAGCACCTTCACGGTGCCATCGGGAAGTTTCAGCAATTGCAGCACATTGGCCAGAACGCCGGTGCGGAAGATGCCTTCGGCTGACGGGTCGTCAACCGTAGGGTCCTTTTGCGAGGCAAGCAGGATCTGCTTGTCGTCCTGCATCACCTCTTCCAGCGCGCGGACCGATTTCTCGCGTCCGACGAACAGGGGCACGATCATGTGGGGAAACACCACGATGTCGCGGAGGGGGAGGACGGGATAGCTGGGGGACAGCTGGTCAGTCATCTGATGTCCTTTGCTGCGGCAACGTGCGGGGTCCCGACCATCGGCAACCCGACCCGCTCCGCATTTTCGAATTGTAGACTTGTGGTCCCCGGACGGGGATTCAAGGGCCATGCCTGCAATCTGAACTCAGTGCGGGGCGGCTGCAAGATGGGAAACGGCACAAACCCTGCCGCGCAACGCGATGCCGCGCACAAGACCTGTTCGGATCGGGCGACAAGGCACCGTTCATGCCATCTGATGATCACGCCAAAGGGCACTGTCACCGACCAGCACCGCAGCACGAAGCCGCGAAATGCTGCCCGGCAATGTCGCCTTCAATTCAGCAGGCGGCGGCTGCTTGCGCGGGGCGCTGCGGTTGCGCCTGCCAACCCTTCATCATTGCTGCAATCGTGCGTGCCTCGGCGCGATTAAGGCTTGGCAAGGCGTCCTTGCGCGTCAGCATGTCGTCGCGGCCAAGGATGGACAGCGCCTCTTCCAGCACGGCCTGGGTTTTAGGCAACATCACGTCAATCGTCCGGCGCGCCGGCTGGAAGCTTTCCGTGCGCAGGCCGTTGGAGACAAGGATTTCGTGTGCTTCGGTCAGGATGTGGAAATATTCAACATCCGCCTCGGGCTGCACGCGTTCGGCGAAGGTCCCGACCAGGTGCTTGGCGGCGGCCAGAACCCGGGCCTCACCAAACAGAAGCTCGGCTGCGGCGCCATCCAGAACGATGCGGTGCTGCGGTGAGACGTAAAGATCGGCATTCGGCATCGCTGGGCCAAATGCCCCGGCAGCGATGCGGATCGGCGCAAGATTTTCATTGCTGCGCAATGTGTCAAGGCTGACACGGCTGCGACCGGCCCAGTGGATCTGATGTTCTTCGCCATGTTCGTTCAAAACCATGTCGCCCGCAACCAAAGTCTCAATAGCGCGCGGGCCGGATGGCGTGGCGATCAAGGTACCGGTGCAGAAGCAGGGGTAGAATGGATCCGGATTGGGGTCGACGCTGCTGGGCACAAGCGGAATTGCTCCATTCCCAATAGCGTTCATCTGGCCGAAGGTGGCGGTACCGTCAGTCACGAAAAAGAGCTGGCGCGCGGTCCCGTTTATCACAACCGTGATCAAGGCAATTTGCTTGCCCGCCAAAGGTGCAGCGGCACCGTTAAGCTGAGAGTTTCCGCTTGGAAGAGTTCCGATCAACTCAAGCGTAAAGTTGTAGGTAACCCCGTTTATGACGACTTGCGTGTCTGGGTCGGCAAGCCCACCGTTCTTGTCAAGCAGTAGATCGCCTGCGCCATTGTTGTCGGTGAATGTGATCGCTGTGGTTGGAAAACCCTGAGCACCAGTTATCCCGATTGGATTAAGCGTAGCATTATTTGCAGTGATAGAGTCTGCTCTAGCGAAGAAAGTTAGAGTTCCCATGTACGTTTTGCCCCCAATGCCGCTTGGAAAGGCGCTGCTTAACTCTTTTTTAACAGTGAGTTGATGAACCCAGAATGAACGGGCGTCGCCTGATTGGGCAGAGCGCAGCAATTTTCCCGCGCTACCTGATGCAGGGCGTCCAGCCTAAACGAACCTCTAATGCGTCAAAGCGCCTCGATGTCGCCCTCGGCCCGCATGGCATGGAAATCCTTCACAAATGCGGACAACTGGCCTGCCCCGATGGCATCTCTCAAACCCTGCATCAGCACCTGATAGTAATGCAGGTTGTGCCAGGTCAGCAGCATGGACCCGATGATCTCATCCGACTTCACCACATGGTGCAGATAGGCGCGGCTGTAGCCCCGGCAGGCGGGACAGGTGCAAGTTTCGTCCAGGGGGCGGGGGTCGTCCTTGTGGCGGGCGTTGCGCAGGTTGACCTGACCGCGCGGGGTCCAGGCTTGCCCCGTGCGGCCCGAGCGTGACGGCAGGACGCAATCCATCATGTCGATGCCGCGTTCGACGGCGCCGACGATGTCGTCAGGCTTGCCCACGCCCATCAGATAGCGCGGCTTGTCCGCAGGCAGAAAGCCGGTCGCGTAGTCCAGGACGCCGAACATGGCCGCTTGCCCCTCGCCCACCGCCAATCCGCCAACGGCATAGCCATCAAAACCGATGCCGGTCAGCGCCTTGGCCGATTCCTCCCGCAGATCGGGTGTCACGCCGCCTTGCATGATGCCGAACAGGGCGTGGCCCGGCCGGTCGCCAAAGGCATCGCGGCTGCGCTGCGCCCACCGCATCGACAGGCGCATGGACTTTGCGACCTCGACATCCGTTGCGGGAAGGGCGGGACACTCGTCAAAGCACATCACGATGTCAGACCCCAGCAGCGCCTGAATCTCCATGCTGCGTTCGGGGGTCAGCATGTGTTTTGACCCGTCGAGGTGCGAAGAAAAGCGCACGCCCTCTTCGGTCAGTTTGCGCAAGGGGCCCAGCGACATGACCTGAAACCCGCCGCTGTCGGTCAGGATCGGCCGGTCCCAGTTCATGAAGCGGTGCAGGCCCCCCAGTGCCGCAATCCGTTCCGCCGTGGGGCGCAGCATCAGATGATAGGTGTTGCCCAGCAGGATATCAGCCCCGGTGGCGCGCACGCTTTCGGGCAGCATCGCCTTGACGGTGGCGGCCGTGCCCACCGGCATGAAGGCCGGGGTGCGAATCTCACCCCTTGGGGTCTTGATCGCGCCGGTGCGGGCGGCGCCATCGGTGGCCGCGACGGTAAAGTTGAAACCTGTGGCCATTGCCTGATCCAAATGGGCGCCAAGGCGGGCAGCCTGGCTTGTCTGCCGCTCGTTTGAGCTACTTCCCGGAAAAAGCCAAGCACCGGCGCGGCGGGACCCTCAAACTTCTTGACCTTTGCGATTCAATCGCTATCTGAGTGAATGAACGTTCATTCCCACCCCTTCACCCCAGCCTTCCGTCGCCGAATTGAAGTGAGCAGACCTGCCCCATGTCCCTACCCGTGTCCCTACCCGTGTCCCTGCCCCTAACCCAAGCGCACCTCAGCCATACCGCCGAAGAGCGCAGCCACGAGATCCTGGCCTCGATCCGGCAGGCCTTTGCCGAAAAGGGCTTTGACGGGGCCTCGATGCAGGATCTGGCGCGTGCGGCAGGGATGAGCGTGGGCAACTTCTACCGCTACTTCCCGTCCAAGGCCGCGATTGTCGCGGCGATGGTCAGCCTTGATCTGGCAGAAATCCAGCGCGATTTCGCGGAAATTCTGGTCTCGACTGATCCAATGGACGGGTTGCGCACGAAGATACTGGCACGTCTGTCTGGCGATTGCATCGACGATGGCGGGCTTTGGGCCGAGATCACCGCCGTCGCGATCCGCAAACCCGAAATCGGCATCGCAGCGCAACAGATGGAGACGGCAATCGTGACCCACATCGCCGAAGTCTTCGCGCGGGCAACCGGACGGCAGCTTGGCGATGTGCAGGTGCGCTACGCCGGCCATGCAGAGATGCTGGTGATGCTGATCAAGGCGGTGGCCATGCGCGCCAGCCAATGCGGCCCGGCCAATCCGGCCATGGTGGCCATGGTCGTGCGCAGCATCGACATGATCCTGACTGACGTTTCAAACGATATCGCAAAAGGCTGAGACATGATGCGCCTGACCCCCATTTTGATGCTGACGGCCGCGTTTGGTGTGACCCTGCCCGCCCTGCCCGTGCTGGCGCAAGAAGATGCCGCCGCCGCAGAAGCCCCGGCCCGCACGGCCGAAAGCCTGCCCGCAATCACCGTGGCCGAAGTGACAGCCCGGCGGTTGACCGACCGGGTCATCGCCTCGGGCCTGATCGGCGCAGTGGAAGAGGTGCAGGTTGCCCCCCTGATCGAAGGTCAGCCGCTTGAGGCCTTGTCGGTCGATGTCGGCGACACGGTGACCGAGGGGCAGGTTCTGGCGGTGCTGTCACGGTCGTCGCTTGAATTGCAGCGCAGTGAGGCGGTCGCCTCGCTTGCCGCCGCCGCTGCCGCAATCGCCCAGGCCGAGGCGCAGCTGGTGGAAAACGAGGCCACCGCCGCAGAAGCGCTGCGTGTGGCTGACCGGACGAAACTGTTGCAGCAGCAGGGCACCACGCCGCAGGCTCAGGCCGATACCGCCAGCGCCAATGCCGTTTCGGCGGCAGCGCGGGTGCAAGTGGCCCGCCAATCGCTGGAATCGACCCGCGCCCAGCTGGCGCTGGCCGAAGCGCGGCTGGAGAATGTCGACCTCCAGCTGAGCCGGACCGAAGTGAAGGCCCCGGTCGCGGGCAAGATCGTCGCGCGGAATGCCAAGCTGGGGGCCATTGCCACGGCTGCAGGGCAGCCGATGTTCGTCATCATCCGGGATGGCGCCTTGGAACTGCGGGCCGACGTGGCCGAATCCGACATCCTGCGTCTGGACGAAGGCCAGCCCGCGCGGCTGCGCACCGCCGGCATGTCCACCGCGCTGGAAGGCACCGTGCATCTGGTGGAACCGACCATCGACACCGTGTCCCGCCTTGGCCGCGCGCGGATTGCCGTGGCTGACCCCGAACTTTTGCGGTCAGGCATGTTTGTCGAGGCCGAGATCATCGTCGCCGAGCGCGAAAGCCTGGCCGTGCCGCTGACAGCGGTCGGGTCCACGGCTGAGGGGATCACGGTCATGCGCGTGCGCGACGGCACGGTAGAGCGGGTGGTCGTCACCACCGGCATCCGCGACGGCGCGTATGTGGAAATCGTGCAAGGGCTGGCCGCAGGCGATCTTGTGGTGAGCAAAGCAGGCGCATTCGTGCGGGCAGGTGACCGGATCAACCCGGTGCTTGACGCCAGCAACACGAACTGAGGGCTAAGCCATGAACTTTTCCGCCTGGTCAATCCGCAACCCTGTTGCCCCGCTGCTGGCCTTCTTCCTGCTGATGGTGCTGGGCTGGCAAAGCTTCAACGCGTTGCCGATCACTCGGTTTCCCAACATCGACGTGCCTTTGGTGGCGGTCAGCGTCGCGCAATCCGGCGCGGCCCCGGCCGAGATGGAAACCCAGATCACCAAGGAAATCGAAGATGCCGTCGCTGGCATCACCGGGGTGAAGAAAGTCACCTCGACCGTGACGGACGGTCTGTCGACCACCGTCGTGGAATTCCGCATGGAAGTGCCGACCGACAAGGCGGTGCAGGATGTGAAAGACGCCGTCGACCAGATTCGCGGCGACCTGCCCGGCGACGTGGAAGCCCCGATCGTCACCCGTATCGAGGTTGAGGGTCAGGCGATCATGACCTTCGCCGTCCGCGCGCCGGACATGACGATGGAGGAAATCAGCTGGTTCGTCGACGACACCGTCACCCGCGCCTTGCAAGGCCGCCCCGGCATCGGCCGTGTGACGCGCATCGGCGGGGCCGACCGGGAAATCAGGGTAGAGCTTGACCCGGTCAAGCTGGACAGCCTTGGGGTGACCGCGCAGCAGGTCAGCACGCAGATTGCCGCCACCAACACCAATCTTGGCGCGGGCAAGCTAAGCCTTGGCACCGGTGAGCAGGTGATCCGCACCTTGGGCGACAGCGGCACGGTCGAAGATCTTGCCGCGACGACCATCGCCCTGCCCTCGGGCCGGTTTGTGCGGCTGACCGACCTTGGTCAGGTGATCGACAGCTATGAAGAGCTGCGCAGCTTTACCCGCATCGACGGGGAACCCCTGGTCAGCTTCCTTGTCTTCCGGTCCAAAGGCGCGTCCGAGGTCAGCGTGGCCGAGGTGACAAACACGGTGATCGACCAGTTGCGCGTCGAAAACCCCAAGGTCGAAATCTCGCTGATCGACGATTCCGTTTTCTACACCTATGGCAACTATGAAGCCGCGATCCACACCCTGCTGGAAGGCGCACTGCTGGCGGTGCTGGTGGTCTTTGCCTTCCTGCGCAACTGGCGGGCCACGCTGATCTCGGCGGTGGCGCTGCCGTTGTCGGCGGTGCCGACCTTCCTGATCATGGACATGCTGGGCTTTTCGCTGAACCTGGTGTCCTTCCTTGCCCTGACGCTGGCCACCGGCATTCTGGTGGACGACGCCATCGTGGAAATCGAGAACATCGCCCGACACATCCGCATGGGCAAAACCCCCTACCGCGCCGCGATCGAGGCGGCGGATGAGATCGGCCTGGCGGTCATCGCCACCACCTTCACCATCGTGGCGGTTTTCGTGCCGGTCAGCTTCATGCCCGGGATACCGGGGCAATACTTCCGACAATTTGGCCTGACGGTGGCGATTGCGGTCATGTTCTCGCTGCTTGTCGCGCGG
Organism: Rhodobacterales bacterium; assembly: GCA_038211355.1. Taxonomy (GTDB): domain Bacteria; phylum Pseudomonadota; class Alphaproteobacteria; order Rhodobacterales; family Rhodobacteraceae; genus Tabrizicola. The sequence goes on along the minus strand of JBBQVR010000008.1, from coordinate 15,269 downwards.
CTGATCACGCCGATGATGGCGGCCTATCTGATGCGGACCAAGGACGCCGTCCATGAAGGCGGCGATGCTGATGGCCTTGTCATGCGGGGCTACATGGGGCTGGTCCGCAGCACCACGCGGGTCCGGCGGTCGAAAAAGATCAAGTGGCTGGCCCTGCCTACCTATTATCTGACGGTGGTCGCGGCAGTGATCGTGGTAATCTTCTCGGTTCAGGCGATGCTGGCGGTGCCGGGCAGCCTGTTCCCGCCGGAAGATGAAAGCCGGATCATCGTCTCGGTCGAACTGCCGCCGGGCAGCACGCTGGACGACACCGCCCGCACGACCGAGGCGATGCGCGTTGCCGTGACCGATATGGACGGCGTCAAATCGGTTCTGGTCGTGGGCGGGTCCACCCCGCTTGGCGACCGCGACATTCGCCGTGCTACCTTTACCATCATCCTTGACCGGCTGGACAACGGCCTTGGGCGCAAGCTGTCGGATCTGGGTCAGGCGCTGCCGCTGATCGGGCCGATCATGCCCGAAACGCCGGTGAAGGGCCGCATCCGTCCGCAAGCCGATATCGAAGATGAGGTGTTTGTCGCCCTGCGCGCCATTCCGGACGTGCGCGCCTTCAAGATCGGCGGTGCGGGTGGCGCTTCGCGGCCGTTCAGCTTTGACCTGCTGTCGACGGACGAAGATGACCTGAACGAAGCGATCCAGAAGATCGAAGGCGCACTCTTGGGCGAACCTATGCTGCTGAACGCCTCAACCGAGGCCGCGCTGCCGCGACCGGAAATCCAGATCACCCCAAAGGCCGAAGAGGCTGCGCGGCTGGGTGTGACGGTGCAGCAGATCGCCTCCATCGTGCGGGTCGCAACGATTGGTGATGTTTCGGCGGCGCTGGGGAAACTCAGCATCGACAACCGGCTGGTCCCGATCAGGGTTCAGCTTGATGAGGTGTCGCGTGACAACCTGGCCCGCATCTCGGCGCTGAAGGTGCAAACGGCCATCGGCCCGGTGCCACTGTCGGCCGTGGCGACGGTTGAGGTCGCCGAAGGCCCATCCGTGGTGAAACGCCTGAACCGCCAGCGGGTGGCCACCATTGGCGCAGACATCGCGCCGGGCTTTGTGCTGGATCAGGCCACGGCGCGGTTCAACGAGATCCTGCCGACCTTGAACCTGCCGGCATCGGTGAAGATCACCGCTTCGGGCGACGCCGAGGTGCAGGCCGAACTGGTTGGCAGCTTTGTCAACGCCATGGTGCTGGGCGTGCTTTTGATGATGTTCGTGCTGATCTTGCTGTTCCATTCGGTGGTGCAGCCGGTGACGATCATCTTCTCGCTTCTGCTGTCGGTCGGCGGTGTGGCTGCGGCGCTGATCATCACGCAAAACCCGCTGTCGATGCCGGTGCTGATCGGGATCCTGATGCTGATGGGCATTGTAGCCAAGAACGCGATCCTGCTGATCGACTTTGCCATCGAGATGCGGGTGCGCGGCATGAACCGCATTGAGGCCGTGGTCGAAGCCGGCCACAAACGTGCACGGCCGATCGTGATGACCTCTATCGCGATGTCGGCGGGCATGCTGCCTTCGGCCCTTGGCGTTGGCGAAGGCGGTGCGTTCCGCGCGCCGATGGCCATTGCGGTGATGGGCGGCATCATTGTGTCGACTGTGCTTAGCCTGGTGGTCGTGCCGTCGATGTATCTTGTGATGGACGACATCTCACGCCTGTTTGGCTGGGTGCTAGGCCGGTTCATCGGCAAGAAAGAGGCCGAGCCGGAAAACCCCGAGGCGCATGTGCTGGCCGAACGGATCGACCGCGGGCGGGAAGACATGGCGTTGTTGCAGGGCAGGCTTGTGGCGCTGGAAGAAACGCTCACCCGTCGCAAGGCCACGCCGCACGCGGCTGAATAGGGCGAAACCTTCGGGCCGGGACCAATTTTCTTCGACGAGTTTTCTTCGCCGAATTTTGGTCCCGGCCTAACCCTTCGGCCAAAGCTGTTCGGTCTGATCCTTGGTATAGCGGCCAAGGCGCAGGTCTTCCGCCACCAGCGCAGGGTCGCGTGCGGCGGGCGGGCCGTAGCCGCCGCCACCCGGCGTGCGCACCCGAACCCTGTCGCCCGGCACAAGGGCGATATCCTGCGCCTTCGACAGATGCTCGGGGATCAGCGTGATGCCGTCCCGGATCACCTCAACCCGGTTAACAGCCCCATCCTGCCCCCCCAGCGCGCCTTGCGGCCCCGTCCGGCCATGGTCCATCACGAAACTGGCCCGCGCGGTGCCGCGCAAAAGCTCTATCTCGTAATCCAGCCCCAGCCCGCCCCGGTGCTGCCCTGCCCCGCCAGACCCTTCGTGCAGGGCATAATGGCGGTAAAGGACGGGATAGGTCTGCTCCATTATCTCAACCGGGGGGGCCTTTGATATGCCGATGGTCGAACAGCCGTTCGCGATGCCATCGCCCCCCGCAAAGCCGCCATAGCCGCCGCCCGAGATCTGGTACATCACATAGTCGCGCCCCTTGTCGGGGTCATGCCCGCCCAGCCCGAAGTTGCCCGAGGTTCCGGCAGGCGATGCGGTCACCCGGTCGGGGATCGCCTGCACAAGGGCCGCAAAGACCGCCTCGGCGATGCGCTGGCTGACCTCGGCCGCGCAGCCGGATACGGGGCGGGGGTACTTCGCATCAAGGAAGGTGCCTTCGATGCCGGTGACGGTCAGCGGCTCAAACGCGCCAGCCGAGATCGGGACATCAGGGAAGATGTGGCGCATCGCCAGATAGACCGAAGACAGCGTGGTGGCGTAGACTGAATTCATCGGGCCCATGCAGGGCGGCGAGGTGCCGGCAAAGTCGAAGGTCAAGCCGTCCGGTGTCGGAGTGACGGTCAGCGCGATGGTCAGGGGCTGGTTCACCACCCCGTCGCTGTCAACCATCGCGGTACTGCGCCAGGTGCCGGGCGGGATCAGTGCGATCATCGCCCGCATCTGTGCTGCGGCCAGACGGCGCATCTGCGCAATCGCCTCGGTCACCGTCGCATCGCCGTAGCGGTCCAGCAGCGCCGCCAGCCGGTCTGCGCCGACCAGAAGGGCCGAGGCCTGGGCCTTCACATCGCCGATCCTTTGTTCCGACACCCGGATGTTGGAGCAGATGATCTGGTAGATCTCAGTGTCCAGAATGCCCTTCTTGAACAGCTTGACCGGGGGGATGCGCAGGCCTTCCTGCTCGGCACTGATCGCGCTGGCACTGAAGCCGCCGGGGACCGCGCCACCGGTATCGGGCCAGTGCCCGGTGTTTGACAGCCAGCAAAAGATGCGCCCGCCCCGCCAGACCGGCATGGCAAAGCGCACATCCATCAGATGGGTGCCGCCAAGGTAGGGGTCGTTCACGATGTAGATGTCGCCTGGTTCCGGTGCCGCCGTCAGGCCCTTGGCAATGCGGTCAAGAATGGTGCGGGTGGAAAACTGCATCACACCGACAAAGACTGGCAGGCCCTTGGCCCCCTGGGCGATCAGGCTGCCGTCATCGGCCGCATAGATGCCGTCCGACCGGTCATCCGCCTCGGCGATCACCGGGCTGAAGGCGGCACGGGAAAAGGTCAGGTCCATCTCGTCGCAGACCTGCTGAAGGCCGGCCTGAATGACGGCAAGGGTGACAGGGTCGATCACGGGTTTGATCGCGGGGTCGATCACAGGTTTGATCACGGTGCCACCTCAACGATCAGGTTGCCCTCAGCGTCCGAGGTCACCGTGCAGCCGGGGTCGATCACGCTGGTCGTGTCCATCTGTTCAATGATCGCAGGGCCCTGGAGGTGCATCTCCAGCGGCAGGTGATCGCGCCAGTAGACCGGCGTATCCACCCACTGGCCGAACCAGACAGGGCGGGTTGAGGCGGCTTCAGCTCGTGGTTTGCGGCCATCGGGGGCAATCAGGCGCGAAAGGTCAAACGCCGGGCGCTCGCCGATCACCGAACAGTTCAGGTTCACCAGATTGGCGCGGATCGTCGGCAGATCAACGCGGAAGCGGGCGTGATAGGCCGCCTCAAACCCGGCTTGCAGATCGGCGCGGCTGGGGGTGGCGGTGGCCAGCGGCACGCGCAGAAGATGGGTCTGGCCCACAAACTGCATGTCGGCGGAAAAGCTGGCGCTTGTCGCGTGCAGGGTGATCCTTTCCGCACCGACCAGACGGCGACCGGCCACTTCCTGCCCGGCCAGAACGGCGTGAACCTCGGCCATGTTGACCGCATCCAGCGGGCGGTTCAGCGTGCGCACGAAATCATGGCGCAGGTCGGCCACCACACAGCCCAGCGCGTTGGTGATGCCGGGCCGCGCCGGGATCAGCACCTTCGGGACGCTCAGCTCTCGCGCCAAAGCCACGGCATGCAGCGGCCCTGCCCCCCCAAAGGCGAACAGCGCAAAGTCGCGCGGGTCTGCGCCAAGCGAGATCGACACCATGCGGATCGCCCCGGCCATATGGGTGTTGGCAATGCGGATCACCGCCTCGGCTGCAGCCTCGACCGACAGGCCAAGCGGCGCGCCGATCTGGTCGGCCATCGCCTGACGCGCCGCCCCGGCCGCCTGACCAAACCGGCTGGCAGGCAGACGCCCCAGGATCAGGTTCGCGTCCGAGATCGTGACCCGCGCGCCCCCCCGGCCATAGCAGACCGGGCCGGGAACGGACCCAGCGCTATCTGGCCCGACCCGCAGCATACCGCCCGCATCGATCCGCGCGATACTGCCGCCGCCCGCCCCTACGGTGCGCACATCCACCATCGGCACATGGATCGGCATGGCATATTCCACCTCGATCTCATTTGACACGGGTGCCACGCCGCCCCGGATCATCGCCACGTCCGTGCTGGTGCCCCCCATGTCATAGGTCAGCAGGTCCGCCATCCCGGCCCGCCTGCCCGTCGCCACCGCCGCCATCACGCCCGAGGCGGGGCCCGACATCACGGTCTTTACCGCCTCACGCCCCACGTCGCGGGCGGTCACCATGCCGCCGTTGCCGTTCATCACCAAAAGGTCGCGCGCATAGCCCTTTGCAGCCAGCTGATCGGCCAGCCGCGTCACATACCGTTCCAGCAAGGGCTGGACCGAGGCGTTGACGGCCGCTGTCACCCCCCTCTCATATTCCCGACTTTCCGACAAAAGCGCATGGCCAAGGGTGATGTGGGCATTGGGCCAAACGGCCGCGGCCAGCGCGCCCGCCCGCAGTTCATGCGCGGGATTGGCGTAGGCATGCAGGAAATGAATCACCAGACTTTCGCAGCCCGCCGCCAGCAGCTGGCGGACAGCACCCTCCAGCGCGGCCTCATCCAGAGGGATCAGGACCTGACCCCGCGCATCCATGCGTTCTGGCACCTCAAGCCGCAGATCGCGCGGGATGACCGGGGTGAACCGGCCATGCATCCCGTAGGCCTGCGGGCGGGTGCGACGGCCAAGCTCCAGCACGTCGCGGAAGCCTTGGGTCGTAATCATCCCTGTCCGCGCAAGCTGAAGCTCAAGGACGGCGTTGGTCGTCGTGGTGGTGCCATGCACGATCAGGTCGATCTCTGAAAGGTCCGCCCCCGCCGCCTCAAACGCGGCCAGCACACCAGCTGCCTGATTGGGCAGCGTGGTCGGCACCTTGGCCAACCGGAAGGCGCCCGAGGCGGGATCAAGGATCACAAGGTCGGTGAAGGTGCCCCCCACATCGACCCCGGCCACCAGACCCGGCGCGTGCCCCGTCATCTAGCGCAGCCCGTCAAGGCCGGTGACCTGATCCACCTCAAGCCCGCCCATCCGGCTGTGCACCCGCCCGCCCCGCGCCATGGCAAGGGCGAACAGCACCTCACCCGAACGGGGGCCATCGGCGCAAGCGACGGTGATCACGTCAAAGCGCGACCGGACATAGGCCGCGTTCAGATGGCCAAGCGGGATATCCAGCGTTGCCCCCATGCCGCCCACCTTCATCGCGGATGGCACGATGGCGCGACACTCACCCAAGCGGTCGCGCATGCCGTAGCCGCCGGCCACATGCCACAGCGCGCCGTGTTCGCTTTCGCCGCCCTCACCCACCAGGGCACCTTTGCCATAGGCGTCGATCCCTGCACGACCGCCAAGGGCTGCGACCAGACGGTCGGTCAGGTCAAGCGCGAGGGGTTTCAGCGCCTCCATCGCGGGGGAAAGGTCTGCGTCAAACCGGCCAGCAAAGGGATTGCGGCAGATGGCAAATATCGCAGCCCGCATCGGTGGCGGGCTGACGGGGGGGCCGCCCTCATGCCGGATTTCCTCGACCTGCAGCACGATCTTGCGCAGCGTGAATTCAGTCATGACCCACCTCTTTCATCGCCCCTGACAGCCGCGCCTCACCTTGCAGGTAAAGGGCTGCCCCCGCAATCAGACCCCGGGCACGGTAACATTCGGCGGCCTGCAGGCCTGCGTCCAGCGCCCGCGCGCGGTCTGTGTCGGACAGGGGCGGCACCGCAACCGTGACCAGACGGTTGCCCAGATCACTGTCGGTCTGACACTCCCGCGCCGGGCGGCGGATGATTCCGGCGTGGTCAGGCCGATCGACGGAGTTGGCGATCATCGTCGCTGCCGCATCTGCCATTGCTGCGGTGGGCGCAAGGACCGTCACCGTGTCTGCGATGCCAAGCGAGAAACTGCGCCCCCGCCAGCCTGAGGTGGCGATGCCCCGCACATCGTCATTGGCGCAGATGGTCACCCGGTCAAGGCCCCCGGTCACCGCCAGAGCCGCGGTCAATTCGGTCCCCGGCGTCAACCACAGCGCAATGTCCCCGCCGTTGTTGGCATAGGCGCGGGCAATCCCCGGCCCGGCCAGGGCGGCCAGGACCGTATCCGCCACGGCCCCGGCCACGGCGGCCATCGGGGTGACAAAGGCCGGACGGTAGGGCGCAACTGCCGCCGCCATGACCAGCGCAATCGCACCGCGCAACGCTTGATCTTCCGACCGCAGCGCCGGCAGTTCTGCGACCAGCTCCTCCAGCACCGTCGCAAAGCGCTGCTCTGCGCGGGCGTAAGCCGCCGCTACCGCCTCGGCTGGCCCGAACGCCTTTGCCACAATGTCGATGGGCCCCTGCTGCAGGTGAATCCGACCATCCGGCAAATGGACTGCGGCAGCGGTCCAGCCGCCACCTGCAACCCTGCTCTTTGCAAGAATACTCCCGCCGGAGGCACGAACGAGCCGGATGGCCGGAACGGCCAGAGGCGAGACCGGCACTTGCAGCCGCGCGCGCCTGCGCGGCTGCGCCATTTGGAAACCATCGGTCATCATCGGGCGGGCCATGGCAGGACCTGCGCTGCGGTCGGGTATTCGCCGCCTTCGGCCAGGGTCTGGTCCAGCGTGCGGATGCGGTCTTCGTGCCCGCCCATCGCCAGATAGGCGGCGCGGGGCAAGGTGAACTCCAATGGCGCGACCAGTGCGGGGGTCGGCACGTATCCGAACGCGCCGGGCGGCAGGCGCGTCACATCGACCATGAAGGTGATCCCGCCCCCCGGCCAGACATAGGTTTCCGCCCCGCCCGAGGTCAGGCGCGTGATCCCGACCTGCACCGACCGCGTCAGTTCGACCGGGTTCTTAGCCACCCCGGCCCGCAAGGACCCGCCCGCCCCGGCCATGAAAAGCACGGTACAGACCGATGGCTCACAGTTTTCGGCGATCAGATCGACGCTGGCTTGCAAAGCAGCGGGCAGCGGCTGGGGGATCGGTTGCAGGCTTGCGTCAAGCACGAAGTAGCCATGATCCTCACCGGTGGTTGAGACCATAAGCAGGGTCAGGCCCGGCCGCGCGCCTTTGCCGGGGTTCCAGTCGCCAAGGATATCAAGGGGGTTGGTCAGGCGCGTCCCGCCCCAGCCAAGCCCAGGCTCACTGACCCGGAAATAGCGCCCCGGCGTAGAGCGGTGGCCCTTGATCCTGATCCCTGACGGCGACCAGTCCAGAACCTTGCCCGCCTGATGTTCGCTGACCACGCCAGTGATGTGGTCATCAACCACCACCACCTCATCGACCAGCCCTTGCCATTGCACGGCGAACATCCCGATGGTGGCTGACCCGCAGCCAACCCGCATCCGCCGCTCAACCACGCCATCGACAATGGGGGCCTGCCCGGCCTGCACCACAACTGAGCTGCCACCGTCGATTGTCATCGCAACCGCCGCCCCGTTGCACAAGTCCAGAAGGGCGGCGCAGGTCACGCGGCCTTCGGCCTTGTCGCCACCCGTCAGGTGATGCACGCCCCCCAGCGACAGCATCTGGCTGCCGTATTCGGCGGTGCTGACATGGCCGATCGCCTCACCCGCCACCCGCACCACGGCACCTTCGGGGCCAAGGAAGCGGTCGGTGTCGATCTTCACCTTGACGCCTGCGTAGGAAAAGATCGCCTCGGTCACGACAGTGACCATATCTGCGCCCTCGACCTTGCTGGCGATGATGAAGGGGGCGGGCTTGTAGTCGGGGTAGGTGGTGCCCGACCCGATCCCGGTGACGACAGCATCGGCCGGAACCGGCGCGCCATCCCAGTCCCGCGCCGCGAACGGCACGATGCGACCACCCGTCGCAACCGTGTGGGACAGCATCACCACCGGATCGGTCCGCACGATCCGGCCATCTGCGTTTGCGTAGCGGTCGCAGGCCCCGGTCTGACCCGGCGCGATGTAGCACATCACCGGACAGGCATCACAGCGCAGCTTTACCGGCGCATCCGTCATGGGCTGCGCCCTGTGGTTGCCTTTGCAGGGGGGGGGTTCCACCCCCGCACCCCCGGAGGATATTTTTGCAGAAGGGAAGCGGGTAGAAAGATCATGTCAGGTCCCCCAACGCCGCATAAAGGCGGTGCGGCAGGACCGGCACGCGCGTGATGTCTGCGCCTGTCGCATGGCGGATCGCGTTCAGGATCGCAGGGGCGGTCGGGATCAGCACATGTTCCCCCAGACCCTTGGCGCCGTAAGGGCCTTCGGGATCTGGCACTTCGATCAGCAGGCTTTCGATGGGGGGGACATCGCCGAAGGTGGGGATCAGGTAATCATGCAGGTTTTCGGTCCGGGCGGGCAGGTATTCCTCCATCAGGGCAAGACCGATGCCTTGGGCAATGCCACCTTCAATCTGGCCGCGTGCGAGGGTGGGGTTGATCACCCGGCCAAGGTCATGGGCTGCCGTGATCTTGATCAGGCGGACCGTCCCCAAGGCGGCGTCCACCGCCAGTTCCACCATCTGCGCGCCGTAGCCGTAGACGGCATAGGGCGTGCCTTGCCCCTGTGCGTCCAAGGGCGAGGTTGGCGGATCATACGTCGCCTCAGCCGATAGGGCGTAGCCATGCGCATCGGGTGGCAGGGCCGCAAGGTCGATCTGCGTGACCAGCCCTGCGTCGCGCAGGACCACAGCGGCCCCCTCCAGCGCCAGCGCGGCCCCCTGCCCTGCATTGGCGCGGCGCAAGACCATGTCCCGGAGCGCCTCGGCAGCGGCCTTGGCGGCGCGGCCCGTGACAAAGGTCTGCCGGCTGGCCGAGGTCTTGCCCGCATCCGGCGTCAGCGCGGTATCCGGGCCGATCAGCCGGAAGGCGGACAAGGGCAGCCCAAGCGCCTGTGCGGCGATCTGGGCGATCACGGTGTTTGAGCCTTGGCCGATGTCGGTGGCCCCCTGATGCAGCACCACCTCACCCGCCTGCGACAGACCGATGCGGATCGTGGACGGGTTCGGCAGCGCGGTATTGCCGCAGCCATACCAGCAGGCCGCAACCCCGACCCCACGCCCCGGCTGGCCCGCCGCATCTTGCAGCGCGCGGGTCCAATGGGGTTGCAGGGCGGTGAGGCAATCGCGGATGCCCACTGCGCGCAGCACCTGGCCGGTGGCGCTGGCGTCCCCATCGGTCAGCGCGTTCAGGATGCGGAACTGCAGCCGGTCGATCCCGGCCTTGTCAGCCAGCCGGTCATAAAGCGTTTCTTGCCACAGGGCCCCTTGCGGCACGCCAAACCCCCTGAACGCGCCCGACACCGGACCATGGGTGTGGATCGCCCGTGCCCGCGCGCTGATGGCAGGCGTAAGGTAGGGCCCCGACACATGCACCGGCACCCGGTTCGCCACGGTCGGTCCCCAGCTGGAGTATGCCCCGGTGTTGAAACGGCCGGTGAACTCCACCCCCGTGATCCGCCCCATCGCATCACAGCCGATGCGGCCCGTCATCTTGGCTGGGTGGCGTTTGGTGGTGGAGGTCATGCTTTCGGCGCGGCTGTAGGTCATCCGGCAAGGACGCCCGGTGCGCAAGGTGACCAAACCGATCAGGGGCTGCACCGAGAGATCAAGCTTGGACCCAAAGCCCCCGCCCACGGCCGAGGGGATGATCCGCACCCGCGTGGTGGGCAGGCCAAGGATGGTGGCGGTGTCTTCGCGGTCCATGCCGGGTGCCTGGGTGCAGGCGCGGATCACCAGACTGTCACCCTCCATCCAGGCGGCGCCTGCCTCAGGCTCGATATAGGCGTGTTCGACAAAGGCGGTGGTCATCGAGCCTTCGACGACATGGGCGCTGGCGGCAAGGGCCTTAGCCGCATCGCCCTTCTGCACCCGCCCCTCAACAAGCAGATTGCCGGGGCGGGTGGCGTGAATCAGGGGGCCGGCCTCAGCCGCATCCGGGGTGGCAAGCGCGGGCAGCGGGGTCCAGGTGAGGGGAAAGGCGGTCAGGTCCGGCGGGGCATCAGCCTCAAATGCCACCAGCGCCACGCATTCTCCCCGAAACCGGGCGGGTGAGGTGGCGATGGCGGGCTGGTCGGCAAAAGGCGGGATCACGGAAAACGCGTTTCGGCCGGGGATGTCGGCGGCGGTGAAGACGGCGGCAACACCCGGCTGCGCGCGGAAGGGGCCAAGGTCACCGATCTGGAACGCCGCATGCGGGTGGGGCGACCGAACGGCCTTGACGATCAGCGAGCCGGGCCGCCAGTCATCAGCGCCGAAGCTGTCACCGGCCACCTTGGCCGCGCCGTCCAACCGCTGAACGGGCGCACCTACCAGCCCTTCGATGACCGGGATGGCCGCCACCTGCCCCGCCGCCTGCCCCGCCGCAACCACCGCCGCGATGATGCTGCGATACCCGGTGCAGCGGCACAGAACCCCGCCAAGCGCCGCCTCAACCTGATCGGCCGTGGGCTGGGGGGTAAGGGTCAGAAGCTCTGCCGCCGTCAGCAGCATCCCCGGAGTGCAGATGCCGCATTGCGCGGCCCCTTGGACAAGGAAGGCGGCACGCAGGCGGGTCAGTTCCGGCGTCTCGCCTTCAATGGTCGTGACTTGGCGGCCCTGAACGCGGGCGGCGGGGGTCAGGCAGGCGCAGACGGCCTTGCCGTCCAACAGCACCGTGCAGGCCCCGCAATCGCCCGCGTCGCAACCAACCTTGGTGCCGACCAGTCCAAGGCGTTCGCGCAGGGTGTCACTTAGCCGTTCGGTTGGCGGGGCGTCGATCAGGGCGGGCGCGCCGTTCAGGGTGAAAGCGATCATGCCAGTGCCCTGGCCACAGCGCGGCGCACCAGTTCGGTGGCGGCATGGGCGCGGTAGGTGGCGCTGGCGCGAACATCGCCGATCGGGGACAGGGCCACGGTCACGTCTGGCTCGCGGATGCGGGTCAGGGCCTGATCGACCGGCACGCCGGTCAGCGCCGCCTCAACCCGCGGCAGCCGGGTGGCCACGGCAGAACAAGAGCCCACGCCAAGCGCCACCTCGGCCAGACGCCCGTCCGCAACCACCAGCCGCGCCGCGACCATGGCAATCGAGATCACCAGATGCCGCCGCGCGCCCAGTTTCACAAACGCTGACCGGCCCTGCAGCGCAGAGGCGGGGATCAGGATGGCGGTCAGCATCTCACCCTGTTGCAGGGCGGTCTGACGCGGGCCACGCAGAAAATCCGTCAGCAGCATCTGGCGCAGGCCGGCGCTTGAGGCAAGCTCTACCCTTGCCCCAAGGACCAGCAGCGGCGGCACCCCGTCGGCGGCGGGTGAGGCGTTGCAAAGGTTGCCGCCCAGCGTGCCAGCCACCTGCACCTGCCGCCCGCCAACCTGCCGCGCCGCCTGTTGCAGGGCGAGCAGCGCATCAGGAAGGTGACCTTCCGCCAGATCGGCCCAGGATGTGGCCGACCCGATCCGCAGGCCCGTTCCGTCCTGCGTGATCCCTGTCAGCTCGGCAACACCCGTCAGATCCAGGATCGGCCCGGCCAGTTGCGCCCCCGCCCCCGGGTAAAGGTCTGTCCCACCTGCCAGCACCCGCCAGCCGCCCCCGGCCAGAAGATGCAGCGCCTGTGGCAAGCTGTCAGGTCGGGCATAGTCGGAAGGTGTCACGGGCAGCTCACCCTGGCGGTTCGTTCTGGTGGCGGTTCATTCTGGCAATTCGTTTGTGTAGATACAAGTTTGCGGCCCCGCCCCCCCCCTGTCAACTGTCTTGCGCCACCGCAGGCCAAAGCGTATCGCAAAGCGATGAGCATGACGCCCACCCCTTACCGACTGGATGACCAGATCGGTTATGTCCTGCGCCGGGCGACACAGCGGCATCTGGCGATCTTTGCCGTCCAGATCCCCGAGGTGACGACAACCCAGTTCGCAGTCCTCGCCCGGCTGGCCGAAGTAGGCCCCCTGTCGCAAAACCAGCTTGGCCGCGCCACGGCGATGGATGCGGCCACGATCAAGGGCGTTGTGGACAGGCTGGTCCGCCTTGGATACGCCGCCACCGCCGCCGACCCCGAGGACCGCCGCCGCCTGACCGTCACCTTGACCGACAGTGGTTCCGCGCTGTTCACGGCCCGCGCAGCCACCGCGCTGGCCATATCGGCCGAAACGCTGGCCCCCCTTACCCCTGCCGAGCAGGCGCATCTTCTGGCCCTTCTGGCCCGCCTGACCTGAAACACTGGCCTGACGTGACCTGATGCCGGGCGCGGAAGGCCGCAACCTCAGCCGCCGTCGGTGCCACGCCGGAAAACGTCAGCACATAGGCCGGGATCCGCCCCATCCGCACGCCAAAGCTTTCGTCTGACCGCAGGGCGATATAGCCGACCTGCGTCAGGTAAAGCGTCCGCGCGCGGGTGTCCGCCTCGGTTGCGTCATAGCCGAACCGGCGGAAAAGCGCGGTGATGGCTGCCAGCCGGAGGGCATCAGCCTCAACCAGTGCGGCATCCACGCCGGGGTCGGTCAAGGCCCAGGTCCGCATCGCAAACTCCAGCCGGCTGTCGAAGAGGTGGGGGTCGACCCAGCAATCGATCAGGTTCAGCATCGCCTCGGCAATCGTCGCTGCCTGCGCCTCACACCGCGCGACAAGGTTGCCGGTGTTCTGGGCCCGCCAGCGGGCGATCAGCCCGGCAAGCAGCGCCTCACGATCGGCGAAATGCCAGTAGAAACTGGTGCGCGACAGGCCCAGCCTTTGGGCCAGCGGCATGATCTTGACCGCATCGACGCCGCTACCGACCAATAGGTCATAGGCCGCGTCCAGCCACCCTTCGGGCGTTCCCCGCCAGCCACGGTCTGTCTGGTCCTTGCTCATGCCCAAGCCTAGTCTTGCGCCCCCATCCCGCACAATGCCGAAAACTCGACACCTGTGTCGATTTTTCTTGAGGGGGGAACCGAGCGCCGCTACCTTTCCACAATCCCGTCGATGAGGCCCCCATGACTACCGATCCGCTTCTTCAACCCTATCAGCTGAAGCACCTTACCTTGCGCAACCGGATCATGACCACCAGCCACGAACCCGCCTATACCGAGGATGGGATGCCAAAGGACCGCTACCGCCTGTATCACCTTGAGCGGGCCAAGGGCGGTGTGGCGATGGTGATGACGGCGGGGTCCGCCTCTGTGTCGCGCGACAGCCCGCCTGCCTTTGGCAATGTGCTGGTCTGGCAGGATGAGGTGGTGCCATGGATGCGCCGCCTGTCCGATGACTGCCATGAGGCGGGGGCAGCAGTGATGATCCAGATCAGCCACCTTGGCCGCCGTACCCGCTGGGACAAGGGTGACTGGCTGCCGGTTCTGGGGGCCGGGCCGTCGCGCGAACCCGCGCACCGGGCGTTTCCGAAGGTGATCGAAGATTGGGATATGTCCCGCATTATCAAGGACTACGCCGACGCGGCTGAACGGATGCAGGCGGCGGGTTTGGACGGGGTAGAGTTCGAATGCTACGGTCACCTGATGGACCAGTTCATCAGCCCGCTGACCAACGGCATGCCCCCCGGCCCTTATGATGCCACGACGATCGAAAACCGCCTCCGCTTTACGATGGAGGTGCTGCAGGCCTGCCGCGACCGGGTGGGTGCGGGCTTTCTTCTGGGCCTGCGCTACGTCGGCGATGAGATGGAGGCTGGCGGCATCCCCGCCGAAGACGGGCTGGAAATGGCCCGCCGGTTCAGCGCCTCGGGGCTGGTGGACTTTCTGAACGTGATCCGGGGGCGCATCCACACCGATGCCGCCCTTACCGGGGTGATCCCGATCCAGGGCGCGCCCTCAGCCCCGCATATCGACTATGCCGGTCAGGTCCGCGCGGCGAGCGGCCTGCCGACCTTCCACGCCGCCCGCATCCCGGATGTGGCAACCGCGCGTCATGCGGTGGCGACCGGGCGGCTGGACATGGTCGGTATGACCCGCGCCCATATGGCTGACCCGCATATCGTGCAGAAAATCATTGCAGGGCAGGAAGATACGATTCGACCTTGTGTCGGTGCCACCTACTGCCTTGACCGAATCTATCAAGGTGGGATGGCGCTTTGCATCCACAACCCCTCCACCGGCCGTGAGGCGGAGCAGCCCCATGCAATAGCCCCGGCCCCGGTTGCCAAGACTGTGGTCATCGTCGGCGCAGGGCCTGCGGGGCTTGAGGCCGCCCGCGTCGCTGCCGAACGCGGTCACCGGGTTGTAGTCTTTGAGGCCGCAGCGCAGCCGGGCGGGCAGATCCTGCTGACCGCCCGCTCTGCCCGTCGGCGCGAGATGGTCGGCATCATCGACTGGCGGATGGCGCAATGCGCTGCCAAGGGGGTGGAGTTTCACTTCAATACCTTTGCGGAGGCTGCTGATATCGTGTCAGAAAACCCGGATGTCGTGGTGATTGCGACCGGTGGCCTGCCCACGCGGGATGTGCTGACCGAAGGCAATGATCTTGTGGTGACTGCGTGGGATATCCTGTCAGGCGATGTAAAGCCGGGGGCCAACGTGCTGCTGTTCGACGACGCGGGCGACCATGTGGCGATGCAGGCGGCGCAGATGCTGGCCGACAGCGGCGCAGAGGTTGAGGTGATCACCCCCGATCGCACATTTGCCCCTGATGTCATGGGGATGAACCTGGTT
>JBBQVR010000007.1:0-56115 GCA_038211355.1 Rhodobacterales bacterium | reverse complement strand
GGAAATCCCGGCCTTGCCGCCCGCCTTGTGGCAAAGTTCAACCGCGCGTTCAAAGGCCAGCTTTCCCTTGGGCTTGTCATAAAGATAGCCCTCCAGAAACAGGATTTCGGCGCTGCCGGCCACGCTTTCGGCCACATCGTCGGGGCCGAGTTCGGAAGAGATGCCAAGGTAGGTGTTCATCGACCGCTCGCCATCCGGGCTGACAAAGATCATCGAGCGTGAGGTCGGCAGCTCGCCCCCCGGCACCGGCGGGTTGACGAATTCAGTGCCCTCATCCGCCATGCTGCGGGCGTAAAAGCGGCCAAGCGCGTCATCATGCACCCGGCCGATGAACGCAGTTGCCAGGCCAAGGCTGCCAAGCCCGGCCAGTGTGTTGGCGACCGACCCGCCCGGGGCCTGCTGGCGGTTGGTCATCGCACCGTAAAGAAGTTCCCCGCGCTCACGCTCAACCAGTTGCATGATGCCTTTCTGGATGCCCATCAGGTCAAGAAACGTATCGTCAGCGGTGGAAAACACATCGACGATGGCATTGCCGATGCCGACAACCTGATAGGACTTCATGCGGTCTTCTCTCCGAACTTCTGATCGTAAAGGCACCAGTCCCTGATCGGGCAGATGCCGCATTTGGGTGTGCGCGCGACGCAGATATACCGACCATGCAGGATAAGCCAGTGGTGGGCGTGGTGCTGGTATTCGGCGGGGACGTTATCCTCGATCGCGCGTTCCACTGCGGCCTCGTCCCGGCCGGGGCAGATGCCGGTGCGGTTGCCAACACGGAAGATATGGGTATCCACCGCCTGTGCGGGGTGATGAAACCACATCGACAGGACCACATTGGCCGTCTTGCGCCCCACGCCCGGCAGGGTGACCAGCGCGGCACGAGAGGACGGCACCTCACCCCCGAAATTGTCGATCAGCAGGCGCGCCATCTTGATGACGTTCTTGGCCTTGTTGCGGTAAAGGCCGATGGTCTTGATATGGTCGATCAGCGCCTCTTCGCCCAGATCAAGCATCTTCTGCGGCGTGTCGGCGATCTGGAACAGCTTCTGCGTGGCCTTGTTTACGCCAATGTCGGTCGACTGGGCCGACAGCGCGACGGCGACCAGCAGGGTGTAGGCGTTCACATGCGCAAGCTCACCCTTGGGTTCGGGTTCGATCTCGGCAAAGCGCGCGAAAATCTGCTTCAGCGGGGCATAGGCAAGTTGTGCGGTCATGCCCCGTTGCAGCACGAAACGCCGCTTGCGACAAGCCGCCCGATTTGTCGCAGGAAACGGGTCGCGGGCCTGTGGCGCGCGGGCTATCCTGCCGGTCAAGGAGACCATGATGACCGACCAATCCCCCGCCTACCACTACCAGGTGATCACCCGCGCCCTTGTGGCGATCGACGCGGGTGGCCCCACGCTGACGCTGGACGACCTTGCCCGCCAGATGCAGATGAGCCCGGCCCATTTCCAGCGGCTTTTCAGTCAGTGGGTGGGGGTAAGCCCCAAGCGCTATCAGCAATATCTGACGCTGGGCCATGCGCGGCAATTGCTGGCCGAGCGGCATACGACGCTGGCCACCGCGCAGGAAGCCGGCTTGTCGGGTAGCGGCCGCCTGCATGATCTGTTCCTGACCTGGGAGGCGATGTCGCCCGGTGACTATGCCCGCGGGGGTGAGGGGCTGGTCATCCGCTGGGGCTGGTTTGACAGCCCCTTTGGCCCGGCGCTGGTCATGGCCACGGACAAGGGCATCTGCGGCATGGGGTTTGCAGACGTGACCGACGACAAGGCCGCGCTGGAGGATCTGGCAAGCCGCTGGCCAAAGGCAACCTGCATCGAGGACGCAGTGACCCTGCACCCGATGGTGGATGCGGCCTTTGGCGGCAAGGCGACAGCGCTGCACCTGATTGGCGCGCCCTTCCAGATCAAGGTCTGGGAGGCACTTCTGGCGATTCCGTCAGGCCATGTCACGACCTACGGCGATATTGCGGGGGCCATCGGCCACCCGTCCGCGCATCGGGCGGTGGGAACGGCAGTGGGGCGCAACCCGATCAGCCTGCTGATCCCCTGCCACCGGGCGCTGCGCCGCGATGGCGGCCTTGGCGGCTATCACTGGGGTCTGCCCCGCAAGCGCGCGATGCTGGCCCGTGAGGCTGCCCAAACAAATATGTGATGGCAAAAATGTAATGCCAAATCTCTGATGCGCGGAACCATGCCGATCTTTGCGACGTTATAGCTTCAACTGTCATCCTGATCCGGGGGTTGCTATAAACCTGCCAGAGCCCGGATCACGGGACTGACCTTTTCGAGGCGAGAGCAATGATGATGAAAACCCCCCTTCTTCTGGTTTCGGCCAGCCTGCTGGCCCTGACGGCCTGCGTGGACCCCAACGCTTACCCAGATGATCCGAACGGCCGCACCAAAAGCGGTGCCGTGATCGGTGGCCTTGTCGGCGCTGTGGCCGGTGCCGCGACCGCGCGCGACGGCGATGAGCTGAAGGGCGCTGTCCTTGGGGGCGCGCTTGGTGCTGGCACGGGCGCGCTGATCGGTGCAGACCTTGATCGTCAGGCGTCGGAACTGCGCGGCTCGCTCAGCTCCAACATATCGGTCACCAACACCGGTGACTACCTGATCGTGAACATGCCGCAGGACCTGCTGTTCGCCGTCGACAGCGCGTCTGTCCGGCCGGACCTGCGCCGTGACCTGTCGACCGTCGCCTCCAGTCTGCTGAAATATCCCAACAGCCGGATCGAAGTGATCGGCCACACCGACAACACCGGTGCCGCCGCCTATAACCAGGACCTGTCGCAGCGCCGGGCCGTTTCCGTGGCCGGTGTCTTGCGCGACAACGGCGTGCCGGGGGCCCGGATCGGCGCGTTTGGCCGGGGTGAGGATCAGCCGATCGCCTCGAACCTGACGCCTGAGGGGCGCGCGCAGAACCGCCGGGTGGAAATCATCATCCGCCCGACGCGCTAAATCGCGACGCGCTGCAACCGTTGTAGCAATTTTTGCAAAGGGCCGGGGTTTCCCGGCCCTTTCTGCATTCCTGCTTTTCGGCCCTGCTTTTTGCCATTGTGTCGCCCGACAAGCGGTCATAATTTCGGACCAATCACTGGGGTCCACTATGCCGTTCCTGAAAGTCACTCCCGAAAAGCTGTCACACTCTGTTGTTCGCCAGATCGAACAGCTGATCCTGCGCGGCATCCTGCAACCGGGGGAACGGCTACCCTCTGAACGCGACATGGCGGAAAAGCTGGGCGTGTCGCGTCCCTCCTTGCGCGACGCGATTGGTGATCTGGCAGAGCGTGGTCTGTTGACCAGCCGGGCGGGGTCAGGTGTATTTGTCGCCGAGGTTCTGGGATCGGCATTTTCGCCCGCCCTGATCCATCTATTCGCCACGCATGAAGAGGCGGTGTTCGACTACATCGCCTTTCGCCGCGACATGGAGGGGTTGGCCGCAGAACGCGCGGCGCGGCTGGGGTCGGAAACCGACCTGCGGGTGATTGCGACGATCTTTGCCAAGATGGAACTGGCGCACCAAAAGCGCGATCCCACCGATGAGGCCCAGTTGGATGCCGAATTTCATATGGCGATCATCGAGGCCAGCCATAACGTCATCATGCTGCACATGCTGCGATCGATGTTTGATCTGTTGCGGCAGGGGGTGTTCTACAATCGGCAGGTGATGTTCAAGAACCGGATGACGCGCGAACAGCTGCTGGACCAACACCGGGCGATGAATACCGCCGTGCAGGCTCGTGACCCGTCGGCGGCGCGGGCCGCGGTTGAGGCGCACCTGAACTTTGTCGAACAGGCGCTGGTTGACCAGATCCGTGCCGAAAAGAACGAAACCATCGCCCGCCAGCGGCTGGAGCATGAGGAAAGCCGCTAAACCGGCTGCACCCCCTGGCCCCAAATGAAAACGGCGGCCCGATGGGCCGCCGTTTCTGATTGTCAGACCGGAAAAGCGATCAGTGCATCCGGTCAGCGACCTGCACGATGGCATCGTCGATTGACGCTGCCGCAGCCTCTGCCGTCATCTGCTTGGCCAGCACATCGCCCGCCGCCGCAATGGCGACTGCAATGGCCTGTTCACGGACCTGACGGATTGCCCCTGCCTCGGCCGAGGCGATCTGGTCAGTCGCCGCCGCCAAACGCCGCGCGATGGATGCCTTGAGGTCGTCCTTGGCTTGCGCCGCGGCTGCCATCGCCTCATCCCGGGCCGAGGCGACGATGCGGTCGGCCTGTTCCTGAACTTCTTTCTGGCGACGCTCATAGGTGGCAAGGATCGACTTCGCCTCTTCCCGCAGGGCGCGGGCTTCGTCGAGGTCGGCCTTGATGGCTACGGCGCGGGCATCCAGCATGCCGGCAATCTTGCCCGGCACCTTGAGGTAAACCAGGATGCCGACGAAGGTCAGAAACCCCAGAAGCACCACAAAATCGGTGTTTCCAAGCGAAAAGAACGGTCCGGTCGCCGCCAGCGCGGGCGAGGCGACAAGTGTCAAAAGCACTGCAAGCCGTGTCATCGCCTTACCCTTTCAGCCGGGCCGAAACGGCCGCGGTTACGGTTTTGCCATCGGCCGAACCCCCAAGTGCCGAGACCAGCTCGGCCGCGGTGTCGCGGGCCACTTGGGCAACCGCATCTGCCGCACCGTCGCGAATGATGGCGATGGTCTTTTCGGACTCGGACGCTTTTGCCGCAATCTGCGCGTCGGCGGCAGCGGTGGCGGCATCCAGATCCTTCTGGATATCGGCCTTGGCGGCGGCCACGATCTTGGCAGCCTCACCCCGTGCCGTGGCCAGTGCGTCGTTGTAGGCCTTTTCGGCCGCAACGGCCCTTTGCTTCAGCTCTTCCGCGGCGGCGAGGTCATTGGTGATCGCGCTTTTGCGATCCGCAAGCACCGCACCGATGCGCGGCAGCGCCACGCGCGACAGCACGAAGTACATCACGACCAGCGTGACTAGTGCCCAGAAAATCTGGTTCGGCCAGGTCGAAAAGTCCAGCTGGGGCATGCCCACTGCTGCTTCGGCCTCACCTTGAGCTTCGGTTGCCATGTCGTCTTGTCCTTATGCCTTGGGAACCGGGGCCAGACGCTTGGCCTGGCCCGGAAATCAGGTGCGAAGGATCAGACGGCAAACATCAGCAGCAGGGCGATCAGGAACGAGAAGATGCCCAGTGCTTCGGCAAACGCGATGCCGACGAAGAGGTTCGCGGTCTGCGAGGGGGCAGCCGACGGGTTGCGCAGGGCGCCTGCCAGGAAGTTCCCGGCAATGTTGCCCACGCCGATGCCGGCGCCGCCAAGACCGATGGCGGCCAGGCCGGCACCGATGAACTTGCCCATTTCTGCGATATCGCCTTCCATTTGGTAGCTCCTTTTCTGGAATTGGCTGAAGTGGTTTGACTGACCTTAGTGGTGCGCTTCGCCCACAGCGTCACGAAGGTAGACGCAGGTCAGAATGGTGAAAACATAGGCCTGGACAGCTGAGACCAGCACCTCAAGCCCGTACATGGCGGCAATCGCCAGCACTGGCACGAAAGACGCAAACCCCATCGCCCCGGCAAAGCCCGCAAAGACCTTGATCACGGCGTGACCGGCCAGAAGGTTGCCGCCAAGACGGACGGAATGGCTAAGCGGGCGCACGAAGTATGAGATGACCTCGATCACAGCCAGCACCGGCCGCAGGGCCAGCGGGGCGGAGGAGACCCAGAACATCGACAGGAACCCCGGACCCTTGCGCACAAAGCCGACGACCGTAACGGTCGCAAAGACCAGCAGCGCCAGCGTGGCGGTAACCGCGATGTGCGAGGTCGTGGTGAACGACATCGGGATCAGGCCCAGAAAGTTCGACAGGAAGACGAACATGAACAGGGTCATCACATAGGGGAAGAACTTGACGCCCTCGTGCCCGGCGATGTCTTCCACCATCTTGTGGATGAAGCCGTACAGCAACTCCGCCACTGACTGCCCGCGCGACGGCACGATGGCCCGGCGACGGGTAGACAGGATCAAAAGCGCCGTCATCGCCAGCACGGCAATCGCCATCCAGAGGGTGACGTTGGTGGGCGTATACCATTCGATCGGACCGTCGCCGAACAGCGGCTTGACGATGAACTGATCCATCGGATGGATCTGCAGCCCGCTTGCCGCTTCTTCACCAGTCGTTGCCATCCGTCACTTCCCCTCGTCTTGTGCGGCCCGGTCCTTGTCGGACTGGTCAGCCGCCTTCTGTGCCAGTTGCCTTGCCGAGCCAAGCATCGTCTTGATGCCCGCCGCAAAGCCGAAAAGCGAGAAGATCACCAGGAAGATCGGCAGGGTGCCAAACAGCACATCCAGCCCGTAACCGATGCCAACCCCCAGGAACATCCCGGTCATCAGCTCGATCAACATCCTCCAGGCCACCTCGCCCTGCGAGAAACCCTTTGCCGTGGAACCCTGCGGCGGCGGGGCCTGATCCTTTACCTTTGCCAGACGCACTTCAAGCGCGCGCAGCCGGTCGGGATCGGGTTCAGACGCCATCGCGAAGCCCCTTTCAGTCGGGCGATATCTACGAAGAGGGCCGCGCAGAGTCAAGCTGCGATCCGGGGATGGAAGCTACTGAATTCGTGTGGTTTTTGCGCGCCGTGCTTGCACTGGGGGCGGGGTTGGCACGCATCTGCGGGCGCTTGCCATATTCAACCCGATGGTTGACGATCCCCGACATAGCCCGGATACTGGCGCGATGACAAACCCGCTGGACAGCGTCTTTGCCGCCCTGGCCGATCCCACCCGCCGCGCCATCCTTGCGATGCTGCTGGAGGATGACATGGCGGTCACCGACGTGGCTGAACCGTTCTCGACCAGTCTGGCGGCAATCTCCAAGCACCTTGGGGTTTTGGCGGATGCCGGGCTGATCACCCGCGAACGGCGGGGCCGGGTCATCTGGTGCCGGCTAGAGCCGGACGCGCTGCGCGCCGCGTCAGTCTGGATGCAGGGGTTCGGCCAGTTCGATCCGGTGGACCTTGATGCTTTTGAGCGTTTTCTGGAATCTGAACTGGATGTTCCGTCTGATAAAATCCTGACGGAGCATGAGTAACCAGTTTTTAACCCAGATTCGCGATGCTAAGAATGCATTGTTGCTTGAACAGAAACAGCCTGTTCATATAGCACTGTAACGTTTCATGATTTGCGACGTTGTTTGCCATAGTCCTGCCGTGCTTGCACGGGAAAAGGGCACTGTAAAAAGGGATGTTCCCGATGAAGAAAAAGCTTAGCCTGTTGCAGAAGATGGGCGTGTCCCGGCCCAAACCTCCGGAAGAAACCGAAGAGCTTTCGGCGTTCGAGAAGCGTTTGAAAATGGTGAACCGCGCCCGCGTGGTCAATCATCAGGGCCTTGGCGGCCCGGTGTTCAAAAGCCGCCAGTCAGAGACGGAAGCCTGAGGCCGGTCATCAGATCGCGCAGCTCTTGCCGCGCGGCGATGTTGGACAGGTTCAACTGATCCACCCCGGTATCCTTAAGGTCCAGCAGCGTCAGCCCGCGGGGAAACAGCTCGCGGAAGATCACCCGCTCTGAGAACCCGGGCAGCACACGAAAGCCGATCCGGCGCGACAGATCTTCCAGTGCGGCGCCAACCTTCTTCTTGTTGTGCATCGCCTGCGCGCCAAGCCGGTTGCGCACCACGATCCAGTCGATTGGCGGCAATCCGGCCTGCGAACGCATTTGCCGCGCCGACCAGACCATCTCGGCATAGATCGACGGGCCCTTGACCTGACCTGTCATCGGATCGACCCGTGCCAGAAGGTCGAAATCGACAAAGCTGTCATTCATCGGCGTGATCAGCGTATCGGCCAGCGAATGGGCCACCTGGCTAAGGCGGGTATGACTGCCGGGGCAGTCGATCACGATGAAGTCCTTTTCGGAATGCATCGCCTCGACAGCAAGGGTCAGCCGCTGGTCTTGCGCGTTCTCGCCAGCGCCAAGGGTAGCCGCGTCCCCAACCGGCAGATCGCGGTAATCGGGCGTGGGCAGCGAAATCCCCGCCTGCGCCATGAAGGCGCGGCGGTTTTCGACATAGCGGGCAAAGGTGCGCTGCCGCAGGTCAAGGTCCAGCGCCCCCACCCGGTGCCCCAGCCGTGACAGGGCGGTAGCCACATGCATGCAGGTGGTGGACTTGCCCGAGCCGCCCTTTTCGTTGCCTACGACGATGATACGCGCCATGGCCGTCCCTTTGCTGTTTCTTGGCCCCCGTCTTATGCGCGGGCGCGCCGGGACGGAAGCGGGCAGACGCAAAGAAAAAGGGCATGTGTCGCCACATGCCCTTTGCCGTTCGTGAAAGCGGTTGGCTTTAGAAACCCAGACCGGCGTACTTGTTCTTGAACTTCGACACGCGGCCGCCGGTATCCATCAGCTTGGCCTGCTGACCGGTCCAGGCGGGGTGCGCCAGCGGGTCGATGTCCAGCGACATCTGATCGCCGGCCTTGCCCCAGGTAGAGCGCGTCTCGTAGGTGGAGCCATCGGTCATCTTGATGGTGATGCTGTGGTATTCGGGGTGAATTTCGGCTTTCATGGTCCCGCTCCTTATTCCGATTTGGCTTTGTAGGTGACATCCTCGGCGATCCGGGCCGATTTGCCGCGACGCGTGCGCAGGTAATACAGCTTGGCACGACGGACGCGGCCACGACGGACCACTTCGATGCTGTCGATGTTGGTCGAATAGAGGGGGAACACGCGTTCCACGCCTTCACCGAACGAAATCTTCCGGACCGTGAAGCTGGCGGAAATCGTCGCGCCACCTTTGCGGGCAATGCAGACGCCTTCATAGGCCTGCACACGGCTGCGGGTGCCTTCGGTCACTTTATAGCCGACGCGGAGGGTATCGCCGGCCTTGAAATCCGGGATGGTCTTGCCGAGGGCGGCAATCTGCTCGGCCTCGATCTGGGCGATCAGGTTCATCGCTAGTTACTCCAATGCTCGCGGTTTTCGCCCGCGAAGATGATGCCGCGCCAGAGCTCCCGGTCTTCTATCGGGTCCCGGTCCCTAAGGATCAGCCCGCCGGAGGTAGCGTCTGCGTTTTTTAGACCGCCCCGCTGCACAGACGCCGCCGAAGAAGGCAGGCAAGCAAAAGGAATCGGACCCGCAGGCCGCAGAGGCCCCGGATCGAGGGCGTATAGGCTGGCAGCGGTGGCCCGTCAAGCTGCCGTGGTGGGTGTTTGCGGTCAGGGCCGCCGGTCGTTCAGAGGAAACGGCCTACGACCGGTCCTTGTGCGCAGCCCACAGGTCCGGGCGGCGGTCGGCGGTCAGTTTTTCCGCCTCGGCCTTCCGCCATTTGGCGATTTCGGCATGGTTACCGCCCGTCAGCACGGGGGGGATTTCGTGACCCTCCCACAGTGCGGGGCGGGTGTATTGCGGATGCTCCAGCAGCCCTTCGGAAAAGCTTTCCTCAACGGAAGAGGCGGCATTGCCAAGCACGCCGGGCAGCAGCCTTACCGTGGCATCCAGCAGGGCCTGGGCGGCAATCTCGCCCCCGGTCAGGACGAAATCACCAAGGCTGATCTCTTCGACGGCGTGATGGTCCAGCACGCGCTGATCCACCCCTTCGAACCGGCCACATAGCAAAGTGATCCCGTCAGCCGCAGCCAGGCGGCGCGCAGTGGCCTGGTCAAAGGGTTTGCCACGCGGGGAAAGATAGACCACCGGCCAGCGGGCGCGGTCGCGGGGCGTTCCCTCAGCCGCGTGGCGCAGGGCGGCGTCCACGACGTCGGCGCGCAGAACCATGCCGGCACCGCCACCGGCGGGGGTGTCATCGACATTCAGATGCTTGCCGATGCCAAAGGGCCGCAGGTCGATTGCGTCCAGCCGCCACAGCCCAAAGTCCAGTGCCTTTCCGGTCAGCGACAGGCCAAGCGTGCCGGGAAACGCGTCAGGGAAAAGGGTGATTATCTTGGCCGTCCAGGCACCCTTGACGACGCGCACCTCATCCAAAAGGTCGCGCGGTTGCAGGCTGGCCCGGATCGACAGGCGGCCATGGCTGCGGGACGGGTCACTGGCGGAAGGGTCACTGGTGTCAGACATGCCCCGCACTTAGCGGGAATTGCCGCGCCGGGAAAGCCCTGGCCAGCGGCGGCATGCTTTCTCAGGCGCTGCGGGTGATGGGGGCAAGCGCCGGTTCAGATTGCAGTTCGGCTTTCGCCTTGTCTGCAACCTGCGCACCGATCTGGGCCTGCTCCACCGCGTGGGCAAGGGCGGTCAGCCCGTCACGCAGATCAGCGCGCAGATGGGCGGGCAGGTCCGAGGCGGGGTCGGACCCGGCATCCTTCGCCGCCCGGCGCAGCTGCGTGGCGGATGGAAAATCACCCACCCGGTCAGGAAAGGCCGAAATCAGCGCCAGCGCCCGGGGGACATAGAGGCGCATCAGATCACCATCACCGCCGGTGAGGGCAAAGGCGTTAGCCATGCCTGATGGCACGGAACCGGCGGCCACGATCTCCGGCTCGGACGACCACAGGACCAGCGCGCGGCGCAAGGCTGCGTGACTGCGGCTGGGCCGGGCAAGCGCTGCCACCAGCGCATCCAGTCGCAATCCGGCACCCATGACCGACAGCGCGCGGGACATGGCGGTGTTGACCTCGCCGTCGGAGGCGTTGTCGGCCAGGTTGAGAAGCGGCACGATGGCGGCCCCCGCCTCGGCAAGGGCGCGAGGGGCCTCGGCGGCGGCGGCTTCGTCATCCAGGAAAACGCCCTGATCAGCGGCGGCCCGGGCATCCCAAAGCACACGGCAAAGCGGGATGGCAATGAATGAGACAGCCAACGGAAACAGCGGGTTGACCACTGGCAGGAACCCCGCCACCGCGCCTATACCCCGGCCGATCCCAAGCAGCACGCAGACCAGCAGGATTTGCGACAGCACCAGCGTCAGCACGGCCCCAAACGCAGCAGGCGTCAGCCATTCATCCGGTGTGGTAGGCCACTGTTCGGGGCGCAGGACCAAAAGCCAGACCACGAAGATCGCCACAAAGGGGGCCAGCACGCCAAGACCCATGCCGCTTATCCCGGCAAACATTGGCCCGATATACAAAAGGGCGGTCGCCCCCTTCAGCAGACGCAGGCGGAATGGCATGGCAAATCCCTGTCAAGCCCGGCGGCCACAATGGGCGAAGGCCGGAAGGCTATTCCGTTTCCTCGGGCAGATCGACAATCAGCCGACCAGCCGCGAGATCGACATTAGGCACGATAGTTTTGGTAAAGGGCAAAAGCAGGGCCGATTTGTGACGGATAGAGGATATTTCGATGATATCCCCCGCGCCATGGTTGTGAACGGCCATCACTTTGCCCAAAACCTCGCCCCCGGTATCCAGCGCATCCAGGCCGATCAGGTCGGTATGATAGAACTCGTCATCCGGCAGCGAGGGCAGCTTTTCGCGGTCGATGAACAGGCTGGTGCCACGCAGGGCCTCGGCCTCTTCGCGGGTGTTGACGCCGGCGATGCGGGCGCCGTAACCCCCGGCAACCGGCCGGGTCAGGATGATGCGGAACTGGCGGGTGCCGTCCTCGGTATAGACCGGCCCGTATGAGGCGATGTCTTCAGGCTGTGAGCAGAAGGATTTCAGCCGCACCTCACCCACAATCCCGAAAGCGCCCGCAATGGCGCCGATACAAATGCGGTCGGTCATCAGCGGGTTTCCAGATGCAGGGTTGCGGCGCGGGTTTCCCAGCCAAAGCGTTCAAGTTCAGGCACGGTATCCTCCTCTTCCGGCCAGCCGATACAGAGATAGCCGATGAAGCGCCAGTCGTCTGGCACACATAGGTCGCGCGCCAGACGGGCGGGGTCAAGGATAGACACCCAGCCAAGGCCAAGGCCTTCGGCCCGCAGCGCCAGCCAGAAAAGGGTGATGGCCCCGACCACGGAATAGGCCCGGGTTTCGGGCATTGAGGCAGCCCCAAGGCCCGCGCCTTTTGGGGTATCATCGTCGCAGAAAACCGCCAGATGCAGCGGGGCCTCGCCCATGCCTGACAGTTTCAACTGACTGTAAAGCCGCGCCTTTTCACCCGATTGACCGGCAAGGCCATCAGCATTGCTGTCGCGGTAATTGGCAAGGCAGGCCTGCCGGGCCGCGAGGCTTTCAACACGCAGGATGCGCCATGGTTCCGACAGCCCGACCGAGGGCGCACTGGCGAACGCACTCAGGCACCGCGCGATCAGATCGGGCGACACCGGAGTGGTCTGGAAGCGGCGCACATCGCGCCGCCACCGCATCAGGTTGGCCAGCTCATCCCGGAAGGCGGGGCTGAACTGGCCGGGGGCTTTGGTCACCAGATTACTCGGCTGCCGGTTCGGCGGCGCGGGCGGCTTTCTTGGCGGCACGCTCGGCCATGGCTTTGCCGGGGACGCCGGCTTTGGCGTTGACGCGGGCGGTTTTCGGGCGCGCACCGGCGGCTTCCAGCATGCGGGCAATCCGGTCGGTGGGCTGTGCTCCCTGACCCAGCCAGTACTGGATACGCTCAAGGTTCATCACGATGCGGGTTGCGTCATCCTTGGCCAGCAGCGGGTTGTAGGTGCCCAGCTTTTCCAGAAAGCGGCCATCGCGCGGCATGCGGCTGTCGGTGGCAACGATCGAATAGAACGGGCGCTTTTTGCTGCCGCCACGGGCCAGACGGATTTTCATGGACATGGGTAGTCTCCTTGGTTTGGGTTGAGGGCAAGTTCGCCCTACATGGTTGTTATTTCTGTAGTTTCTCGTGATGCCTGATGACTTCACTGATGATGAAGGTCAGGAATTTCTTGGCGAGGTCGGGGTCAAGGTTCGCCTCTTGCGCCAACTGGTCCAGCCGCGCCATCTGCCGCGCCTCACGGTCGGGGTCGGAGGGCGGCAGGTCATGTTCAGCCTTGAGCCGCCCCACCGCCTGCGTCTGCTTGAAGCGTTCGGCAAGGGTGTAGACCAGGATCGCGTCCAGCCGGTCGATCGACTCGCGGTGTTCTTTCAAGAGTTCGGCGGCACGGGTTGCGGTGTCCATCAGAGCCCCTTTTCCGACGTCATTATCACGTCTTCCATGCGTCTTCCTTCCGTCTCTACGCGCGCAGAGACGCCGTTTCGCGCAACGGGGGCAAAGCCGTAGACCAGACCGTCATCAAACCAGACCGGGCGGCGGCCTTCGATCACCCTGCCGCCCAGACGGAGGGCGATCGCGTGGGACGGGGCGTTGTCGCGGTGGACGGCGGCTATTGCGGGGGATTGGCCGGCCACGTCAAAGGTCCAGGCCTGCATGGCGCGGGCGGCTTCGGTGGCAAGGCCGCGGCCTTCGGCGGCGGCGGTCCAGAGGGACCAGGTCAATTCAACCTCGCCCCCGTCTTCCCATTGCATCGGGCCGAAATGGCCGATGGGTTGGCCCGTGGCGCGGTCTTGGGCGATCAGACGGCCAAAGCCGCGCAGGACCCAGTGCCCGAAGAACGAGGCGAATTGTTCGGCAGCCTCATGCGGCTTCTTCACGCCGCCGGTATAGGCGGTGCGGGGCGACAGGCGGTAGTCACGGAAGGCGGGCCAGTCGCTGGCTTGCGGCGCGCGCAAGGTCAGCCGCTCTGTCTCCAGAACGGGCAGTCCAATCAGCTGCGGGTGCGCCGGTTGCATCATTTCTTGCGCATCAGCCCCGAAAGGCCCGCGGGCAGCGTCATCCCACGCGGCAGGCCGCCGATTCCCGGCATTCCGCCCATGCCTTGTTGCATGCCCTTGGCGGCTTCGGCCAACTGGTCGGGGGTCATCTTGGACGGGTCAGGCATCCCGCCCTTGCCCATCATGGACTTGAGCGCCTGTTTCATCATGCCGCCCTTGCCCATCTTCTTCATCATCTCAGCCATCTGCTTGTGCTGTTTCAGCAGGCGGTTGAGGTCGGACACTTCAAGCCCCGCACCAGCGGCGATGCGCTTTTTGCGGCTGGCGGCCAGAAGGTCGGGGTTGGCGCGTTCCTTCTTGGTCATCGAATTGATCAGGGCGACCTGATGGGTCAGCATCTTGTCATTCAGGCCCGCTGCTTCGGCCTGGGCGGACATCTTGCCCATGCCGGGCATCATGCCCATCAGGCCCTGCATGCCGCCCATCTTCATCATCTGTTCCAGCTGCATCCGCAGGTCGTTCATGTTGAACAAGCCCTTGGCAAAGCGCTTGGCCATGCGTTCGGCCTGCTCGGCCTCGAACGTTTCCTGCGCGCGCTCAACCAGGGCGACGATATCGCCCATGCCAAGGATGCGGCCAGCGACACGGTCGGCGTCGAAGGTTTCAATCGCGTCCAGCTTTTCGCCAAGGCCGACAAAGCGGATCGGCTTGCCGGTGACAGCGCGCATGGAAAGCGCCGCGCCACCGCGGCCGTCGCCGTCCATCCGCGTCAGGACGACGCCGGAAATGCCAACCTTGCCGTCAAACTCGGCCGCGACGTTCACGGCGTCCTGACCGGTGAGGCCGTCAACCACAAGGAGGGTCTCGCGCGGTTGGGCGATGTCACGGACGGCCTGAATTTCGTCCATCAACACTTCGTCGATGTGCAGGCGGCCAGCGGTATCCAGGAACACCACGTCATAGCCGCCAAGGTTGGCCTGCTGTTTGGCGCGCTTGGCGATTTGCACCGCCGTCTCACCCTTGACGATGGGCAGCGAGTCCACGCCGATCTGCACGCCAAGAATGGCAAGCTGTTCCATCGCGGCGGGGCGGTTGGTGTCAAGCGAGGCCAGAAGCACCCGCTTGCCGTTCTTTTCCTTCAGCCGCTTGGCCAGCTTGGCGGTGGTGGTGGTTTTACCTGACCCCTGCAAACCCACCATCAGGATCGTCGCAGGCGGGTTGTCGATCTTCAGCGCCTCAGGCTCATCTTCGCCTTTCAGTACGCGGATCAGTTCGTCATGGACGATCTTGACGACCATCTGGCCGGGGGTGATCGACTTGGTGACCGCCGCCCCGGTGGCCTTGTCCTGCACGCGCTTGATGAAATCGCGGGCGACGGGCAGGGAGACGTCCGCCTCCAGCAGCGCGGTGCGAACCTCACGCAGGGCGGTGATGACGTCGGCCTCGCTTAGCGCGCCGGCCTTGGTCAGGCGGTCGAACACGCCACCAAGGCGTTCTGACAGGCTTTCGAACATCGCGTCACCCTTTCGTTGCGGTTGCCCCCGATATGGGGGGCAGTTCCCGTGGCGCAATGCGGGGTGGCACCCGTGGGCGCGACGCGCTGACGGATGGCGATCCCGGGCAATGCCCAAGGGACCGGAAGCTGGTGCCTCCGGGGAATTGGGATGGGCGATATGGGCTGGAAGGCCTCAAGTCAAGCCGGAAGCGGTGTGGGGGGGTTGCGCGGGCGTGCGCAATGGCGTTTTCTGTGCATCCCTGCACAGGACCGGAGAGCGCCATGGAAAACTGGGACGAGATCCGCACCGCCTTTCAGGTGGCACGGCTTGGCACCGTATCAGGCGCGGCCGAAGTGCTGGGCGTGCATCATGCCACCGTCATCCGCCACATCGACGCGCTGGAGCGGCGGCTGGGCGCAAAGCTGTTTCAGCGCCACGCGCGCGGCTATACCCCGACCGAGGCGGGGCGTGACCTGTTGTCCGTCGCGCAGACGACCGAAGAGCAGTTCGCCCACCTGTCCAGCCGGATCAAGGGCCAGGGCGAGACGGTCTCGGGTGAGCTGGTGGTGACCTCAATCGCCGGGATGGCGGACTTGCTGACTCCGGTGATGGTCAGCTTTCAGGCGAAGTGGCCCGAGGTCCGGGTGCGGTTTCTGACCGACATGCGGGTGTTTCGGCTGGACTATGGCGAAGCGCATGTGGCGATCCGGGCCGGGACCGGGCCGGAGGAACCCGATAACGTGGTGCAGCCTCTGGCGCGCATTCAGTCGGGCCTTTACGCGACCCAAGGGTATATCGACCGCTTTGGCAAACCGGCGTCCGAGGCGGATTTCCCCGGCCACCGCTTTGTCTGCAGCGACAATGAAACGACGCGCGCGCCGTTCTACCGCTGGCTGCGGGCGACGGTGCAGCCCGACCAGATCGCCTATGCCGCGACCGAACCCGCCGCTTTGGAAGAGGCGGTGCGCCAAGGCGCGGGGATCGGCTTCATCTCGACCTTCCGGGCGGCGACTGACCCGGGGCTGGTTGAGATCTTGTCCCCTCGCACCGAATGGGAGTCGCCGCTGCGCATCGTCACCCATGTGGACCTGCACCGGACCCGCAAGGTGCAGGCGTTCCTGACGCATCTGAAGGATGCCGCGAAGGAATGGGCATTCTGCGGCTGATCCCCCATCTGATCCATCGGCAGCTGACCGAGGCCGAGCGTGGGCATCTGGCGATGCTGGCGTTTTCGGCGCTGGTGGCGGGGTCATTCTCGCTTGGCGCGCTTGCAGCGCCGTTCATCGACCCGGCTGCGCTGTCGGCGCTGCGGTTCCTGCTGGCGGGGGCGCTGGTCGGGATCGCGGCCTATGTGACCACGGGACTGCCCCGGTCAGCATGGGTGGCGCCGTGGCGCTATCTGGTGTTGGGGGGGCTGCTGGCGGCCTATTTCGTGCTGATGTTCGAAGGGCTGAAAACCGCGCCGCCGGTGTCGGCGGCGGCGGTGTTCACGCTGACCCCGGTGATGGCGGCTGGCTTCGGCTGGCTTTTCCTGCGCCAGCGGCTGACCGGGCGGATGGCGCTGGCGCTGGTGATCGGGGCCATTGGCGCGCTGTGGGTGATCTTCCGGGCCGATCTGGCCGCGCTGCTGGCGCTGAAGATCGGGCCGGGCGAGGTGACGTATTTCTGGGGCTGTGTGGCGCACGCCGCCTATGCCCCGATGGTCCGCCGGCTGAACCGGGGTGAGCCTGCGGTGGTCTTCACCTTCGGGATGATGGTGGCGGGGACGGTGCTGCTGACGCTGTGGTCCTGGCCCGCGATCATGGCCACGGACTGGGCGGCGCTGCCCGGCATCGTCTGGGTGACGCTGGTCTATGTGGCGGTGGCAGCCAGTGCGATGACCTTCGTGCTGCTGCAATACGCCACGCTGCGACTGCCGGCGGCCAAGGTGATGGCCTATACCTACCTTGTGCCGGCCTGGGTCATCCTGTGGGAGATCGCGCTGCATGGCGACGCGCCGCCAGCGCTGGTGCTGGCGGGGGTCGCAATGACCGGGCTGGCGCTGTGGCTGCTGTTGAAGGACTGACTATTCCGCCGCAACCGCACCTGAGGGTGGTTCGGGCAGCGCCACAGGCACGCGCTGGCCGATCAGCCGGTCCATCTGGCGGGCGACGCGGGCCAGATGGCGGGTGCGGCTTTCGGGGGTTGAGGCGTCCATCTTGTAATGCGCCGCAAAAGCGGTGCGCTTGCCCGGCTTGCAGAGCAGCCCAACCCCGCGCGACAGCGTGCGCTTGCCCGGCGCGCCGATCACCTGCGTCATCAGCCAGCTTGCGCCGCAGGTGGTAAAGATGCCCAACCGCGAGATGTGGCGCAGGCCGGGGCGGATGCCGGGATGGACGGCGTCAGGCATGTGAAAGGCCACGTCGGGCAACATCACCCGGTCAAGCCAGCCTTTCAGCATGGCTGGCAGGCCATACCACCAGGTCGGATAGACAAAGATGAGGGTGTCACACCAGCGGACATCGTCCACGTCCTTTTCGACGCAGGCGGTATTCTTTGGGCAATCAAGGTAGCCTTGCCATTCGGGGCCGGTCAGCACCGGCTGGAACCCGCTGGCGTAAAGGTCGGCAAGCCGAACCTCAGCCCCGGTGGCGTTCAGTTTTCGGATGACAAGGTCCCGCACGGCGGCGTTGAAACTGTCAGGGCGGGGGTGGCAATAGACGACAAGGGCGCGCATGCGGATCACCGGGTTGTCGTGGCCGGGTGGCAGGATAGCGGCCCGGAAGGCGCGATAAGCGCGCCAAAGTCAGGCTAGCATGGGCGGCGGCGCGGCCTCAACCGCGACTATGTGTCGCGAACCCTTGACCCATGGGCTCAGGGCCGGAAATCGTTCAGTCCGTTGGTCAGGAACCGGTCAGCGAGGGTCACGGTGCCCAAGGTATAGGCAGAGCCGCCCAGCGATTGGGCGGTGTCGCTGTCGGCACGGGTGGCCAGCCACGCAGTCAGAAGGACGCGGCGTAGCAGGATCAGCGCCGGGATCATCGCGCGGTCTTGCGGCGCGAGGGGGGCGATGCGGGTGTAACCGTCACACCATCGGGCGATCAGGTCGGGCAGGCGGGGGTCGGTCTCGATGAAGCTGACAGCGGCGGCAAGGTCATAGGCCCACCAGCCAAAGCCGCAATCGTCAAAATCGATGGCGGTCAGGCCCTGGTCATCGACCATAAGGTTCGCCAGTCGCAGGTCGGCATGGATCAGGCCGAAGGTGTCAGGTCCGGTGCCGTAGGCGTGCAGGGTGTCGGCAAGTGTGCCCGTGGCGCGGGCAAGCAGGGCCGCACCCTGCGGGTCAAGGCCCTGCGCCTGCCGCCAGTCCCCCCAATGGGGCTGCGGGCCAAGGATGGTGTCCACATCCCAACGCTTGCGGGCAAAGTCCTTGGGCGGCGTCCAGCTGCGCGATTGCAGGTGCAGTCGGGCGGTGATTGCGCCCAAGGGGCCGAACCAGCGCGACAGGTCATCGCCGGGCTGAAGCTCTTGCCCCTCGATCGGCGCGAAGGCGACGATGCAGCGGCCGTTGATTTCGGTGACCGGGCCTTGCGCGCCGGGGATGGGGCGCACGGCGCGCAGGCCCGGCAGGTCTTGCAGCGCGGTCAGCCAGGCCAGTTCCGAAGCGATCTCATCCTTGCTGTGATACCCTTGGCGGTGGAGGCGCAGGATCAGGTTGCCCGCGCGCCACGTCTCATTCTCGGAGCGGTTCAGAAGGGTGAGGGGGGTTTCTGGCGGCAGGCCGTAGCTGGCAAGGGCGCGGGTGATGAGGTCAGCGCTCATCGCCGCGCCTGAGAAGGTAGATGTCCATGATCCAGCCGTGTTCGGCGCGCAGGCGGGCGCGGGTGGCAAGGATTTCGTCGGCGACCTGCGACAGGGGCCCGTGGATCAACGCCTGTTGTGGCATGCCGACATAGGCGCCCCACCAGATGGTCACGCCGTCCGGGTTGATGGCGGTGAATGCGCCGCCCTTGTCCAGCATCACGGCAAGGGTGGTGGCCCCTGCGGGCCAGCCATGGTCGCGCAGCTGGCGGCCGGTGGTGATGGTGACCGGGGCGGCGAGGGCGTTCAGCGGGATGGCATGAGCGGCTGTCAGCACTTGCAGGCTGGTGATGCCGGGGATGACCCTGACCGACACACCGGCCAGTCGGGCGGCGATGCGCAGGGTGCTGTCGTAAAGCGAGGGGTCGCCCCAGACCATGAGGGCGACATTGGTAGCCCCCGGCTGGGCGGCGATGGTGTCGGCCCAGACGCGGGCGATGGCGTCGTGCCAGTCGTTGACTGCGCCAAGGTAGTCAGTCTGATCGGCGCGTTTGGGCACGTCATATTCCGCCACCGGGACCGGGTTGGTCAGGGTCTGCGACAGGATCAGGCGGCGGATATCGGCAAGGTCGGATTTGTCATCGCCCTTGCGAGGGATCAGGATCAGGTCGGCCCCGTTCAGCGCCCGTGCCGCCTGCGCGGTCATATGGTCCGGGTTGCCGGTGCCGATGCCGATCAGCCAAAGGGTGGTCACAGCGTCCCCTCGGCCAGGTTGCCGACAAGGATCAGGCCGGGCAGGGGCGATCGTTCGTCGGCAAGCGTTCGGGCAAGCTCGGCGACGGTCGAGCGGTGAAGAAGCTGTGCGGGCGTGCTGACGCCCTCGGCCAAAAGCGCAGGCGTATCCGGTGAAAGCCCATGCGCGATCAGCGCGGCGGCGAGGGCCGGGAAGGTGCGCTTGCCCATGTAGATCACGGTCGTGGCGTTGGGGTCGGCAAGGGCGGGCAGGTTCAGGCCTGGCGGCAGGTTGCCGCTGGTGTCGGCGGCGGTGATGAACTGCACCCTTTGGGCATGGATGCGGCGGGTCAGCGGGATGCCCGCAGCCGCAGCCGCAGCCGAGGCCGAGGTGACACCGGGGATGATCTGACAGGGGATGCCAGCCGCGTGCAGGGCGGTCAGCTCTTCCTCCAGGCGGCCGAAGATACCACTGTCGCCAGATTTCAGCCGCACCACCTGAGCTCCGGTCAGGGCGTAGTCGACCAGCAACCGGTTGACGTGGTCCTGCTTGGGCGAGGCGCGGCCCGCGCGTTTGCCGACACCGACCAGATCGGCATCGGGGCGGGCAAGGGCCAGGATCGGGCCGGACGAGAGGTCATCATAAAGGATGGCATCGGCGGTGCTGATCGCGCGGGCGGCCTTGACGGTCAGCAGGTCCGGGTCGCCAGGTCCGGCTGAGACGAAGGTGACGAAACCGGTCATGACGGGCCCGCGATCAGGTGGAAGTAGGTGCCGGTGGATAGCCCACCGCCGGGCTGCCGTCGAGTGGACCCGGTTTCCGCCACCGGGGCGCCGGTGGCGTCGGTCACTGCAGCCAAGGGGGCGTCAGGTTGGGACAGAATGGTGGAGTAATGAAACTCATGCCCTTTCAGGGCGCTGCCGGCCGGCTGACCGGGGATGGCATGCAAAAGCTGCGCTTGCCGGTAGCCAAGGTGCAGCTTGCGGCTGGCATAGCTGGTGACAAGGCCAAGCAGCCCCGCCATTTCGTGCCGGGTGCCGTCCTTGTCGATCAGGGCTTCGCCCATCGCCATGTAGCCCCCACACTCCCCATGCAAGGGTTTCGTTTCGGCAAAGGTGCGCAGGCCGGTGCGGAAGTGGCTGGCGGCGGCAAGGGGCCCCGCGTGCAGTTCAGGGTAGCCGCCGGGCAGCCAGCAGACATCGGCATGTGCGTCGGGGGACTGGTCGGCAAGGGGAGAGAACGGCAGAACCTCGGCCCCCGCCGCGCGCCAGCCGTGCAAGAGGTGGGGGTAGACAAAGCTGAACGCGGCATCCCGGGCAAGCGCGATGCGCTGGCCGGGGGGGGTGATCCGGGCGGGCGGCGCGGGCGTGGCGGTGCTGGCCGCAGCGGCGATCAGGGCGTCAAGGTCGACCCCGTCGCGCATCAGCTGGGCGGCCTCGGTGATCAGCGCCTGCAGGGCGGGCTGTTCTTCGGCCTGCACCAGTCCAAGGTGGCGTTCGGGCATGGCGATGCCCGTGCGTTTTGGCAGAACGCCCAGCACCACCAGCCCCGCCTCTTCCATCCCTTTGCGCACCAGCGCCTCATGCCGGGGGCTGGCGATCCGGTTCAGGATGACCCCTGCCACCCGCACGCCCGGCCGGAACCGGGCAAGGCCCAGCGCCACCGCTGCCGCGGTCTGCGCCTGACCGCTTGCGTCGATCACCGCCACCACCGGCCAGCCCATCCGCAGCGCCAGATCCGCCGTAGCGCCATTGCCCGAGGCCCCCGCCAAAGCCACCCCGTCGAACAGCCCCATCGAGCCTTCCGCCAGAATAAGATCCGCCCCGATCGCCGCCGTCAGCTGGCCATCCAGCATCGCCCCCGGCATCGCCCAACTGTCGAGGTTGAAAGAGTCCCGTCCGCTAGCTGCCCGGTGAAACGCCGGATCAATGTAATCCGGCCCGTTCTTGAACGGCTGCACCGCCAGCCCGCGATCTCGCAATGCGGCCAGGAGCCCCAGCATGACCGTGGTCTTGCCCGTGCCCGACGCAGGGGCCGCGATGATCAGGCCGGGGATCAAGACCCCGTCCCCGGAAAGCGCGGATCGGTGCCCACAGGGCGGTAGCGCCGGTCATAATCGCCGGCGTACAGGCGGCTTTCCTCAAACCCCTCCTGCGCCAGGGCCGGGCCGATCA
Organism: Rhodobacterales bacterium; assembly: GCA_038211355.1. GTDB lineage: Bacteria > Pseudomonadota > Alphaproteobacteria > Rhodobacterales > Rhodobacteraceae > Tabrizicola. The sequence goes on along the minus strand of JBBQVR010000007.1, from coordinate 34,368 downwards.
GGATCAGCGCCGTCCGCTCAACCTCGTCCGGCACCATGGCCCTTAGGGTGGTCAGCGTCGCCCGGATGATCCGCTGATCCGGCCAGGTCGCGCGCCAGACCACGGCCACCGGACACTCCGCGCCATAGTGGGGCACAAGGTCAGCCACCAGCTTGTCAATCAGGTGGACCGACAGGTGCAAGGCCAGGGTGGCCCCGGTGGCCCCGAAGGCCTGCAATGTCTCACGCTCTGGCATCTGGGTGGCGCGGCCTTCGGTCCGGGTCAGGACCACCGACTGCGCCAGCCCTGGCAGCGTCAGTTCCACCCCAAGCACGGCGGCAGCAGCGGCAAAGGACGGCACCCCCGGCGTCACGTCATAGGGGATGCCAAGGCCCCGCAGCCGCCGCAACTGTTCCCCCATGGCCGACCAGATCGACAGGTCACCCGAATGCAGCCGCGCCACATCCTGACCCGCCGCATGGGCCACGGAGATCTCGGCCATGATCTCATCCAGGCTGAGCGGGGCCGTGTTGACCAGCCGGCACCCCGGCGGGCAATGCGCCAGTACTCCCTCAGGCACCAGCGACCCTGCATAAAGGCAGACGGGGGAAGCCGCGATCAGATCCCGCCCCCGCAGCGTGATCAGGTCCGCCGCCCCCGGCCCCGCGCCAATGAAATGGACCGTCATTCCCGTTGTCCCCCTGTCCATTCACATTTGCCCAAATATCCCCGCCGGAGGCAGCGCAGAGCCGGTTGAGCCGCAGGCTCAGAGGCGAGGCAAAAAGCGTGCGCGAAGCGCTCAATTTGACAACCGCTGGCCAGTGGCATCACGTCAGCCCCTCCGCAATCGCCGCCGTCGCCGTCCCGTCTGACGACACCGCCCGCGGCCCCCGCAACTGTGCCCCCGGCCCCGCCGCGGCCAGCGCCACCGCTTCCGCGACCGACCCCACTCCGAACAGCGCCTCCACCCGCTCGGACCGGGTCACCACCGCTTGCCCGCGCAATTCCTCAGCTGCCAGCCGCATCACCGGCAAGCCCAGCGCCGCCGCCAGGCCTGCCAACCCTTCGGCCTTCGCGGCAAGGGTCGCAAGATGCGTCACCCCCTCTGCTCCGCCGGCCAGTGCCAGCGCGTCCTGCAACGCGGCAAGCGTCACCTCAGACCGGAACCCGAACCCCGCGACGATCATCGCACCACGCTCCACTGCAGGATCGGCAAGGCCGCGCGCCAGCCGCGCTTGCGGCCGATGGCTGCAGGCTCTGACAGCTCGATCTTCAGCAGGTTTCCGCCCTGCCGCGCCGACCAGTCCAGCACCAGCGCCTCGGTCTCAAGCGTGACGGCATTCAAGACCAGGCGGCACCCCTTGGGCATCTCGGCCCATATCCGGGACAACAGCGCTTCGCTTGCCCCGCCGCCGACAAACACGGCATCCGGCAGCGGCAGGCCGTCCAGCCCCTCTGGTGCCCGCGCCTCGATCAGCTGGTGGCGGTGCGCAAGGCCGAACGCCTCAACATTTCCGCGCGCCCGCGCCGCGCGCCGTTGGTCTGCCTCCAGCGCCGCAACCCGCGCGCCCCCGGCCAGCAGCCACTCGATGCCCACCGACCCAGACCCCGCGCCGATGTCCCACAGCACCTCGCCCCTGCGCGGCGCCAGAGCGGACAGGGTCAGCGCGCGGACCGGGCGCTTGGTGATTTGCCCATCGTGGTCAAAAAGATCGTCCGGCAGACCCGAGGTCCCCGGCAGACCGGGATTGGTGGCCTCGATGGCCACCGAGACCGGGGCCCCGACCGGATCATCGGGTAGCCCCGGCGTGATCCGCTCTCCCGGTCCGCCCAGCCGCTCCAACACCGTCAGCCGCGCATCCGCGTGGCCGTGTGCCGCCAGCCACCCGGCCAGTTCCCCCACTGCCGCGCCGTCGCGCAGGGTGCAGATCGCCCGCACGCCCCGCCCCAGTACCGGGCGCAGCCGGGCAAAGGGGGCGGCATGCAGGCCAAGGCAATGCACCTCCTCCAGCCGCCAGCCCAACCGGTTCGCTGCCAGCTGAAAGGTGGACGGTGCGGGATGCGACACCCAGTCCCCCGGCCCAAGATGGGCCATCAGGCTGCCCCCCGCGCCAAACCAGAACGGATCGCCCGAGGCCAGCACCACCACCGCCCGCCCGCGCAGGGCCAGCACCGGGGCCACGTCAAAGGGCACCGGCCAGGGCCGCCCCCGATCCCCCACCGCGACCAGCGCAAGATGCCGGGGGCCGCCAAAGACAACCTCTGCCCGCGCCAGCGCTTCACGGCTTGCGGGCGACAGGCTGGCCGGTCCATCCTCACCGAGGCCGATCAGGGTCAGCCACGCTTTACCTTTGGGATCATGCATGACACGAATACTTCTTCTTGGCGGCACGACCGAAGCGAACCTCATGGCTGAAGCCATCGCCAGGGCGGGCCTTGCCGGCGTCTATTCCTACGCGGGTCGCACAGAGGTGCCGATAGGCCAGCCGATCCATATGCGCGTGGGCGGTTTCGGCGGGATCGCGGGGCTTTGCACCTATCTGACCGATCAGGCGATCACCCATGTGATCGACGCCACCCACCCCTTCGCCGCGCAGATGAGCACGCATGCCGTCGCCGCATGCACCGCCACCGGCACCCCCCTGATCGCGTTGGAGCGCGCGCCCTGGACCCCGGCTGAGGGTGACCGCTGGACCCATGTCCCTGATATCCCTGCCGCCGCCACCGCCCTTGAAGGGCCGCCGCAGCGCGTGTTTCTGGCCATCGGCCGCCAGCACCTTGAGCCCTTCGCCGCCCAGCCCCAGCACCACTATCTGCTGCGGCTGGTCGATGCCCCGACCGGCCCGCTGCCCCTGCCACAGGCCCGGGTGATCGTGGCGCGTGGCCCCTTTGACGTGGCGGGCGACACGGCGCTGATGCAGGCCGAGGGGACGCAGATCCTGATCGCCAAGAATGCGGGTGGCAAGGGCGCCGTCGCCAAGATCGCCGCCGCGCGGGCCCTTGGCCTGCCGGTCCTGATGATCGACCGCCCGCAAATCCCGCCGCGCCGCGTGGCGCGAACCGTCGCCGGCGTGATGGACTGGCTGCGTCATCCCGCACTCCTTGGCGCATAGACAAAGCGCCCCACGCGCCGGGTGGCCGCGTTGCCGACGATCACCACGGTGCGCATATCCGCCATCTCGGGCAGCGCCTCGCCCAGGGTGGTGGTCACCAGCCTTTCGTCCGGCGTGGACACGGCGCGGGCAAAGGTGATCAGCCGGTCTGGGCCACATTCCTCGCGCAGCACTGCAAGCGCGCGGGCGAATCCTTCGGGGCGGCTGGCAGAGCGCGGGTTGTAAAAGGCCATCGCAAAATCGGCGCGGGCGGCATGGCGCAGGCGGGTTTCGATCACGGCCCAGGGTTTCAGGTTGTCCGACAGGTTGATGCAGCAGAAATCATGGCCCAAAGGCGCGCCCGCCGCCGCCGCCGCCGCCAGCATCGCGGTGATCCCCGGCAGCACGCGTATATCCAGCGCCTGCCAGTCCGCACGCCCCTCAAGCGCCTCGAACACTGCGCTGGCCATGGCAAACACGCCCGGATCGCCGGAACTGACCACAACCACCCGCCGCCCCGCCGCCGCCATCTCCAGTGCCGCACGGGCGCGGTCCATCTCGACCCGGTTGTCCGAGGGGTGCAGCGTGAGGCCGGGCCGGGCAGCCACCCGCGCCACATAGGGGATGTAGCCAACCACATCCGTCGCCGCAGCCAGGGCCATCGTCACCTCTGGCGTAATCAGCGCCTCTGCTCCCGGCCCAAGTCCGGCAATGGCCAACCAGCCGGTCATCGGACACCCTTCCCCATCGCATGGCTTTCAGTCTGGCCCAGATATCCCACGGGGGTAGGCCATGGGTTTGAGAAACCTATGGACTGGGGAGGTGTGAACCCCCCCGGTTCCACCCGCAGCCAAAGGCGATGCGGGTTCATTCCTGCACCTCGGGCCGCCGTCCATGGCCATGGACAAGGACAATCGCGAAATAGGGGCAGTCGGTGGCATCCACGTCCTTCAATCGTGCGACGCGCTGGTTCGGCATCGTGCCGCGTTCGACCAGCCAGGCGGCGTCCAGTCGCCCGGCCCGTTCCAGCGCGCGGCGAACGCGGGGCAGGTTGCGCCCGGTCTTCATCACCACCAGCGCATCTGCCCCGGTCATGTGGCGGACGAGGTCGTCTTCCGGCAGGGTGCCCATCAGCACCGTCAGCACATCATCGCCCCAGGTGATCGGCGTGTCTGTGGCATGCCAGCAGCCGGTCATGCCGGTGATGCCGGGGATCACCTCAACCGGCACGCGGCCCTGCAGCCGGGAATGCAGATGCATGAAGCTGCCGTAAAAGAACGGGTCGCCCTCACACAGGACCACGACATCCTCGGTCTGGGCAAGGGTCGCCAGACGGGTCGCCCAATCGTCGTAGAACCGCGCCAGGGCGTCAGTATAGGCGGGGCTGTCAAAGGGCAGTTCCGTGGTGACCGGGTATTCCATCGGATATTCGATGGCCTGCGCCGCCAGCATCCCTTCGACGATCCGCCGGGCCTGACCGGCACGACCCTCTTTGCGGAAGTAGGCGACGTGTCTGGCCGAACCGATCACCCGTGCCGCGCGCAGGCTGATCAGGTCGGGGTCGCCGGGACCAAGACCGGCGCAGATCACTTTCCCGCTGGGGGCGCCACTGATGGGGGCCATGGTCATTCCTTCCGGCTGGCCAGGGCGTTGATCGCCGCCACGGTGATGGCTGATCCGCCAAGGCGGCCCTTGACGATCAGGCTGGGAACCGGGGGGGCCTCCATCAACGCATCCTTGGATTCGGCTGCCCCGACAAAGCCCACGGGGCAGCCGATGATGGCAGCGGGGCGAGGGCAGGTCGGGTCTTCCAGCATGTTCAGCAGGTGGAAAAGGGCAGTGGGCGCGTTGCCGATCGCCACGACCGCGCCGGCCAGATGCGGTCGCCACAGTTCCACAGCGGCGGCAGAGCGGGTGTTGTTCATGCGGGCGGCAAGCGCCGGCACGGCGGGGTCCTGCAGGGTGCAAAGGATGGCGTTGTCGGCGGGCAGGCGTTTCTTGGTGATGCCTTCGCTGACCATGCGCACGTCGCACAGGATGGGCGCGCCGGCCTCTAGTGCTGTGCGCGCTGCAATCGCCATGCCGGGGGAAAACCGGATATGGGGGGCAAGGTCCACCATCCCGGCGGCATGGATCATGCGCACGGCGACGACCTCTTCCTCGGGGGTGAAGCGGGTCAGGGCGGCCTCGGCCCGGATCATGGCAAAGCTTTGGAGGTAGATTGCCGCGCCGTCGGTTTCATAGCTGTGGGGCATGGGGGGCCTTCAAGTGGTCAAGGATCGCGGCAGGGGTCAGGCCGTGACGCAACGGGGTATCCTGCGCCGTGCCGCCGCGCACAAGGTCAAAGCCTTCGGGTGTGGCAACAAGGGTCAGGTCGGACGGCCCCGGATGGGCGCAGCCTTTGGTGCAGCCGGAGATGTGCAGGTTCTGGCCCTTGGGCACGTGGCTGGCAAGGCCGCGGGCAAGGGCGCGCGTCTCGGCCAGGGCCTGCGGACAACCCGGCGCGCCGGTGCAGGCGGTGACACGCAGGATCGGGTCGGCGGGGTCGGTGATCAGGTCTGGGATGGCGGGCAGGCCGGAAAGTGCTGGCAGGCCGGAAAGTGCTGGCAGGCAGTTGGCCCCGACAAGCAGAAGCATCCGCCAGGGCGTGGGGCGGACCTCATGCCCAAGGGCGGCGAGGGCGATCAGCGTCCTGGCCTGCATCTGCCCGAAGGCGAGGGCGACCAGCACGCCGTCCGGGTGCAGGCCGGGTGCGGGGTGCGGCAGCGGGGCCGCCGGGGGGGTGTCGCAGCCGGGCGGGACGATGCCCCGGGCGATCAGCGCCGCCATTCGCCCGCGCCCGTTGCTGACACCGCCCGACGCGATGAACCATTCGGCCATGGCCACAGCGTCGGTCGCAAGATCGGTGACCGGCTTGCCAAGGGGGTGCCCGTCGGGCCGCAGGATCAGCCTGCCATCCGCAGCACGCTCAACCCGGATGTCGGCCGATGCGGCGGCAAGGACAGGGCGCGGGCCGGTGTCTAGGGCAAAGCCGAACTTGCCCGGCAGGCGGGGCATTCGGGTCAGGGCTGCGGTGAGGGTGACGCAAAGGGTGTCGGTGCTTTCGGCGGGGTGTCTGAAAGGGGTGACGATCAGGTTGCGAAGGGTCTCGGTCTCGATATCCGGGTCGATCAGACCGTGTTGGTGCAGGTCGGCGATGAGCGCTGGGTGCGACCCGTCAGTCACGCCGCGGAGTTGCAGGTTTGCACGGGCGGAAAGGTCGATGATGCCATTGCCATGGGTCTGGGCGGCGGTCGCGATAGCCAGCGCCTGGGCAGGGGTCAGCCGGCCCAACGGCGGGCGGATGCGAACGACAAGCCCGTCGCCAGACTGCATCGGGCGGAGGGCGCCGGGGCACCAGCCTTTGATTTCGGGCGCGGCCGTCATGCGCTGCGCCCCGAGGCTGGGGGGGTTATTGAAAGGAGCGCGTTCCGCGCAAGCCTTTTGTCTCGCCATGTGCGCGCGAAGGGCGCGCAAATGGCTCGGCCCTTGGGGGTGCGGCGCCCCCCAAACCCCCTGAGGAAATCTGGGCAGAAAGGAAGCGCTGGGGTCCGGGTCATGCGGCACCGTCCAGTGTGGCGGCGATGGAATTGCTTCGGGTTTGCCACAGCCCCGCGTCGCGCAGGCGGCGGAAGAGGTCTTCCATGGCCTCGAGGGCCTGCGGGTTTGCCTGCGCGAGGAAGGCGCGCACTTCGTCGCGGCCAAGGGTGGCGTCGTGGTAAAGGTCGAAAAGATGGGGCGGGACGACCTGCGCGAGGTGGGCGAAGGCGGCCATGTGGTCCAGCGTGGCCGCGATTTCGGCGCCGCCGCGGTAGCCGTGGTTCATCATGCCTGCCGCCCAGTCGGGATTGGCGGCGCGGGCGCGGACGGTGCGGGCAATTTCCTCGGTCAGGGTGCGGGCGCGCGGATCGTCGGGGCGAGTGGCGTCAAGGTGGTAAAGGGTGGGGGTCTGGCCACCAAGGCGGGCGACGGCGGCGGCAAAACCAGCCTCATGTGCGGCGTAGTCAGAGGCCATCAGGACATCGGTTTCCGGCAGGTCCTGCGCGTGGACGAAGGCGTCGGCGCCCAGCACCCGCGCCTCAAGCCCCTTGCGGTTTTCGGTCGACTGGCCGTCAGGGCCGATGGCCCAGCTGGAGGCGGTAAGCCAGGCCTCACCCGCTGCGGCGCGGGCTGCATCGGTGAAGGTGTCGGCGGCGGTGCCCATACCAAGGCCGTATTGCCCCGGCTGCGGGCCGAAGACGCGGGCGGCGCGCAGGGTGTAGGGGTTGTCCTCGGCGGCCTCATCGCGCTGGGACAGGGCCTCGGACCCGGCTTCGAAAAGCTGGGCGAGGGTGGGGAACACGTCGCGGAAGAGGCCCGAGACGCGCAGGGTGACGTCGATCCGGGGGCGGCCAAGGATCGCGAGGGGCAGGATTTCGAAGCCAGAGACGCGGGCGGCGCCTTCGTCCCACTTTGGCGCAAGGCCGGCCAGATGCAGCGCCATGGCGAATTCTTCGCCCGCGGTGCGCATGGTGGCCGAACCCCACAGGTCAACCACCAGCCCGCGCGGGTAATCGCCGTGGTCTTGCAGGTGGCGGCGGACAAGTTCCTCGGCCAGCTTGATGCCCTGAGTGTGGGCATTGCGCGAAGGCACGGCGCGGGGATCGACGGAGTAGAGGTTGCGCCCGGTGGGCAGCACATCGCTGCGACCCCGGTTGGGGGAACCCGCCGGTCCGGGGGCCACGCGGCGGCCTGCAAGTGCTGCCATCAGGCCAGCGCGTTCGCCGGGGGCCTGGCCGAAGATGTGCAGGCCCTGGCCGAACTGGCTTTCCTTGATGTCGCAGACGAAACGGTCAATCCGGGTGACAACCTCGGCCGGGGTGGCATTCACCGGCAGGCCAAGGTCGGCTGCAACGCCCGATGCCTGCGCCTCATCCCTGATGCTGGCGATCAGGCGGGTGCGGCGCGAGGGGTCCAGCCCGTCGGCGGTGGAGTATTCGTCCAAGAGCCGCTCTAGCGTGGCAAGGGCGGGAGGGAGCGCGCTGGCGATCATCGGCGGGGGCAGGTGGCCAAGGGTGACGGCACCGATGCGGCGCTTGGCCTGGGCAGCCTCACCGGGGTCATTAACGATGAAGGGGTAAATGACGGGCAGGGGGCCGATCAGGGCTTCGGGCCAGCAGGCATCGGACAGGGCGACCGATTTGCCGGGCAGCCATTCCAGCGTGCCGTGGGCGCCCATGTGGACAAGGGCGTGGGCGCCTTGCGACCGGAGCCAGAGGTAGAAGGCGACGTAAGCATGGCGGGGGGTGCGCGACAGGTCATGGTAGTCGCCGTCGCGGGACTGGAGGTCGCCGCGTTCGGGCTGAAGGGCGATCAGGGTGTTGCCACGGCGGGTGGCTGGAAAGTGGAAATGCCCGTCGCGGGCGGCGGGGTCGGCTTCGGGCGCACCCCAGCCTTGGGTCAGGGACTGGCGGAGCGGGTCGGGCAAGGCTTGCAGCGCAGCGAGGTAGTCAGCCAGCGGCCAGCTTAGCGTTTCGGTCAGCGCCTGTGGCAGGGGGGTGCCTTCGGCGACAGTGTAGCCGCCTTCGGTGAGGTCGGCCATCAGGGCATCGACCGACGCAAGGGCATCAAGGCCAACGGCATGGGCCATCTGATGCGCGCGGCCGGGGTAGGTGGAGAGGATCACGGCAAGTTGGCGGTCGGCGGCGGGCGTGTCGGCCAGCCGCGTCCAGGCGACCACCCGGTCCACCACAGCGGCGATGCGCGCCTGATCGGCCCGGTGGGCAAAGCGCGAAAATTGCAGGTCCGGGTGGCGCTTGCCGGGGGATTTGAAGCTGACAAGGCCCGCGAAAAGGCGGCCATCCACCTCGGGCAGGACCACATGCATTGCCAGGTCGGCGGGCGAGAGGCCCCTTTCCGAGGCCACCCAGTCGCGGCGGCGGGCGGTAGAGAGGGCCACCTGAAACGCCGGGCAATCGGCCCCGTCAAACGGGGTAAAGCCGTCCGCGCCCTGGGCGGAAAAGGCGGTGGCGTTGATGATGGCAACCGGAGGGTGGGCGGCAAGATGGGCGCGCAGCCAGTCGCCCACGCCAGGGGCTTTCAGGCTGGGGGCAAAGGCACCATAGGCGGTGAAGCCTGCGGCCCGCAGTGACAGGATCAGCGCATCAACGGGGGCGGTGTCGCCGGCGGTCAGGTAGCTGCGATAGAAGGTGACCAGCACCCGGCGCGCGCCATCGGGCGCGGCAGTCACGCCTTTCTGCGGGTCGTAAAAGCCCATCTGCGGCACGGTCTTGTCGCCCACAACCGGCCCGGCATAAAGCCCTGCCGCAAGTGCCAGTTGCGCCAGCGCGGCCTGCGCTGCAACTGCGCCACCCTCATCGCACAGCGTCTGCAGGCGGCGCAGGGTCGAGACCGGAAGGGTGGACATTTCATCCAGCCGGGGGTCGGGGCGGCCATCAGCGGGCAGGATCGCCAGCGCAAGGCCCTTGCGGCGTGCCAGGTCCTGCAGCGTGGCAAGGCCGTAAGGCCAATACGCCTCGCCTCCGATCAGACGGACAAGGATGGCCTTGGCGCCAGAGAGGGTTTTCTCGACATAGGTATCGACCGAAACCGGATGTTTCAGCGCAATGATGTTGGCCAACCGCAAGGTGGGCAAAACGGTGCCCAGCCGTTGCGCACGTTCATATCCGGCGGTGAATGCGCCAAGGTCACTGTCGGAAAAGGACAGCACCACCAGATCGGCGGGGTCCTGGCCGGGGTCGAACGGGGCTTCCGTTTCCTCAAGTCCGTGGCTTTCGCGGAAGACGACATGCATGGCTCAGCCGCCATCCAGAGGTGCAGCGGGAATTGGAGGGCAAGCCCCCCCACCCTGACCCACGCCCACAAGGGGAAAGGGAGGCGTCTTCGCGTCAAGGGCTGCGTGGGGGCGGGCCGTCATCGGTCTCAGGCCCCCAGAACCCTGGCAATCGCGGCGGGGTCGATGTGGTCATGTTCGGCGATGACCACCAGTTGCGACCGGCGTGGGGACGCACCCCAGGGCTTGTCGAACTGCATCCGCACCCGCGCGCCCACCGCCTGCACCAGAAGGCGCATCGGCTTGCCCGCCACAGCGACATGGCCCTTCACGCGCAGGATCTTCTGGTCATGCGCCAGCTGCATGATCGCTGCGGCCAGAGCGTCGGGGTCGGTAACCTCGGGCAGGTCGATCACGACAGAATCGAAATCCTCGTGTTCATGGTCATCATGGCCGTCGTGGTGCGAGGGGCGGGCGGCAAGGTCGTCTTCAGCGGCGGCGCCAAGGCCAAGGATCACGCGCGGGTCGATCACGCCTTCGGTCATCGCCAGCATCGGGATGGTGCGGGTCAGCTCGGCTGAGATAAGCGCGCGGGCCGAGGCAAGGCCGGTTTCGCCAGCCAGATCGGCCTTTGACAGCAGGATGATGTCGGCGCACAGGATCTGGTCTTCGAACACCTCGGACAAGGGCGTTTCGTGGTCGAGGCTGGGGTCTGCGGCGCGCTGCGCCTCAACCGCCTCGACGTTCGGGGCAAAGCGGCCTGCGGCGACGGCTTCGGCGTCAGCAAGGGCGATGACGCCGTCAACCGTGATGCGGCTGCGGATTGCGGGCCAGTCGAAGGCCTTGAGCAGGGGCTTGGGCAGGGCAAGGCCCGAGGTTTCGATGATGATGTGATCGGGCCGGGTGGGCATGGCCATCAGGGCCTCGATCGTGGGGATGAAATCGTCGGCCACGGTGCAGCAGATGCAGCCGTTGGCCAGTTCGACGATGTTTTCTACCGGGCAGTTGTCATCGGCGCAGGATTTCAGAATGTCGCCGTCCACGCCCACGGTGCCGAACTCGTTCACCAGAATCGCCAGGCGCTTGCCCTGCGGGTTCTGCATCAGGTGGCGGATCAGGGTGGTCTTGCCCGCGCCCAGAAAGCCGGTGATCACGGTAACGGGGATTTTGGTCAGATCGGTCATTTTGCTGCCTCCAGCGGCGGGATACGGGCGATGCTTTGTTTGCGGAACACGGTAGGGCGGTCGCGCCAGGGAACGATGCCATCTGGTGTGGCGGCGTATTTCGCCGCGCCTTCAAGAATTGCGGGGACATCGTCAAGGGTCAGCCGACCGTAGACATAAGACCAGCCGCCGGGCATCGACAGGGCCACGGCGCAGCCGGTGTTGCAGGCGGACAGACACTCTACCTCAACGATGCGCACCCCTGCGGGCGCCGCTGTGGCCGTCAGGGCTGCGTGCAGAAGCGCACCGGGACGGGGCTCGCCATCCGCCACGGGTTCCCCGGCCTTGCAGGTGGTGCAGACGTGCAGCGTGGCAGCCATGTCATACTTCCAGAATGCGAAAGGGGTATGGGCCAGAGAAGGCGGGACAAGCCCACCATCTGCCGGTCGCGGAACACCCCGTCCGCCGGTTCAGTCCTTCGCGCTGGCAGGTCTCCCGGCTTGCGGATACGGGGTTTTGCCCCCACGGCCCCCGCCTTCCCAACCCTGCGGTCAGTGGCAATGGGACCTCTCCGGTCACGGTCGCGGGGGCGGCTGCGCATCAGGTTTTCAGGCCCTGTCGCATTCCCTCTTCGCCTGTCATAAACAGGAACCAGCGCAGGTCCACCTGTGCCAGAAGGCCCACCATTGTCAAGGACGCCACCGACCATGACCGAGACTGAAGCGACAGTTGAGCCCTCCGGTGATCCGGCTGTTGACCCCGCCGCCGATCTGGCCCGCCATGCGTCAAAGATGGCCAAGAAGAAGGCCGCGCGCGACAAGATCATGGCCGGCAAGGAGGGTGAGAAGGGGCTGATCATCGTCCATACCGGGGCGGGGAAGGGGAAATCCTCCAGCGGGTTCGGGATGATCCTGCGCTGCGTGGCGCATGGGATGCCCTGCGCGGTGGTGCAGTTCATCAAGGGCGCCTGGGATACCGGTGAGCGCCGGCTGCTGACCACCCACTTTGCCGACCTTTGCCAGTTCCATGCGATGGGCGAGGGGTTCACCTGGGAAACTCAGGACAAGACCCGCGACATCGCTGCGGCGCAGGCGGGGTGGGAGAAGGCGAAAGAGCTGATCCGCGACCCTTCCATCCGCATGGTGCTGCTGGACGAGATCAACATCGCGCTGCGGTACGACTATCTGGATCTGGGTGAGGTGCTGGCATTCCTGGCAGAGGAAAAACCCCCGTTGACCCATGTGGTCCTCACCGGGCGGAATGCGGCGGAGGGGTTGATCGAGGCGGCGGATCTGGTGACCGAGATGACGCTGATCAAGCATCCGTTCCGGTCAGGGATCAAGGCGCAGATCGGGGTGGAATTCTGAGGGTCCATGTTGGGGCCTGCGGGCCCTGAGACGCTGGCAGGAATTGGAGGGACGGCATGATGATACGGAAACTGACTGCGCTTGGGCTGCTTGTGGCCGTGCTGGCAACGGGCGCCTGCGCGCCGCTGGTGATCGGCGGGGCGGTGGTGCTGGCCGATGAGGTGGTCGAGCAGGATCAGGGCGGCGACGGGCTGTTCTGAGGGCCGATCGGCCGCATGACCTGAAATGGGGGGCCATCCTCGGGGGCATCGAGCCCCCTCGGACGGCGTTGCCACGCACCCAGCTCTGGGCGCCGGCGCTGGTTGAGATCGTGGAACCAGAAGAGCCTGCCGACTTGCGGCGAGCGGACCGTCAACTCTTGGAAGCCCCATCAACCGCTAGAACAAGTAGGACACGCGCAGGCCAAGCATGTTGAGGTCACGGTCATACAGGTTGGCGTCATCAGTGTGGATCGCGTCATAGTTGAGATCGACCCGCACAGGGACTCTGCTGCCGACCTGCTCCCAGGCGATGCCAAGCGACAGACCGCGCCCGGTGGCATCGACATAGTTGTCCGGCCCGTCCTCGGCGAGGCCGCGCACGACTGCCGCACCGAGCGAGGTCGTCAGGCGTGCACCGTTCGCGAGGCTGGTCGAAAAGGTGCCGCGCAGGCGCAGGACGGCATCGACTTCGCACCAGCTGGGTGACTGGTTGGTGCAGGTATCGCTTCCGCCGCTGGTGCTCATCCGGTTGCCGCCCATCAGATCAAGGTTGCCTTCGATCCCGTAGGTCAGATTTCCGATCGCGGCGAAGCGATAGCCCGCAGTCAGCGCAACGCTGTAATCGGTCGCCGAAAACTCGTCATTGGGAAGGATGGCGGCGCTGCCACTGCTTGCGGTCGCCCCGAGGCCAACCCCGAAATAGGCGCCCTCCTGCGCCTGAGCCATGGTCGCCAAGCCAAACGCAAGACCTGTTGCAATGAGATTGAGTCGCATGAGTGTTCCCTTTCAGTTTGCTGAAAGTCGTGGGAGATGCGAGATCGCAGCCACTGACCCAATTGTGTGAAAAGCACTGTCTGCCGCGATGCCGTGCATCAGAGAGGCGGCTATAAACTCATGGTGTTGCGGGTGCGCCATGCTCCGGGCGCGGCCAGACAAAAGCGGCGAGGGGCTCAGGCTTGAGCGATTGCCAGCAGTCGGGCGCAATCGACATGGATCGCAAGGTGATCGGCGAGTGCGTCGAGGGTTTCTTCCACGCTGGCATCATAGCTGACGTTGCCCGGGTTCGCGCCAAGGCCTGCAAGAAAGGCGCGGCGGAAAGGGTCGGCGCTGAACATGCCGTGCAGATAGCTGCCCATCACCCGGCCATCGCGGCGCTGAGCGCCTTCGGGCTGGTCCTGGACCGTGAACATCGGGCGTGCGCGGTCCGGGCCCTCGGTGCGGCCAAGGTGGATTTCGTAGCCCCGGACGTCGCAGCCCGAGGCGGGATGCCGGGCCAGGGTCTCGGTCACCCGCTTGTCGGCAGTCATCACCGTGGTCACGTCCAAGAGGCCGAGGCCGGGAACGGAGCCGGGTTTGCCTTCGATCCCGTCCGGGTCCGAGATTTCACGCCCCAGCATCTGGTAGCCGCCACAAAGCCCAAGGACTTTGGCCCCCCGCCGCAGGGCTGCCGCAAGGTCGATGTCCCAGCCCTGGGCGCGGAAATGGCTCAGGTCGGCGATGGTGGCCTTGGAGCCGGGCAGGATGATCAGGTCAGCCTCAACCGGCAGGGGCTGGCCGGGTTTGATGATCTTCAGCGTGACGCCGGGTTCTTGCGCCAGAGGGTCGAGGTCGTCAAAGTTGGCGATGCGGTTCAGGTGGGGGACGGCGATCAGGAAATCACCGTTGCCGCGCGTGCCGCCCAGATCGGCGGCGTCTTCGGCGGGCAGGCGGTGGGCGTCGGCGAACCATGGGATGACTCCCAAACCGTGCCAGCCGGTGCGGTCAGCGATCAGTCGGTAGCCGTCATCGAAAAGGCTGGTATCGCCGCGGAACTTGTTGATCAGGAAGCCCTTGATCATCGCGTTGTCGGCGGGGTCGAGGACGGCCTGGGTGCCGACCAGTTGCGCGATGACCCCGCCCCGGTCGATGTCACCGGTCAGGATCACTGGCGTGCCCGAGGCAATGGCAAAGCCCATGTTGGCGATGTCGTTCGCACGCAGGTTCACCTCGGCCGGGCTGCCGGCGCCTTCGACGATCACCAGGTCAGCCCCTGCGCAAAGGCGGTGAAAGCTGTCAAGGACCGGGGCCATCAGCTGCGGTTTCAGCGCGGCGTAGTCGCGGGCGCGGACGGTGGTCAGGCGCTTGCCCTGCACGATCACCTGCGCGCCTGTCTCGGACTCTGGCTTCAGCAGGACCGGGTTCATGTCGACATGCGGTGTGACCCGGCAGGCGCGGGCTTGCAGGGCCTGGGCGCGACCGATCTCTCCACCCGTGGCCACGGCGGCGTTGTTTGACATGTTCTGCGGCTTGAACGGGCGGACGGTCAGGCCTTGCCGGGTGAAATGCCGACACAGGCCCGCCACCAGCAGCGATTTGCCAACATTCGAGCCTGCGCCCTGGATCATGATGCGAGCGGTCATGCGGCCCCCTATCACGCCCGGCGCGCCATCAGCCAGAGGAAGAAGACCCCGCCGATCAGCCCGGTGACAATGCCGATGGGCATATCCTCGGGTGCCATGACCACGCGGGCCAGGGTGTCGGCAAGGACCAGGAAGATCGCGCCGACAAGCGCGGACAGCGGCAGGACGCGGGCGTTGTCGCCCCCGGCCACGAGGCGGACAAGGTGCGGCATCATCAGTCCGACAAAGCCGATCAGGCCGGAAAAGGCCACCATGACGCCGGTGATCAGAGCCCCCGCAACGAACACCGACAAACGAAAGCGCGCGACCGGAATGCCAAGCGAGGCCGCCGTTTCATCGCCAAGCGACATCGCGTTCAGGGCGGCGCTTTGCGACCAAAGCCACAGGGCGGCGGGGAACAGGACGGCCGCCGGGTAGATCAGGTGGGACCATTGGGCAAGGCCAAGGCCGCCCAGCATCCAGAAGACCACGGTATGGGTGGCCTTTGGATCGCCAAGGAATATCAGGATATTGGCCCCGGCCATGATGATGAAGCTGATGGCGACGCCCGTCAGCACAAGGCGGTCGGCACTGGTCGCGCCGGCCAGTCTTGCGGCGGCGAGGACCATGAGGGTCGCGGCAAGGGCGCCGGCAAAGGCCATGAGGGGGACGGTCAGAAGACCAAGGAAAAGCCCGGTGTGCAACAGCGCGGCAATGGCCCCGAACGCGCCGCCAGACGAGATGCCCAGAAGGTGGGGGTCTGCCAAGGGGTTGCGCGTGACCGCCTGCAGCGCCGCGCCAGTGATCCCCAGCCCCGCGCCGACAAGCGCTGCAAGAAGCGCGCGGGGAAAGCGGATGTCCCAGACGATGGCCTCACGCCCTTGGGTCCAGTCGGGGGTGACAAGGCCGGGGACCGCGTGGTTGGCCAAAATGCCCCAGACGGTGGACAGGGGCACCGCGACCGCACCGATGGAGACGGCGAGAAGGATGGCCGCCAGCACTGCGCCGATGCCGGTAAGGGCAACTGCCGCCCGCCTGGTGAGGCGGAGCGTGGGGGTGGTGAGGGCCGTGCTGAGTGGGGTTTCGGTCATGTCAGGGCCGGATGGACGGGGTGCAAGGTTCGCGGCCGGCAGGCACCCGACCCCCATCCCCATATGGGGGAGGGGAGGCGCGGGGTGGCAAGGGGTCGGATCGGTGCCTTTGGCGCAGGCGCCAGACCGGCTCCGCAAGTGCGCACTGCCGCAACACGCGAGGGTTCGTGGTTCGGCATCACTTCCCCCAGAAACCCGCGACCAGTTTTTCCACCGCCTTGATGTTGCGGGGGCCGGGAGTCGCCTCGACGTAGTCCAGCACGACATAGCGGTCGTTTTTCACGGCGTCGATGCCGGTGAAAGCGGGGTTGGCCTCTAGAAAGGCGATCTTCTGGTCGGCGGTCACATCGCCATAGTTCACGATCACGATCACTTGCGGGTTGCGGTCCACCACCGGCTCCCAGGCGACGGTGGCCCAGCTTTTTTCCAGGTCGTCCATGATGTTCACGCCGCCTGCCAACTCGATCATCGCGGTGGGTATGGCGTAGGCCCCGGCGGTGAAGGGGCCTTCTTCGCCACTGTCGTAGACGAACACGCGCAGGGGGGTGGTGCGGTCGATGCCGGCCGTCACCTCATCCAGCCGGGCCTTGTAGCCGGAAACGAGGTCCTGCGCCGCGCCTGAAACGCCGAAGATCGTGCCAAGGTTCAGAATGTCGGCATACATGTCGTCCATGCTGGACTTGGCCTTGGGGCCGATGTGGATGCAGCTTTCGGTCAGCTCATAGGTCTTGATGCCAAGCGGGGCCAGCGTTTCGGGCGTGACTTCACCGCCGACCTTCATCCCGTAGTTCCAGCCGGCGAAGAAAAAGTCGGTCTCGGCCCCGGCCAGCACTTCCCGTGTCGGGTATTTGGCCGACAGTTCGGGCAGTTCCGCGACACCGGCGCGCAGGCCCTCGTCCAGCGTCTTCCACCCGGAGACGCCGGTGTAGCCGACCATGCGGTCGGCCAAGCCAAGGGCCAGCATCATCTCGATCAGGTTCACATCATTGGCGATGGCGCGGGTAGGGGACTGGTCAAAGGTGACCTCACGGCTGCAGCTTTTCACGGTGACCGGAAAGGCCAGCGCCGGGGCGGCAGAGATCAGAAGGGCGACGAGGGCGAATTTCATTCAATGTCCATTCAGCGAAAAGGAAAAACGGGGCGTCCGGCCGCTGCGGTCCACGCGGGCGGTGACGTTGAAGGCCCGGGCGATGGTTGCTTCGCCAAGGGCCTGATCGGGGGGCGCGTCGGCGATGATCCGACCTTCGGACAAGATCATGACCCGGTCGGCAAATTCGGCGGCAAGGGTCAGGTCGTGCAGCGTGGCGATCACGGTCAGTCCAAGCCCGCGCAGCAGCGCAAGAAGTTCCAGCTGATGCCGGATATCCAGATGGTTGGTGGGTTCATCCAGCACGATGACCTGCGGGTCTTGCGCCAGCGCGCGGGCAACCATGACGCGCTGCCGTTCCCCCCCCGAAAGGGTGCCAAAGGCGCGGTCGGCGCAGGTGGTCAGGTCCATCCGGCGCAACGACGCCTCAACCATCGCGGTGTCGGTCTGGCCGGGGCCAAAGCCCTTGCGGTGCGGCAGGCGGCCAAGTGCCACGATCTGCCGGGCGGTCAGGGCAAAGTCGGTGGGCTGTTCTTGCAAGACGGCGGCGACGATGCGGGCGGCCTCGGGCGCTTTCATCAGCCACAGGTCGCGGCCCATAAGCCGGACCGTGCCCTTGCGCGGCGCCTGATGGCGGTAGAGGAGGCGCAGGAGTGAAGATTTCCCCGCCCCGTTGGCACCGCAGATCGCCAGCACCTCGCCCTTGGTCACCGCAAAGCTGAGGTCGTGCAGGATGTCGGGATGGCGGGCAGGACCCCAGAAGACGCCCGACAGTTCGACGGTCGGAGTTGTTGGCGGGGACATTGGCGAGGTCATTGGCCAAATCATTGGACAGCCCCTTCCCGTGTCAGGATCATCGCGGCAGGGATGCGGGCAAGGGTGGTGTCACACAGGCGCTGGGGCAGGTCGCGGCCTGACAGCCAGCCATCGTCAACCGCGGCATAAAGCCTTGAGAAGGCAACCAGATCATCAATCGACTGTGCCGGGTCAATGTCGCCGAAAAGCCAGGTCGCCTTGGCCGTCGCCCGCCAGCCGACAACACAAGCGCCGCCGTGACCCGGCACACACCCGGCAAGGCAGGCGGTTCCCGACACCTCAAACGCATCGCCAAGCCCGGCAGTCGCAATCGCCGCGCGCAGTTGTTTCAGCAGCTTGTGCCCTGGTTCACAGGTCTGGCCATGATGCTTGCAGGCCTTGCAGACCAATATCTGATGCGGCGCGGATTGCGCGACGCTGTAGGCAGGCGTGGCCACCGGCCGCCGCTGGGACGTGTTCATCAAAGACTCCTCTCCGGGGCACCCCGCCCGGTGGTTGCTGACTTTGATGGCAGGTCTCCTGACTCGCGGGTCTGGGCTTGCCCCGCCTTCCCGATCCGCCAGTTTACCCGGCAGTATCAGTGGCAGTGGGGGTCGCTCGCCGCTTACAGTTGCGGGGGCAGTCACGGAGTTGGCGGCTGTTGCCTACACCTTCACCGTATTCCCTTTTCACCCGGCCGCGCGTGGTTTGGCCGGGAACCATCTATCCCCTTGTGTGCGACGGAAAAGGGCTGCGGGCAAGGTGGAAAGCGACAGATGCAATACCACATGCGGCACAATCGGCCGCTTGCCGGCAGGGCCTGCTGGCTGGGCAAAGCGGTTGTTTCGACCGGGCTGATCCTTTAGATGTCGCCCGGTGCATGACCCCATCTGGAAAGCTGGCAATGACCCCTGACCGTCGCCCCCTTGACCGTCGCCCTGTCGCCTCGCTTTGGATCGGGGATCGGCTGCATTACCTGAACCAGCTTTGCCTGAAATCACACCTGATGCACGGCCATCCGGTCACGCTTTACTGCACCGATGACGTGCAGAACGCCCCCGAAGGCGTGGTCATCCGCCCGGCGGAAGAGATCATGGATCTGGACATGGGGCTGGTTGAGGCGACGTCAGCCTCATTCCTGTCGAACGTGTTTCGCTACAAGATGATCCGCAAGACGGGTGCTTTGTGGATCGATTGCGACGCCTTTTGCCATCAGCCTTTTCCGGACGCATGGGACTATGTCTTTGCCGGCCACGGGATGCGGGGGGCACTGAACTGCGGCGTGGTAGGCTTGCCTGCCGAGTGCGCGCTGATGGATCAGTTGCTGGATTACTACGACAACCTGCCTGACTACCCCGCGTGGTGGAACAAGAAGCAGCGCAAGCAGATGGACCGCGTGACCGAAAAGGGCGACCTGTCCCATGCCGCCGCGATCTACAAGACGGAACGCACCGCCTTTGGCCCGCAGGCCTTTACCTGGTTTGCGCAACAGACCGGCGACATTGCCAAGGCGATGACACCGGATGTGCTGTACCCCGTCCCGTTTCAGCTGAACGACGTGTTCTTTGACCCCTACGGCCGGGTTGAGGGGCATTTCACCGACGCCACCGTGTCGGTCCACCTTTATACCAACGGGACCAAGCCTTATTGGCGGCGGAACCCCCCACTCGCCAACTCCTACGTCGCGCGGATGTGCGAGGCCTTGGGCGTCGACCCCGCCGCAGCACTGGAAGAGTGATCTTGCACCCGTGTTGACCCTGAAAAAGCCCGTCAGCCGCCATGGCGTGGTGATGGCGGTGTCGATGATGAAGGATGAGGCGCCCTTCCTACTGGAATGGTTCGCGCATCACCTCGCGGTGGGGTTCACCGACATTCTGGTCTATACCAACGACTGCACCGATGGCACGGTCGAGATGCTTGAGCGGCTGGAAGAGCTGGGCCTTGGCCATCACCGGCCCAACGTGATCAGGGCCGGTGGCAAGCCGCAGCCATCAGCCATTGGCCATGCGCAGGATGAGCCTTTGGTCGCGGATGCCGACTGGGTGATGGTGTTTGACGCGGATGAATTTCTGTCGGTCAACCACCCCTCAGGCCAGCTGGACGGGATGCTGGATGACGCGGAGGCGGCGGGGGCAAACGGGATCGTGGTCACCTGGCGCATCTTCGGGTCAGGTGGCGTGGTGGACTGGTCGCCCGCCCCGGTGACCGAACAATACACCCGTGCGGCCCCGCCCCTGTGGCACATGGGCTGGGGGGTGAAGACGCTGTTCAAGTTTGATCCTGACCACTGGAAGCTGGGCATCCACCGGCCGTCGATCCGCAACAAGCACCTCAAGGACGGGTTTCCCGACACGGTGCTGTGGCTGAACGGGTCAGGCCAGAAGATGGAGGATTACTTCAAGTTCCGCGGCTGGCGGTCGATCCGCCGGACGGTGGGCTTCGACTGGGCGCAGATGAATCATTACGCGGTCAAGTCGATCGACAGCTATGCGATCCGCCGTTTGCGCGGCAACGTGAACAACAAGGCCGACAAGTACAACGCCGACTACTGGGCCTTGCAGGACCGCAATGAGGTGTCTGATACCCACATCCTGCGCCACGCCCCCCGGCGGGCCGAGATCATGGCGCAGCTGCTGGCCGACCCGGTGCTGCGGGGCCTCCATGAGGCGGCGCTGGCGCGGGTTCAGGCGCGGCTGGCCGAATTGCGCGGGACCCCGGCCTACGGCGAATTGCGCGCTGGGCTGATCGAGGCGGGCAAGGTGCCGATCACCAAGGTTGAGGCCAAGCCGCCCAAGGCGCGCGACCCCGCCAAGATTGCCGCGAAGATGAGCAAGGCCGAACAACGCACCCTCGATGCGGCGGTCGAGGCGCGCGCGGTCCAGCCTGTCGCCCTGCCTCCCGGCGCTTATGCCGGGCCAGAGGTTGCCCTTGCCAAGGCAGGGGTGGAATGGGTGGCGAACCAGAAACTTCTCTTGCCAGCCGACCCGCAGCTTTTCGGGGCTGAAGCGGTGATGGCGATCCTTGCGGGCAAGTTTGACCGGAAACATGCGCGCAACATCGCGGTGTATCTGACCGGGGCCAAGCGGCTGCTGGAACTGGGCGGCGGCATCGGGTTGTGTGCGATGAAGGCCCTGCGCGATGCGCCGGGGATGGTTGTCATGGTGCAGGATGAGGGGCCGGGGATGCTGGCGGCCATGACCGAAGTTTTCCGACGCAACGGGTTTGATGACACGGCGGTTCTTAAACCGGTGGGGGGCAAGCTGCAGCTGAGGGGCGATGATTGGGGTGGGCTGGCGGCCTGCTTGCGCGACTTTCGCCCTGATGCGCTGCGAGTGAATGGGCGGGCGGGGGTCACGCCAGACGCGCTGGCGGCAGCCCTGCTGGACAGCGTGCAGCGGATCATCCTGCCGTTCGAGTCCGGGGCAGAGCGGGACGATTGCCGCACCGCATACGCAAGCGCGCTGGAGGCGGTCGGATTTGCCGAAGATTCGGCGGCGGCTGAGGGTGGCTCGCTTTTGTTCGTGCGGCGCGGCTAGGGGCCCTTCAGATCGCGCAGGGCGGTCTGGGCGAAAAGGTAGTCATCCTGCCTGAGGAGGGCCGTCGCCGTGGCGTGGATGCGGGCGGGGCGGGCGTCGGCCACGACCGCCTCCATCATCGCGCGGGCCCATTTGCGCACGGTTCGGCGGGTGCGCATGGCCTGCCAGAAGGCGGGGCCGGCTCGTCCGGTCTGCATCACCCCGGCCAGAAGCGGCGGCAGCGCCCCGCATTTCAGGATCACGCGGATGGCCTCATGGGTGCAGTGATCGATCCGCAAAAGCTGGACATTTGGCGCAGTCAGGCGGCGGGCATGGGCCAGATCCTCGGCCACCCGGCCATCGTAGAGAAGGACGATCTGCGCCACGTCCGGCACGGCATCGCGGGCGTCGAGGAAGGCGGGGGTCGTCCAGTCACTTTTGCGCACCGCCCAGCCGAAGCGGCGCTCAAACAGGGCGATGCGGGTCGACATGGTGGATTGCGGGGAAAAGGCGATGACCGTCGCCCCCGGCACCAGCGTGGCCAGGTTGATCGCGGCAAAAGCCCCCATCGACGCGCCGATAAAGACCACCTGGTCAAACGCCTTGAAGAACCCGGTGGCGGCAAGGGTCTGGATCAGCGGGGCCGCGTCGGGGTTGCGATACCAGTCCTTGGCAAAGGTCTGGACGCCCAGAACCGCATACCCTTCGGCCTGCAGCCGGGCCAAAAGCCAGGGCGGCCGGGGATAGGGCTCATCCACGGTGGCAAGGTTGTCAAAGCTGACAATCAGCTGCCCATTGCCCGGTTCAAACCACAAGGCGGCCTTTGGGGCGAGGATACGGAAAGCCTGCGCATGCCCTGCGGCCGAAGCATCGGGCAGGATCGGCGGCTTGGGGATTTCGGCGTTTGTGTCGGTCAAGCTGGCATGGCCTTCGACCTACTGGAACGAAACCTTTGCGTGGGTTAGGGTATTTTCCAGATGTTTGCAATCCGGCGCCCGGATGGGCGCTGTAGCCTTTGGCTGGCGTTGCAGGAACCGAAAGAAACCGCGTGACCGACAAGACTGACAACAGCCCAGCCAGCCCTCAGCTGCGGGCGGGCCATGGCGTGCTGGTGCGTGCCAGGAATGGCGATGTGATCGGCTATGATCCGACCGGCCTTGTGCTGCGATTGGCCGACAAGGTGATCGACGACATCGCGCTGCGGCTGGGTGGGCGGTTGCAGGCCGGGGATGCGCCAGCTGCCGCCAGCGACCCCCGCAATGTGGCCGAGCTTGAGGCGATGCTGGACGGCCATGACGTCTGGAACATCCGCGCCGAAGGGGATTGGCTGCGCTTTTCCGGCCGTTTGCCCGGCCGGCAAGGCCCGCGTGATTTCCGGCTGTGCCGTGCGGGCGGCGATGTGCTTGCCGATGCCCCCGGCGCGGTCGTGGGCATCTTCGGGATCGGCGGGCCAAGGGCGGCTTTGGCGAACCCGGAGGTGGCGGCCTATCCGTTCCACATCCTTGCCCCTGCCGATGATATTGGCGCGGTCGGCCATGCGGGGGTTGAGCGGGCGGCGGTCACCGACCTTCTGTCCCACCTGCGCGAGATGACGCATGAGGCGCTGATGGCTGAGGTCTGCCTTGACTGGCAATTGGACAAGCACGCGGGCCTGCCGCTGTTCGTGACGCGGGTTGAGACGGACAGTTCAGCCTCAGCCGGGGCTTTGGCTGACGGGGTGGCGGTGGATAACCTGCTGCGCGCGGCGGCAAACCTCAAGCTGGCGGCGGCGCGTCTGGGCAAACCGGCGCGGATCTTCGCCGTGACGCTGGATTTCGCGCTGGAGGCGGTGGAGGGGTCTGCCACCGACTACCGCGACGGAATGCTCGCGCTGATGGCGCGGGTTGAAGGCGGGCTGGCCAAGCTGGGCTTTGACCGGCCGGTGTTCGTGGCGCGGTTTGAGGGGGGGCGTCCGGGGCTGATAGACGACCGGATGATCGACGCACAGTGGGAGCTGGCCTGGAACTGCGGCGCGCATCGGCTGGTGATTTCTGCCCCAAGCCACATGTTCACCCATGATGACTATGACCGCCCGACGCCAGAGGCGCGGCGGCATATGGCGGCGATGTCGGCGGCGGCGGCCAGTGCGGCGGGAGCGCAAAGCCTGAAGCCTGACCCGATGCTGGACGGCTGGCGCTGTCCGGTCATCCATCTGGCGGAACTTGAGGCGGGGCCGAAGGGCGCTGTCGTGCTGCGGCTGGTCTTGCGCGCTTTGGGCGATCTGGTGCTGGCCCCCGGTCACAGTGTGGGGGGCGACCGCCCCGTGGGTTTTGCGTTGGACGGGGACAAGGCCGGGGCGACGATCACCTCGGTTGCGGTTGATCCGGCGGATGCTCAGGCGGTGCTGCTGACGCTGGATAGGCGGCCGGAGGGGGATGACCTGCGGCTGCGCTATGGCTATGGCGTCGCGCCGGATGGGGCGGGGCAGGTGGCGGTGCGTGATGGCTGGCAGCTGGCCGCTGCGGATGGGCGGATGCTGCACCGCTGGGCCTTGCCCTGCCGGCTGGCGATCCGCGAGGGCGGTGCGGCATGATCGTGGTGGACGATGACCTGCCCGGCGCGGCGCTGTTGGATGGATGCACCGCTGACCTTGCCGCTGCGGTGGCTGGCGCGGGGGGGGTGTGGCTGCATGGCGACGCGCGGCATGTCAGGCTGGGGGCCGAGGGGGCCATCCTTGGCTGGCAGACCACCGATGGCGCGGCTGAGGCGGTGCCGACCAAACCCAACGAAGGCCATGGGCGCTGGGTGGCAACCGATACGGGCGGCGGGCTGCAATGCCGGACAGGCGCGCATTGCGGGCTGGTGCTGCCCGGTGCCCTGCCCCGCGATGAGCGGTTCAGCATGGCGATCTTCTACCGGTCAGACCCGGGGGTTGAGGGGCGCACCCTGCTGACCGTGAATGGCGACGGCGAGGGGGGCAGCGCGCCCTACCTGTTTCTGGCCGACTACGGTGACAGTCTGTTGGTCAAGGACACCAGTGAGGGGCTTTCGCTGACGGCGCTGAAAACCCAAGGGGTGCAGGGGCTGCGCTGTGTGCTGGTCACGCTGGACCGGGGCCGGGTGGCGCTGCAAGACAGTGGCGGGCCGGTGCATGTGGCCGAAGGGATTCCGCCTGCCTTGCCCAGTCCTGCCTCGCTGTTCGTCGGCGTGCGCAGCCACCGGGGCGGCCTGCAAAAGACGCTGGGTGAGGCGGTGATCGAGGATGTGGTGATCTGGCCCGGCCTGTCGCTTCTCATGCCGCAGACCGCTGCGGATGAGGCGCAGCGCCTTACCCTTGCGCGCTACTACCTGTGGAGACGTTGAGGCATGGCCTTCGATGCCGATGCCATCCGGGACGGCCACCTGTGCGTGATCTGGGTGGACGACATGATAGATGTCTACACCTGGCGCGACACCTTCGGGCTGGCGATCCAGACGCCCAACCTTGACCGGCTGATGGCCGGGGCGGTGCGGTTCAGCAATGCATATGCGACCGTTCCCCTGTGCGCGCCCTGCCGGGCGGAACTGGCCACGGGGCTGTCACCGTTCCGCAGCGGGCTGGTGGACCTCAACCGGTTCTGGAGCGATGTCCTTCCGCCGGAAAAGGCCTGGGCGCATGATCTGCGGCGGGCGGGGTTTCACACCTTTACCACCGGCAAGGTCGACGCGAATTATCGCCCGATGCGGGAAGATTACCGCCGCCTTCTGTTCCACGAAAACCCGCTGGCGCAGGACGCAGGCGAACGGACCGGGGTGAAGGTCTATTTGGAAGGCGGGCCGGGCATTCAGGGCACGAACCACCCGAATGACAAAGGCGAACAGGATGACCGTTTCTATGACTTCTGGGTGGCAGAAAACGCCATCCGTTACCTTGACCGGGCGGACCCCGCGCGGCGGCAGCTGATCCAGCTGGGCTTCAAGCACCCGCATTACAATCTGGATTGCCCGGACCGGTTCTACCAGCTCTATGACCCGGCTGACATCCGCTGGCCCAGCATCGCCGCGGCTGAGGATCAGTTCGGCCCGCAGCCCGGTTTCGCGGTCTATGAGGCGGCCTATATCGCCAACGGCCACTGGACGCCGGAACGGTCCAGCGATGAGGCGTGGCGGCAGGTCGTGCGCGCCTATTTCGCGGCGATCAGCCATGTGGACCATGAGATCGGCCGCTTCATGACAGCGCTGGAGGCGTCGCCGTTGGGGGACAATACCACGGTGGTCTTCCTGTCAGACAACGGCTTCAACCTGGGCAACCACGACAGCTTTCACAAGATGAGCCAGTGGGACAGTGCCGCCCATGTGCCCTTGGCGATCTGGCACAAGGGCATCGCGGGCCGTGAGGTTGATTTGCCGGTGTCCCTCGGCAATGTGCCGAAAACCCTGATGCAGATTGTGGGCCTGCCGCCCCGACCGGACTGGACGCAGGGGCAAAGTCTGTTGCCGTTGGTGGATGCGTCGTTCGGGGCCTATGACCGGAGCCAGTCGCCGGTGACCAGCGTGTTCGGCACGCTCTCGGTCCGGCCGTCGACCGAGGGGCTGACGCATCTGCGCTACTTCCGCTATCCGAACGGGGAAGAGCATGTCTATGACATCGTCGCCGATCCGGGGGAAACAGCGAACCTGAAGGACACCGCTCCGCTTGCTGCGTTGCGCGCGGAACTTGTGCAGGGCGCGCTGGCGCTGGGGCTGGATCTGCGGGGCTTTGAAAACCCGGATCGCGGCGTCAACGCGATGATGGCGGTGGATGGCAGCGTGATTCTGGCGGGCGGCGGGGGCGATACCGACTATTGGGCCTACGGGGCCGATGCCGAAAAGATCCGCGAGGAACGCGGCGGGGGCTTGGATACGCTGTGGTACATGGCGGGGCCGGATGACTATGTCTTGCACTGCCCGCCGCATGTCGAACGCATCCGCATTGCGACGGTGGTTGCCCGGAACGAGACCGGCGGCGGTGAGGTCAGGAAGACGCTGAAGATCGTCGCCCACCCAGACAGCCCGATCCATTTTGAGACATCGGAACGGGTTGAGGTGGATGTGACCGGCTCAAACCACGGCGATATCATGCTGGGGCCGAAGTATGGCAGCGCCACCTTCCGGGGTGGGGCGGGGAATGATGAGCTACGCGCGATTGCCACGCTGACCTCAAGCCGCCACGCGTTTTATGGCGGGGCGGGGAATGACACGCTGTCGGGCGGGCCGGGCAAGGATACGCTGGACGGCGGGACCGGCGACGATGTGATCTTCGGGCGGGGCAACAACAACCGGATCTATGGCGGGCATGGCAATGACCGGATCGTGGATGGCGACGGGTCATCGCTGATCCACACCGGGCCGGGGCGGAATGTGGTGACCCTTGGCGAGGGTGACGATGTGGTGCATGTCGGCAGCGGCGTGAACCAGGTCGACGCAGGCACCGGGGCGGTGGTGTTTCACATTGCCTATGGCGGGGTGACGGTGATCCGGCGCTGGGGGCCCTTGATGCGGCTGAACCTTGGTGAATGGCCCGCTTTGCCCGTGGTCACCCCGATGGGCGGGGGCCGGGTGCAGCTGCGGCTGGCGCTGTCGGTGATCGACCTGCACGGGGTTGGTGATCCCGGCGCTGTGGCGGGGCAGATTGACGGGCCGGCCGACGCCCCGGACCCAAAGCGCAAGAAGCAGAGGAAAGCGAAGTGAGGGTTGCCGATACCCCCAACCGCTTGCTCGGGCCTATGCAGATGAGTGTGGCACATCATGCCGCTTGACCGCACCAAGGCCCCGCTGGCAGCCCTGACCATGGTGCATGAAGAGGATTTCTTTCTTGAGCGCTGGATTGCCCATTGGCGCAAGACCCTGCCCGATGACGCGATCTATGTTCTCAACCACGGCGGCAATGCCGATGTGGCGCGGATTGCACGGGGCTGCAACGTCATCCGCCTGCCCTATGACAGCTTGAAGAAATCCGTCAACCAGCGGCGCTGGCAGATATTGTCGCTGCACGCCTCGGCATTGACCGGAGGCTACCGTTGGGTGGCCTGCAATGATGTGGATGAGTTTGTGGTGCTGGACCCTGCAATTCCGGGGGGGCTGGTCGCTTATCTTGACGCCATCGCCGCGCAGGATGAGGTGCCGCCCGCGCTGACCACCTTTGCCATCGAGATGGTTCACAACGTGGAGACAGAGACCACAGCCCTGTCGCCCGGCACGCCGATCCTTGGGGCGCGGCGCTGTTACCGGCTGAACGCGAACTATGCCAAGCCCTGCCTGATCAGCCGCCCGACCGAGTTCAAGGCGGGCGGCCACGGGGCCAACCATGCGGCCATCACGCTGGACCCGAACCTTTACAACTTTCACCTGCGGTTCATCGACCATGACATCTGCATGGCCCGGTTTCAGAAAAGTCTTGAGCGTCGGCTGGCGGGCAAGACTGAGGCGGAACGGCAGGCCATGCAGGCGGGCGGCTGGGGCTGGACCTCGGTTGAAGGGACGTTCGAGGCGCTGTCGCAGCGCGCGCCCGTGGCCGAAACGGTTGACCACCCGGAGTTTCGCCAAGCCATGCTGAACGCCTGCATCCTGCGCCCACCCTTCACGCTGATGGGCGGTGGCCGCCCGCCTGACATCTTTCGCTTGCCTGACCGTTTCAACGGCGTTTTCTGACCCCTTTTGCCAGCTAGGCCCCCGCTATGCCCCCCAGCCTGACCCTGTTCTTCATCGTCGAGCCGCCGAATTACCTGTACATGGGCTGCCATCTGGCGGCGTCGATCCGCAAGTTTCTGCCGCCCGAGGTGCAGGTCATCGGCTATTGCCCGCGCCACCGCTGGGCCGAGATGGAGCGGGAACCGCTGGAGGTCCTGCGCCGCCTGCGCGTTGAGGTGCGCCCGATCGAGGCTGAGGGGGCCTTTGATCCGGCCTATCCGCATGGCAACAAGATTCTGGCGACGCTGGCGCCCAAGGACACCGATTTTGCAGCGTTTCTGGACAGCGACATGCTGTTCCTTCAGCCCTGTCTGGTGGAGGAACTGGTCAGCGCGGGGCAGATCGGGATGGTCGCCGCAAGCTCGATGCGCTGGGCACCGCAGACGGTGTGGGACCAGATCTACGGCGCGTTCGGGATGGCGGTGCCCGAACAGCGGATCACGATGAACCGCGACAAGCGCACGAAGGTCGCCCCCTATTTCAATGCCGGGCTGATGGTGGTGGATGAACGCTGGCGCACCCCCGAATGTCAGCGCTTTGCCGAGGTCTGGATGGACAGCGCGCAAACACTTGACCGCACCGGAATTGACAACCGGCGGCCCTACCTGGACCAGATGACCCTGCCGGTTGCCACGCTGCGCGCGGGGATGACGTGGAACATCCTGCCCGAAAAGTACAACTACAGCATCAACGGCATGATGCGCGGCAAGCCCGTGCCGGAGGAGGCGGACGTGACCCTGCTGCACTACCGCAGCCGGATCATCCTTGCCGAGGCGGGGCTGAAAGACTTGCCAGAGCAGTTCATGGCCGATCAGATCGGCACCAGCCGCGTGCGCTGGGTGTTCAAGGTGCCGCCACCAGCGGGCGTGGCGCTGGTCGGACCCGAGGGGTTTTTGCCCGACCTGCCGCCTGAACCGGTCGAGGCCCCGGCCCACGCCCCTCCGCCGGTCTTTGGGCCCGACCCGTCCAAGGCGCGGATGGCGGCGGTGACGATGGTGCCGCCAGAAATGACCGGGGCTGATCACGCCGCCCTTGCCCGCTGGATGGCCTATTACGGCGGCCTGATCGGGCGTGAGAACTTGTTCATTCTGCGGCAGGGGCATGACGCTGAGGTTGACCGCATCGCTGCTGGGGCGAATGTGCTGCACCAGCCCGCCATCGACAAGGTTGACGCCCCCGAAGATCGCCGCTGGTCCACGCTGTCGCACTTCACCAGCGGGCTGACGCTGTATTACAACTGGGTTCTGTGCGCCGAGGTGGATGAGATCGTGGCGCCATCCGGTGCGGTCGCCCTGCCAGATTATCTGGACGCGCTTTTTGCCACCGGGCAGGCCCCAATGACGGTGGCGGCGGTGCCAGTAGATGTCATCCTGCAAGACGGCGCGCAGGCGGTGCGCCCCGCGTCCGGTCTGGGACGGCCCTGCATCACGCGCAAGCGGGTGGCCCTGTCGCAAGGCGGCCCCCTGCGAGAGCCTTTGGCTGACCTGTTCCGGTTCCGGCAGGCTGATCTGGTTGGTCCGGCGGGCGCGGGGGCGCGGGATATGGACCTGCGGGCCGCGATCCTGCGTCTGACGGGGGCGGGCGGCGATGGCTGACGCGCCCGCCTTGCAAACCTTCACCTACCGACCCGGCCTGGCGCTGGATTACAGCTGCGGCGTCGCGCGGCCTGCGGCGTTGGTCGTCTATGCCCATGGCGGCAGCTTCATGACCGGCAACCGGCAGGATCGGCTGGCCCGGCACTTTGCCACGCTTTTGTCGGCGATGGGGGTGGCCTTCGCCTCGATCGACTATCGCAAGGGGGGCAACCCCTGGCGCGACGTGACCGAGGATCAGCGGCCCGGGATCGAGGCGGCGATTGCGCGCTGTGAAACGGCCTACCCCGAGATTTCGGCGCGACTGTTCGGTCCGCTTCTGTACCGCGCCACGCAGGATTTCGGGGCGGCGGTGGACTGGCTGCGCGACGCGGCCGAAGGGCCAAGGTTGGGCGATCTGCCGGTGATCGTGGCAGGATTGTCGGCCGGGGGGATGGCGGCGCTGGGCCATGCCTACGGGCTGGACGGGCGCGCGGACCCAAGGACCGCGCCCGTTCTGGCCCTTGGCATAGCCTCTGTCCCGCCGCAGCCCTGGCGTATCACGCCGGACCACCCCAGCCGCTGCGCGCTTTTGGTCGCGCGGGGCGATGCGATCATGCCGCGCGCTGCCGTCACCCGCCTGTCGGACGACCTTCAGGCGCGGGGCTGCCCGGTTGATGTCGAAATGATCCCCTTTGGCCAGCACAATCGCCCCATTCGCGAACTCTTGGCCGCAGCGCCGGGGCAGTGGCACGACTGGTTCCCATCGCGGGTAAGCTCTGCCATAACTCAGGCGCGCGCGGGCTGACCAGAGCGCGCAGAGGCAAGGATAAAGGGACCGGGACGTGGCCAGTTACAACGCGACCGCGATGAGCGACCAGGTCGTCGTCCTTCAGAATGCGGTCGTCTGCCCGCCGGATGACAGCGGCCGCTGCGGTGTGCTGGATGCCGATGGGGCCTTTGTCGATTTTTCGCTGGACTACATCCGCCCGCGCAAGGCCCGAGAGACCCCTGACCCAGCCCTTCTGGCCGGCCCCCTGCTGGATCTGCCGGGCCGCCACCTGTTTGCCGGGCCGCTGCATCCGCATTTCGGGCATTTCCTGCTGGAATCCACCCCAAGGCTGTGGGCGCTTGATACGGAAAAGGTCGACTCGGTCCTGTTCATTCCTTATGGCCCGAACTCCTACTGGCGCGCGCGTCGGGCCTATGCGCCCTTCCTTGGGATCTTCTGCGGCACCCTGCCGATCGACAGGGTCAGCCAGCCAACGCGGGTGGCGGAACTTGTGGTCCCCGATCCTGGCTTTGGGCACGAAGTCCGCATGCGCGGCAGCGAGCGGTATCGCTTCTTCACCCGCGGCCGGGTTGAAGCGCAGATTGCCGCGGCGGGGCCAGACAAGCTTTATATCTCGCGCAGCGGGTTGAACGACAACCGCGGCGGCATCTTTGGCGAGGCCGAGATTGAGGCTGTGCTGGCCGAGGATGGCTATGAGATTTTCCACCCCCAGCGCCATTCCCACCGTGAGCAGCTGGAGCGTTACGCCGCCGCCCGCCAGATCATCGCGCTGGACGGGTCAGCCCTGCACATGGCGGCCTATGCGCTGCGCCCTGATGCCCATGTGGCCATCGTCGCGCGGCGCAGATCGCCGATCCTGGCCCGGCTGGCGGATCAGCTGGTGCGCTTTTCCGGCGCGTCGGTCGATGTCGTGGATTGTCTGACGGCCTGCTGGGTCAAGGAAGACGGCACGCGGATCGACTATGCCTCGATCGGTGAGGTGGACATGCCCGCGCTGTTTCAACGACTGGTCGCGCTGGGGTTCATCCGCGCGGGTCTGCCCAGCCTTGATGAGGCTGCCGGGGGCCGCCCGGTCCTTGATCTGCGCGGTGGGCCGCCACCCAACATGACCCGCCTGGAGATGGGGCCTGCATGAGCGCGGCCGTCGCCATTCCCAGACGGCTGGGCCATATCTGGATCGGGCCAAAGCCCGCTCCAAGGCTGTGGATGGACAGCTGGCCCAAGCTGCACCCCGACTGGTCCTATACCGTCTACGGCAACGATACGCTGATCGGCTACCCGTTCCGCCTGCGCCGCCTGATCAACGAATACGCCTGGCGCGGGGCCTGGGCCGGTGTGCAGGACATGATGCGGTATGAGCTTTTGTATCGCTACGGCGGCTTCATGGCCGATGCCGATGCGATCAGCCTGCACCCGGTGGATGACCTGCTGGACCAACCCCGCGCCTACACCGTCTATGACCGCCCCGAGACCGACAAGTTCCGGGGCGTCTGCCCGTTTCTGGCCTGCGAACCCGGCAACCCCTTTGTCGGCGCGGTGATTGACGAGCTGGCCACGCTTGACCCGTGGGAACTGCGCAAACCCGAGGTGTCCACCGGCAACCGGTTCCTGATGCGGATGATCCGCGACAAGGCTCCGGGTGCTGAGGTGCTGAAGATCTTCCCGACACATACCTTCATTCCCTGGCAGAAAAGCGCGCCGAACGTCTGGTATGACGGGCCTGACCGGGTTTACGCCGAACAGAAATGGGGCACCTCGACCTTTGCCTACAATCGGCAGAACGGGCCTTCGACGGCGCTGCTGTCGCCGGCGGAACTTCAGGCGGGGCATACAGGAATTCTGGACCGCTTGGCCGGGGCCTTCGGGGACCGGCAAGGCGCGGATCAGACGGGCAGGGCCGTGCGGCAGGCGGCGGTCAAGGCGGCGGGTGACCGGCTGGCGCAGGGCCTGAACAGTGCCGAGATGGCAGCGGATCTTGCCGCGCTGAATGCCACGCTGTCGGATGGCCTGACAGCGGCCGGTCTGGCCCCGCGCTTTCAGGGCGCGCATTTTTATCGTCACATGCAACAGCAACCCCTGAGCGATGGCAAGCTGCGCACCCGGTCTGACGGGATGCGCCGGCAGCTTCTGGGCTGGCTGGGCACCGCCAGACGCGCGCTGGTGATTGGCTATGACACCGGCCATCTGGTGCTGGGCGCGCTGCACCTGTGCCCGGACCTTGCGATTGCCGCCACCGACGCTGGCCGCTGGCCGGTTGAAGGCGACGATACCCCGCCCGACCGCGCCCGCTATGTGCCCTTGGCGCGTGACTGGCTGGCCGGGCGCTTTCCCGAAAGGCTGCGGATCGAAACCCAGGCCGAGGCTGTTTTCCTTGCAACCCTTGTCGATGACGGGGCCGAAGCTGGGGCCGAAGCTGGGGCCGAAGCCGGGCCGGGGTTCGACCTTCTGCTGTTCGTCGATGTGGACATTCATGCCTTGCGCACGCTGATGGCGGCGCGTCCCTATCTGGCTGAGGGGGCTCTTGTGGTCGCCGCGTCAACCACGGGCGATGGCGGCCAGCGCTTTGCCGACCGGCTGCGGGTGCAGGGTCTGACGGATGCCGTGATCGCCAGCACAGATTTCGGTGCCGACAATGGCAGCCTTTCGGTCGTGCAGCTGGATTGACGGTCTGCCGCCGGCGGGTTCAGCGCGCGGCTACCAATGCGGCGGGCGGACGTTGCCGTCCGGGGTCTGGCCGCCCTGAGACTCATCTTCAGCCGCCCGTTCGATCAGAAGGTGGACCCGACGCTCCAGCACGGCGATCTCGGCCGCTTGCCGGGCCACCACGTCTGACAGGTCTTCGACCGCTCGCAAGAGGTGCGCCACCCGTTCTTCTAATCCGTCGATCCGGTCCATCCCGCCCCCCCGCCATGTTGCCCGCCGCTTGCCGCCTTCGCCCCCATCCGATACACGGACCCCGACCAAAAGCGAAGGCCGACCCATGGACAAACCCCGCCGCCCCCGCGCCGAGACCCCCAAAGGGTTCCGCGATTATTTCGGGACCGAGGTCACCGAACGCAAAGCCATGCTGGATGCCATCGCCGGGGTTTATCACCGCTATGGCTTTGACCCGCTGGAAACCAGCGCGGTTGAAACGGTCGAGGCGCTGGGCAAGTTCCTGCCCGACGTCGACCGCCCGAACGAGGGCGTGTTCGCTTGGGTTGACGAGGACGCCGATTGGCTGGCGTTGCGCTATGACCTGACCGCACCTCTGGCCCGGGTCGCCGCGCAGTACCGCAACGACCTGCCGTCGCCCTACCGCCGCTATGCGATGGGCCCGGTGTGGCGGAACGAAAAGCCGGGGCCGGGGCGGTTTCGGCAATTCTATCAATGCGATGCGGATACCGTGGGTTCCAGTTCGGTCGCGGCGGATGCCGAGATCTGCGCGATGCTGGCCGACGCGCTGGAGGCAGTCGGGATCGAACGCGGCGACTATGTGGTCAAGGTGAACAACCGCAAAGTCCTGAACGGGGTGATGGAAGTCGCGGGTCTGTCCGGTGACGACAAAGAGGCCGAACGCGGGATTGTATTGCGCGCCATCGACAAGATCGACCGGCTGGGGCCGGAGGGCGTGCGGGCGCTGCTGGGCGCAGGCCGGAAGGATGAGAGCGGGGATTTCACGAAAGGGGCTGGGTTGTCGGCTGAACAGGCCGGGATCGTAATGCTCATTGCTGATGCACCTTTATCCGCAAATGCAGCTATGCGGCTGCTCCAGTTGAAAGAACTGCTTAGGGACTCGCGTGTCGGATCTGAAGGCATCGACGAGCTCGCAGAAATAAAGTCTCTGCTGGAAAGGCAGG
>JBBQVR010000006.1:0-56446 GCA_038211355.1 Rhodobacterales bacterium | reverse complement strand
TCATGGGTTTGCCTCTTGCATCAGAAGTTCGACCAGCCGGAAGTCAAACGGCGTGTCGATATCGACACAGCGGTCCGGTGGCATGAGATAGGGAATGACCCGCCCGCCCCAAAGGCTGTCGGACCGGCGCAGGTAGTCGGGTGACACGACATAGGTTGACGCTGCATGTTCATAGACGGTGGGGGCCTGCTGGCGGGCAACAACCCCGCCGGGAAGCGGTTTCGACACATGAAGCGCGCCAGTGGCATCAGGCTCCACAAGGTTGAAATATGGGTTCTTTCTGGCCTCACAACAGCTCATCACCAGGTCAGGATGTTCGATATTGTAAAGTTTTAGCGCGGCGGTGATGTCTTCCGGCAGCCGCAAAGGTGACGTGCAGTCAAGGTCAAGGAAGGCATCCACCGGCCCGATCAGCGCCTGTGACGCCTGCAATGCATGCTGCCAGACGCCCCATTTCCCGGCGGTATCGGTTGCCAGATGTGCGGGGCGTAGCCCGATCTCCAGCGCGCCTTTGGCCACTGAATGGGCATAGATTTCCGGATCATCGGTGCTGACGACCACGGCATCCACCTGCGGATGGGCGAAAAGCTGGTCCAGAGACCAGTCGATCAGGGGCTTGCCTTGGAGCATGCGAAAGTTCTTGCCGGGCACGCCCTTTGACCCTTTGCGTGCGCCGATATGACCCAAAATCATGGAATATCCTTCGTGATCTCACCAATGAAGTCGCGGGCCGCCCAGGCCTGCGCCACCAGACGGGCCGAGGGCAGGCACAAGTCCAGCCGGGGCATCAGCGGGTTGCCGGATGTGGGCTGCCCACGGGCCAGCGCCAGAAAGTCGCGCATCGCGTCCAGAAACATTGCGTTGCGCTCCAGCGGCAGGTCAAGACTGCGGGGTCCGGTGGGGGCTGTCACCACATAGTCTTGCGCCGCAAAGTCGAAGTCGTGCATCCGGTCAAATCCGCGCAATGTGCTGCGACGGTGCAACTGCGGCGTCAGGTAGTCCATCGACACATCGCCCGCAAGCCCATGTGATTGCATGGAAATCCGGCTGGCGAAATCAACGCCGGGAAAGCCCGGATGGCCAATGCTTTGCACCCGCGTGACCTGCAGGGCCGGAAACAGGCAGTGCGCCAGATCCAGCTCATGACACAGGTCAAGAAGGACGCCGCCGCCGTCGGCCCTTGCGGCGTAACTTTCGGAAAAGCGCCAGTTTTGCCGCCACTGTGTGACGTCATGGCCGATGGTTATGGCAAACTGGAACACATCGGTCAGGTCTGCGCTGGCCAGCGCCCGCACGGCCGGGTGATAGCGCAGCATCAGGCCCAGCATCGACCGGTCGGCCACGGGGGCGGCAAGGGTGGCAATCTCTTCCACCTCCGCAGGGCGAAAGGCGAGGGGTTTTTCGACGTAGATCGGCAGGTTCCGGGCAGCGGCAGCCTCAATCAGCGGCAGGCGGATGTCGGTCGCAGTGGCGATGACCACGGCATCTGCCGTATCCATGGCGGCCAAGGCGCCGCCCAGCCCCTCGGCCCGCCACGAGACCAGCCGGGACGAAGCGCCCAGCGTCGACAGATTTTCGTGGTGCCTGCGCCCGATAGAGCCGGAGCCGATGACGATTACCCGCATGATCCCCCCTTTCGGCAAGGCCTAGCGCGAAACCGGGCTGCCTGCCAGAGGCGCGCGCTTCTGCGGCCAGCCGGTCGCGCGGTGCCAGGCCTGGCCGATGGCCAGAACGCGGGCATCGTCTCCCGCCCTCCCGATGATCTGCATGCCCATCGGCAGGCCCGTGTCAGAGAACCCAACGGGCACCGAAAGGGAAGGCAGGCCGATCAGGCTGGCGGGGACCACCACCTCCATCCAGCGGTGGTAGGTGTCCATCGGGTGGCCGTTGATGGTTTGCGGCCAGCGCCACTCAGCCGGGAAAGGCCAGACCTGGGCCGATGGCAGGACAA
Organism: Rhodobacterales bacterium; assembly: GCA_038211355.1. GTDB lineage: Bacteria > Pseudomonadota > Alphaproteobacteria > Rhodobacterales > Rhodobacteraceae > Tabrizicola. The sequence goes on along the minus strand of JBBQVR010000006.1, from coordinate 54,495 downwards.
GGGCGTCGTAGCGGTCGAACAGGTGGGCTGCATGGGCATGCCAACGGCTGCGGATCACGCTGGCCTCATACACCATATGGGCGGAAAGGCTGAGGCCCTGCTCGATCTCCCAGATCGTTTCGGGCTTGGTAAGGGCGCGTTTGGCGGCGTCTTCGGCCAGCGCCCGCTTGCCCCCGGCGTTCAGCATGGCGCGAAGGGTGGTCCAGGACTGCCACAGTTTGGCGGCGGGGAAGGGCGGGGGCAGGGGGGTGACGATGGCGCCCAACCCCTCCATCTGCTGCAGGGCGGTTTCGCAGGTGGACAGGATACCCGGCTCTGTCGGATAGGCACCACCCCAGTCGGCCAGCCAGCCGATCCGCAGGCCTTTGATGCCACGGTCGAGGCCCGTCAGCAGGTCAGGGACGGCGCGGGGGAAGGGGGTCTCCGGGTTTTCGCCCGCCAGCACCAGCAGCAACCGCGCGAGGTCCTCGACCGTCCTGGCCATCGGCCCCTCGGTGGACAGGGTGGAAAGGTAGGTGTCCCCATCGGCATCGGCGGGGACAAGGCCCCAGGTCGGGCGAAAGCCGTAGACGTTGCAAAAGGCGGCAGGGTTGCGCAAGGATCCCATCATGTCCGACCCGTCCGCGACACAGACCATCCGGGTGGCCAGCGCCGCCGCCGCCCCACCCGAAGACCCACCGGCCGTGCGTGTCAGGTCATAAGGGTTGCGCGTAACGCCAAACACCGGGTTAAAGCTGTGTGACCCCTGCCCCCATTCCGGTACGTTGGTCTTGGCGGCGATTACGGCACCCGCCCCCCGCAGACGCGCGGCCACCAGATCGTCGGCCACTGGTACATGGTGCGCGTAAATCGGCGAGCCCCAGGTTGTCCGCAACCCTGCGGTTGCCACCAGATCCTTGATGGCAAAGGGAATCCCATGCAGCCAGCCCGCAGGCACCACATCATCCAAGGCCCGCGCCTCGGCCATCAGATCATCAGGATCGCGCAGGGACACCAGCGCGTTGACCGCTCCGTTCACTGTCGCGACCTGCGCCAGATGGGCCGCCATCACTTCGGACGGGGCCACCTGCCGCGCACGGATCGCGGCGGACAGCTCGCTGGCGGAAAAGTCCTGCAAGTCTTTCATTTTGGTCCAAATATCCCACGGGGGGTGATGAACGATCAGAAACCCTCCGGTGGAGGGTTTCCGCAAAGAACGCCCGGCCCGTGGCCGGGCCGGAACGAGGGGGGTGTGACCCCCCCGATCCGACAGGTCAACCTGGTGTTACTTCTGCAACTCGGTCCAGATCGCGGTCATGTATTCCCGCGACTTTTCGCTGCAAACCGGCAGGAAGACGCCGTTGGCCTTGTGCTCTTCAGGGATAACCACTTCGGGCGCGGTGGCCATTGCGGGGTCCATGAAGGGCTCTGATCCGGCAACACCGTTCGCGTATTTTGCGAAGTTCGAGATCAGCGCCGCATTTTCCGGCTTCAGGATGAAGTCCATGAAGGCGTAAGCCTCATCGACGTTCTGCGCATCCTTGAGCAGCATCACGGAATCCATCCACAGGGTGTAGCCTTCCTTCGGATAGCCATAGACCACCGTGGGCAGGTTTTCGCGGATCCGCATGGTCGATCCGTTCCAGTTGACCGAAGCCGCCCAGTCCTTGTTCGACATCTTTTCGGTCGCGCCATAGTCCATCGCGATCCAGTTCGGCTTGGCGGCCAGAAGGCCGTCGCGGACCTTTTTCAGCACTTCCAGGTCTTCGCTGCACGGCTCACCGCCGTAGTACAGCGTGGCGAGGCTGACGATGTCGGTCATCTCGGGGACGACGTTGATCTTGCCCTTCAGCTCATCCGGGACTTCCAGCCAGACAGCGCTGGTGTTGATGTCGCCGGAATAGACGGCGGTATCGACCGCGATCCCCACGGTGCCCCACTGCCACGGGATCGAGTTGGTGCGGCCCGGATCCCAGGCCACATCCTTCCATTCGGGGGCAATGTTGGCGTGGCTTGGCAGGCGGGCGAGGTCCAGGGGGACAGTCAGGCCCTTGTCGGCGAAGATGGTGACATAGTTGGCCGAAGGCACGACAAGGTCAAATCCAGCGCCGCCCGCCTCGATCTTGGCAAGAGCCACGTCGTTGCTGTCATAGTCGGTCACCGTGACCTTGATCCCGGTTTCAGCCTCAAATTTCGCCAGAAGCTCAGGGCTGGTGTAGTTGCCCCAGTTGTAGAGTTGCAGAACGCCCTCGGCCGAGGCAAGGCCGGTGGTGGCCATCAGCAGGGCGGTTGCGGACAGAAGTCTTTTCATCAGAAGTCTCCCAGTTGGTTTTTCAGGTTTTCTTGCGCGTCAGAAGGAAGAACGCGGTCAGCAGCACCACCGTCAGTCCCAAAAGCATGGTCGAGACGGCGTTGATTTCAGGGGTCAGCTGGCGGCGCATCTGGCCCAGCATGTAGGTGGGCAGGGTGTCCTGCCCGCCGGATTTCACAAACTCGGTAATCACCACGTCATCCAAGGAGATGACGAAGGCCAGCATCGCCCCGGCGATCATGCCAGGGGCCAGAAGGGGCAGCGTTACCCGGCGGAAGGTCTGCCAGGGTGTCGCGTAAAGGTCGGCGGCGGCGGTCTCCAGGGTCAGGTCCATCCCCTCCAGCCGCGCGCGGATCGGCAGATAGGCAAAGGGGATGCAGAAGGCGGAGTGCGCGAGGATCAGGTAGCCCAGCCCCGTGGTCAGCCCCCCCATTCCGACACTGGTCAGCCAGACCTTGACCAAGCCGAAGACGATCATCAGCGCAACGGCTGTGACGATTTCGGGCACCATCAGCGGCTGGTTGATCATTACATAGATAAGGGTCTGGCCCTTGAAGGCCCGACGGCGGGTGGTGCCAAGGGCGGCCATCGTGGCCACGGTGGTCGAGATCACGGCAGCAAAGCTGGCGATGATCAGCGACCGGACGGTGGCGTCCTTGACCTGCTGGTTGTCCCAGGCCTTGGCATACCAATCCAGCGAGAACCCGCCCCAGATCGCCAGCGAGGTGCTGGCATTGAAGGAATAGGCCACCAGCGTGAAGATCGGCAGGTACAGCGCCACGAAGACGATGATCGCAATCGTGGCGAAGCCCGGCAGGCGGGCGACCTGAAAGCCGCGGTCAGCCATGCGACGACCCCTTGTTGGCGTAGCGGACATAGACCAGCAGCGCCGCCATCACGATGATCAACAGCAGCATCGACAGCGCGGCACCCAGAGGCCAGTTCTTGCCTTGCAGGAACTGAAGCTCGATGAAGTTGCCGATCATCATCTGCTTGCCGCCGCCAAGGACGCGGGGTGTGACATAGGCACCAAGGCTGGGCACAAAGACCAGGATCGACCCCGCGATGATCCCCGGCTTGACGATGGGCAGAATGATCCGGCGCAGGACCTGCATCCGGCTGGCGTAAAGGTCATAGCCCGCCTCAAGCAGTTTCATGTCGAAACGGTCGATGGCGGCAAAGAGCGGCAGCACCATCAGCGGCAGGTAGACATAGGTCATCCCGATGAAGATTGCGGTCTGGGTGTACAGCACCTCGACGGGCGTGTCGGTGATCCCGAGACCAAGGAGAACGGTGTTCATCAGGCCTTCCTTCCGCAGCACCTCGTTGATCGCGTAGGTGCGGATCAGCAGGTTGGTCCAGAACGGGATGGTGATGAGGAAAAGCCAAAGCGCGCGTTCCTTGGGCGGTCTTGTGGCGATGAACCAGGCGGTGGGGAAGCCCACCAGAAAGGTGAAAGCAGTAGTCATCAGCGACAGCCATAGCGAACGCCAGAAGATCGCCAGATGCGCGTCGGCCAGCGCCCATTCCCCGGTGAAGATGTCCTGCGACCACAGGATGCCGACCCAGCCGTCGGTCGAGAAGTCCCAGACCACGTTGCCGTGCTGGCCGGGGGTCAGAAAGGAATAGACCAGCACGATGAGGAGGGGGCCCGACGCCGCGAAGATCAGCACCGCCAGCGCAGGGGTGGACAACAGCCAGCCATTGCGGGCAGAGGTCTTGATCGCGCGGTCTTCGGCGGGGCTCATTCCTCGACCCTTTGTGCGGCACCGGGCACGAAGGTGATGCCGACCGCCTGGCCTTGCACAAGGCCGCTTTCGCCATCCGCCGGGCTTTGCAGGCGGGCGACAACCTCGGTCCCGTCGGCAAGGTGCAGGTGGCAATGGGTATCTGTGCCGAAATACACCAGCGACGCGACGCGCGCAGGAATGGCCCCCGCATCGGTCAGCGCGCCAAGGCGCAACTGTTCCGGCCGAAGCGCAACCGTCGCCGCGTGTCCCGTGTCAGCGGCAGGCAGGGGCAGGGCGATCAGGTCGCCCGTGGCCAGCCGCACGCCACCCGCCTCAGCCACACCCGTCAGGAAATTCGTCTCACCGATAAAGCTGGCGACAAAGCGGTTGATGGGCCTTGTGTAGATGTCCTTTGCCGTGCCGACCTGCTGCAGCTTGCCGTTCGACATGACGCCGATCCGGTCGGACATGGTCAGCGCCTCTTCCTGATCGTGGGTCACGAAGACAAAGGTGATGCCGGTCTCAAGCTGCAGGCGCTTCAACTCGATCTGCATTTCCTTGCGCAGCTTGAGGTCAAGCGCGCTGAGCGGTTCGTCCAGGAGCAAGACCTTCGGCTGCGGCGCCAAAGCCCGCGCGAGGGCCACGCGCTGCTGCTGGCCGCCAGAAAGCTGGCTGGTCTTGCGCCCCGCCAGCGCCTCAAGCTTGACCAACGCCAGCATCCGGTCAGTCGTCGCCTTCACCTCAGCCGCCGGTTTGCCCAGCATCTGCAGGCCGAACGCGATATTCTCGGCCACCGTCAGGTGCGGGAACAGGGCGTAGCTTTGAAAGACCGTGTTCACCGGCCGCTTGTTCGGTGGCAGCGTGGTGATATCGGCCCCATCCAGCAGGATTGTCCCGGCCGAGGGCATCTCAAACCCCGCAATCAGGCGCAAAAGCGTGGTCTTGCCACAGCCTGAGGGGCCGAGAAGGGTGAAGAACTCGCCCTTGCGGATATCGACCGATACATCGTCCAGCGCCCGCATCTGCGCGGCACCCTGCCCAAAGGCCTTGACGACATTGCGGGCAGAGATCGTTACCAGATCGGCCACGGTCATACCCCGTTGGTTCATGCTCATTTGATCATATTGAGACGCTGGATTGTGTGCTGACAAGCGATTCTTTCCCCGTTACCCGGCCATCGGTGCACGAAGTGCCGCCCAGGGCGCGGCTTGCTCAACCTCTGCGCACAACGCGATCAGCATCTCATCCTCACCAAACGCCGCGGCCAGATGGATGCCGATGGGCAGGCCGTCCGACGACCAGCCCAACGGCAGGCTGGCAGCAGGTTGACCGCTGGCGTTGAAGACCGCACAGAAGGGCGAATAGGCGAAAATTCCCTGTGGGCCAGTGCGATAGGCGACATAATCTTCGGTCGCATGGTTGAAACGCCCGACTTTGGCAGGCGGTTCCGCAAGCGTGGCCGACAACAGGATATCCGGCCCCTGATCGAAAAACCGCGCCATCTGGCGACCGAAGGCGTGGATCTCGCCCACCGCTTGCAGATAGCGGGTGGGGTGCAGGGTCTCGGAATGGGCGCAGGCCCCGCGCCCGACGCCTTCGACCAGATCGCCCGTCAGCGCCCGGCCCTGCAGCGCGGACATAATGCCAAGCGCGGTGCCGACGGCGACGATATCGGTCCAGGCGCGCATCATCATCGGCACATCCGCCTTCGGCAGCGCGGGTTCAACACTGTGGCCCAGGGCCTCCAGCAGGCGGCCGGTGGCGCGGACGGCCGTTGCCACCTGCGGGTCGATCGGATCGCCCGTCAGGGTCGTTTCACACAGCCCGATGCGCAAGCGGCGCGGCGGGCGGCTGATCGCGGCGGCATGGCCCCGCGTCAGGGGTGGCGCGCAGTAGGGCGCGCCAAGGTCGGCGCCCTCGCAGGCGTCCAGCATAACGGCGGTGTCGCGCACCGACCGGGTGAGGAACCCGTCAATCGCCATTCCAGCCCAGCCTTCGCCGGCATAGGGGCCATCGGGCAGCCGCGCCCGCGTCGGCTTGAACCCGAAAAGCCCGCAACTGGAGGCAGGTATCCGCACCGACCCACCGCCATCCGACCCATGGGCAAAGGCCACGATCCCTGCCGCCACCGCCGCCCCCGCCCCGCCGGAAGACCCTCCGGGGGTGTGGTCAAGGTTCCACGGGTTGCGTGTAGGCCCCCCGTAGACCGCCGATTCCGTGGCAGCACCAATCCCGCCTTCGGGGCTGGTGGTGCGGCCAAAGGTGACAACGCCGGTCGCCTTGATCCTCGCAAAGATGCTGCTGTCGCCCCGGTAGACCGTGTTTGCCAGCAAGCGGCTGCCATTGTGGCTGGGGAAATCCTTTGCCTCGATCCCCAGGTCCTTGATCAGAAAGGGCACACCCCGAAACGGCCCCGGTGGCAACCCATCGGCAATCGCCTTTCGTGCCACACCTTCTTGCACCAGCACCACCGCGTTCAGCGCCGGATTGCGCGCCTCGACCGCCGCCAGCGCCGCGTCAAGCAGTTCGGTTGGTGTCACCTCGCCCTTTGCCACCAGCCCTGCCAAAGCCGTGGCATCTGCAGCCCCCAGATCGCCGATCATCGCAGCCCCCCCCATTAGTCACCCAAACCCTGCCGCCCACAGGCGGTTGGGTCATGCCCATCCCCGTCATGCCGGCGTCGGTTTCCGGTCACGGCGAAACTCGGCCTGCCAATGGCTTGCTCTCTTCAAGAGTAACCAAAAGGGGGCCCGGGGGCAGGACGGACCGTCAGGGGGCAAGGCCCACCTCTTGCCGCAAGGCGCCGTCGCTGCCGAAAATAAGGATTCGGTCATCGGTGGTCACCACCGCCACCCAACCCTGACCAAACGTCACCGCCTGCGCGCGGGTGCCTGCAGGCAGGGCAAAGCCCTCGGGCAGGTCGGGCAGCGGGGCCACGAAGGCTTGCGGCATCCGGGTGACAAGCAGCGCCACCACGGTTATGACACCGCCAATCATGGTCAGCGTCAGCACGATCACCAGCCATTTCAGAAACCGCAGGCTGGGCGGCAGGTCGACAGGATCATCGACCAGAGTGGCCTCGGACTTGGCGGGATCGAGATTGGCGCGATCGAAATTGGCGGAACCAGAATTGGCGGGATCGGGCATGGATGATACTTTCGAGGACGCTGATGATGTCTTGACCGATGGGCTTGCCACAGGAGGCACCCTGACGGTCACCATCGCAGAAGACGCCGCCACACGTCTTGATAAGGCGCTTGCCGCCGCCGTGCCAGAGGAAGCGTCGCTGTCACGCTCACGCCTGATGCGGATGATCGCTGACGGCGACGTGGCGCGCGACGGCGTGGCCGTCACCGACCCCAAGGCCAAGGTCGCGGCGGGGCAGGTCTATGTCCTGACCCTTGCGCCGGCCATCAGCATCGAGACCCTGCCCGAAGCGATTCCCCTGACCGTGGTTTATGAGGATGCCGATCTGATCGTCATCGACAAACCCGCTGGAATGGTCGTGCACCCTGCGCCCGGCACGCCCTCGGGCACGCTGGTCAATGCGCTGCTGCACCATTGCGGCGAGACGCTTTCCGGCATCGGCGGCGCGCGGCGGCCAGGGATCGTCCACCGGATCGACAAGGACACCACCGGGCTGCTGGTCGTGGCCAAATCCGACCGGGCGCATCACGGCCTTGCCCGCCAGTTTGAGGATCACTCTGTCACCCGGCGCTATCTGGCTGTGGTGCATGGGGTGCCGCAAGCCTCGGACCCAAGGCTGCGTGGCTTGCGCGGGGTGACCTTCGAGGCGGGCGGGATCTTGCGCCTGGCTACCGGCCTTGCCCGCCACAAGACCGACCGCCAGCGTCAGGCCGTGGTCTGGGAAACGGGCCGCCACGCCGTCACCCGCGCCCGCGTGGTTGAGGCGTTCGGGGCTGAGGCCGCGTTGGTCGAATGCTGGCTGGAAACCGGGCGCACGCATCAGATCAGGGTGCATCTGGCCTATGCGGGGCACGGGCTTTTGGGCGACCAGACCTATGGCGGCACACGGCGGCTGTCGGAAAAGGCCTTTGGCGCAGGGGCGGCGGTGGCCAACGCCTTTCCCCGGCAGGCACTGCATGCCGCAAGCCTTGGCTTTGACCATCCGGTTACCGGTGAGCGGGTTGAATTCTCCTCACCCCTGCCAGAGGACATGGCGGCCCTGGTTGGCGCACTGCACGCGCGGCTGACGTGACGGTGCGGCTGGTGCGGGGTTGGGTCCGCCCATCACGCCCCTTTTTCGGGCGAAACCGGTGGGGCGAAAAGGAATTGGTGACGTTTCCGTGAGAGAGATGTCACAACGCTTCACATAGCGGGCATCAGCGCACATCTGCCAATGAAAGATGGTACAACCGCATCACTTGAAGGGATCGGCGCAGTACCTCAGACTACCGTCCGTCCGGGGGCATGATGCACCGGATCGACGCCAAGCCAATTTTGGGGGGCACGACATGAGCACCTATACCAACCTTCCCGCACCCAGCCCTGAACAGGGGCTGAACCGCTACATGCAGGAAATCCGCAAGTTCCCGCTGCTGGAGCCGGAAGAAGAATACATGCTGGCCAAGCGCTGGGTGGACCATCAAGACACCGCAGCCGCGCACCAGATGGTGACCAGTCACCTGCGCCTCGCCGCCAAGATCGCCATGGGTTACCGCGGCTACGGTCTTCCGCAGGCTGAGGTGATCTCTGAAGCCAACGTCGGCCTGATGCAGGCGGTCAAGCGGTTTGACCCGGAAAAGGGCTTCCGTCTGGCCACCTATGCGATGTGGTGGATCCGGGCCAGCATTCAGGAATACATCCTGCGGTCGTGGTCGCTGGTAAAGCTGGGCACCACATCCGCGCAGAAAAAGCTGTTCTTCAACCTGCGCAAGGCCAAGGCCAAGGTCGGCGCGCTGGAAGAGGGCGATCTGCGGCCGGAAAACGTGGCCCGGATTGCCACCGATCTGAACGTCTCGGAATCCGAGGTGATCGACATGAACCGCCGTCTGTCGGGGTCGGATGCCAGCCTGAACGCCACCGTCGGCAGCGAGGATGGCGGCGCGCAGTGGCAAGACTGGCTTGAGGATGAGGACAGCGATCAGGCCGGGGCCTATGAGGCCAAGGATGAACTGGATACCCGCCGCGCCCTTCTGTCGCAGGCGCTGTCGGTGCTGAACGACCGCGAAAAGGACGTGCTGATGCAGCGCCGCCTGTCGGAAGAGCCGGTGACGCTGGAAGAACTGTCGGAAATCTACGGCGTCAGCCGTGAGCGGATCCGCCAGATCGAAGTGCGGGCGTTCGAAAAACTGCAAGCCCGGATGCGCGACCTTGCGCGGGGCAAGGGCATGGTCGTGCCAGCCTGACGTCCAGGCCAGCCTGACGCCCAGGTAAGCGCCGGCTGACATAGGGGGCCGTGGCCAAGGGTCACGGCCTTTTCGTTTGCCCCGCCAGCCCGATGGCGCTAGAGGCAAGGCATGAGAATGATCGACACCTTTATCAAGCCGATGCACCCGGAAGGGTGGAAATTCGTGGCCATCTTTGGCGCGATCACACTGGTCCTGTTCTGGATCTGGGACCCCCTTGGCTGGCTGGGCCTGGGCCTGACGGTCTGGTGCTACTACTTCTTCCGTGACCCCAAGCGCGCGGTGCCGCAGAATGCGGGCCTTCTGGTCAGCCCTGCGGATGGCGTGGTCAGCCTGATCGAACGCGCGGTGCCCCCGCCGGAACTGGGTATGGGACCCGAGGCGCTGATCCGCGTTTCGGTCTTCATGTCCGTCTTCAACTGCCATGTGAACCGCGCGCCGATTGCGGGCAAGATCACCGCGGTGGCCTACCGGCCGGGGACGTTCGTCAACGCCTCGCTGGACAAGGCCAGCACGGATAACGAACGCAATGCGCTGGCGATTGAAATGGCCGATGGCCGCACGATTGCGGTGGTGCAGATCGCGGGCCTGGTCGCTCGGCGGATCATGTGCTGGAAAGCACCGGGTGACGTGGTGCGCACCGGTGAACGTTTTGGCCTGATCCGCTTTGGCAGCCGCCTGGATGTGTACCTTCCCGAAGGCGTACAGCCGCAAGTGGCACTGGGCCAGACCATGTGCGCGGGTGAGACTGTCCTTGCGCTGATCGGGCAGGATGCCCCTGCGCGCGCAGCCCGGATCGAATGATGGCGCGCAGGCCGTCCGAGGCACCTCGCCAGCTTTTGCTGCTCAAGCTGCTGCCCAATCTTGTGTCGATCCTGGCACTTTGCGCCGGGCTGACCGCAATCCGCTTTGCGATTGCCGGCAATTTCGCGATGGCGGTCCTGTTGATCGGCACGGCAGCGGCGCTGGATGGCCTTGATGGGCGGCTGGCACGAATGCTGAAATCGGAAAGCGCGATCGGCGCGGAACTGGACTCGCTGTGTGACTTCGTCAACTTTGGCGTGACGCCGGGGCTGGTCCTTTATCTTTTTGCGCTGCGGCCGGAAACCAGCTTTGGCTGGATTGCCGTGCTGGTCTACGCCGTCTGCTGCATGCTGCGGTTGGCGCGGTTCAATGTCGGCAACCGCGCTGTGGGTGAGGTGGCGGAAAAGACCGCGTTCATCGGTGTGCCGTCCCCGGCCGGGGCGATGCTGGCGCTGGCGCCGATTTATCTGGCCTTTGCGCTTGCGGACGGCTTTGGCACCGCTGTCACCTTGCCTCCGGTGCTGGTGTCTCTGTGGATGGTGGGCATTGGGGCCTTGATGATCAGCCGGGTGCGCACCCCATCGCTCAAGCGGATCACGATTGCGGCCGATTATGCCCGTTATGCGCTGGTGGGGTCGGTCATGGTGGTGGCGGCGCTGTTGACATACCCTTGGGTCACGCTTTTGACGCTGTCCCTTGGCTATCTGGCGGCGATCCTGTGGCTGTTTCTGCGCGCGATGCGGCCAGGGGCGCCGGTCTGATCCGCAGCGCCCCTGGGTGCGGCGCTTTGGTCTGATCGCAATTCGGCGCGTGTGGCGGGTTGAATGATCGCCGGATTTCTGGACAACTGGCCCCAATGAGAAATGGGGGGAACTGCAATGAAACCGGTCAGATGGGGTGTGCTCGGCGCTGCGCGATTCGCGCGAGAGCATATGGCGCCCGCGATCCACGCAGCACACGGGGCCGAACTGGCCGCGCTGGCGACGTCAGACCTGGCCAAGGCCGACGGCTTTCGTGAATTTTGCCCCAGCCTTTCGGTCCATTCCAGCTATGACGCGCTGTTGGCCGACCCAACCATCGACGCGGTCTATATTCCGCTGCCAAACCATCTGCATGTGGAATGGACGTTGAAGACCCTGGCCGCGGGCAAGCATGTGCTGACCGAAAAGCCCATCGCCATGAAGGCGCATGAGATTGACCAGATCATCGCCGCGCGTGACCGGTCGGGCCTTCTGGCGGCCGAGGCCTACATGATCGTGCACCACCCCCAGTGGCAGCGCGCGAAAGAGTGGCTGGCAGCCGGAGAGATCGGCACCCTGGTCCATGCCGATGTGGCCTTCAGCTTCAACCTGACCGAAGGCGGCAATATCCGCAACAAGCCCGAAACCGGCGGCGGGTCCTTGCGTGACATCGGGGTCTACACCTTCGGCTGCGCGCGGTTCGTGACCGGGGCCGAACCGGTCGACCTGTCCGCCCGCATTCATCGTGAAAACGGGGTGGACGTGTTTGCCCAGGTCGCGGGGATCATGGACGGACCGGGTGGCCGGTTCACCTATGGCTCGGTGACATCCATGCGGATGTACAACCGCCAGGTGGCGACGTTCCAGGGCACCAAGGGCATGATCCGGCTGGAGGGCGGCCCCTTCAACGCCAACGTCAACGATCTGTCTGAGGTTGAGCTGCACCAGAACGGCAACCGGGTGACGGTCGAACGCTTCCCCACCGCCAACCAGTACAAACTGCAGGTTGAGGCTTTCGGGCGTTCTGTGCGGACCGGGGCCGCCTATCCCTGCCCGTTGGAGTTTGTGCGCGGCACGCAAGCCATGATGGACCGGGTCTATGACGTAGCGGTCGAGATATGACCTGCGCCCTGCAAAACCGTGGCGCTTGGCCACAGTTCGGGGTGCTGCAATGCGGCGGCGAATTTGGTTTCATGCTCACGCGGGTGTGATACGCTTTGGCTGAGTCGTTGGACATGGTTGCGGGAACGGTCTGGAATACCCTTGCGGGTGCTACAACAAACCGTGCCCGCAACAGCGCCAAGCTCTGCCTGCCGTCCTTGTGTCCGACCGTATACAGTGCCCTTGTTGCCGGGCCTTCTCATTCCCCGGCTCTGATATCCGGATCCCTCTGTTTCTTCATCTGGAAGGCTCGCATATGACTGACGGTTATCACCCCATCCCCGGGCTGCCAGTGCCGCAAGTTGCGCGCGCGCATGAACAGTTGGAACGGCGCGGGGCCATCCTGCCGGTGGCGGCGCTGCGGGTGCTGGCGCGTGAGGTGATCCTGCGGGTCAGCCGCAGCGAAAGCCCGGTTACCTTGCCGCTGGACGACCTGCCGGGCAATGCCGCGATCGAGCTTCTGTGCGACGCTCTCTTGTCGCGTGATGACACGGCAGCGGCGGATCTGGTGAACCACGCCCGGCTGGACGGGATGTCGGCCGACACGCTTTACCACGCCTATCTGGCCGAGGCCGCGCGCCGCCTGGGCACCCGCTGGGACCGGGATGAGGCGACCTCGGCCGAAGTGATCCTTGGCGCCGGGCGGATCTATTCGATCCTGCGTGACCTGCGGTCGGTCTTCCTGACCGAACGCCTGACCGCCCCCCCGGAGGCCGAGGCCGTCTTCGCCACTGTCCCCGGCGAGGTGCACGGGATCGGCGCCACAATCGCTGCCGACACGATGCGGCGCAAGGGGTGGGATATCTCGCTGCGGCTGGGGCTGGGGCATGACGCCTTGGTGAACGAGATCGCGCGCATGCAGCCGGCCATGCTGGGGTTGGCGGCGTCGCTGCCGTCAATGACCTTTGCCACCGCGCGTCTGATCGTGGCCCTGCGCATCCGTTGCCCACACATCTGGATTCTGATGGCGGGGCCGATTGTGGCGCAGGACCCCGACATTGCCAGGATCGTCGATGCCGATGCCAGCGCCGCCACGATGGAGGACGCGGCCGACCTGCTGAACGGCCATCTGGCAGAACTGACGCGGTTGGCGGTCCGCCGGATGTAATCAGGGTTCGGGATCGCTAAGCCCGTGCATCCGCGCAGCGCGCGAAGACCGTCCGGTGACACGCGCGCAGCATCTACCTAGTCGCGCAAGGTGCCGGTGCGGCGCTGCAGGGCGCGTTCCCAGTAAAGACCCCGCTCCTCTGCACAAGAACATTGACGCGGAATGCGCGGCCTTTTCACTGTGACTGCCCCCTGCCGGGCGCAGGCCTGCGGTAGACCCACCCCCATCTGCAATCTACAGGACGGGAATGGCCGAAAAGCTACCCCGGCCTTACGCCTCCATCGCCTCCAGCTCGTCAATGAAGCCTGCGATCATGGACAGGCCCTGATCCCAGAAGGCGGGGTCGGACAGTGACAGGCCAAAGGGGGCCAGCAGGTCGGTGTGGTGCTTCGACCCGCCCGCCTTGAGCATGTCGAAATACTTGTCCTCGAACCCCGGCATCCCATTGGCATAGGCCGCATAAAGCGCGTTCACGAGGCCGTCGCCGAAGGCGTAGGCATAGACGTAGAAGGGCGAATGGACGAAATGGGGAATGTAGGCCCAGAAGGTTTCATACCCGTCCATGAACTCAAACGCGTCGCCAAGGGATTGGGCCTGAACCGACATCCACAGGGCGTTGATGTCGTCGGGGGTAAGTTCACCTTCCCCACGGGCGGCATGCAGTTTGCATTCGAAATCGTAGAACGCGATCTGGCGAACCACGGTGTTGATCATGTCCTCGACCTTGCCCGCCAGCAGGGTTTTGCGTTCAGCCGGGGTTTTGGCCCCGTCCAGAAGTTTGCGGAAGGTCAGCATCTCGCCAAAGACCGATGCCGTTTCGGCCAGGGTCAGGGGGGTTGAAGCCAGAAGCTCACCCTGGCCCGCGGCAAGGACCTGATGCACGCCATGGCCCAGCTCATGCGCAAGGGTCATCACATCGCGCGGTTTGCCGAGGTAGTTCAGCATGACGTAGGGGTGGACGGTCGTCACGGTCGGATGGGCAAAGGCGCCGGGGGCCTTGCCGGGTTTGACGCCCGCGTCGATCCAGCCCTTGTCGAAGAACGGGGTGGCAAGGTCAGCCATCCGGGGGTCAAAGGCGGCATAGGCGTCGGTCACTGTGGCGCGGGCCTCAGGCCAGTCCACCAGACGCGGGGCCTCTGTCGGCAGGGGGGCGTTGCGGTCCCAGACCTGCAGCTTGTCCAGCCCCAGCCATTTGGCCTTGAGCCGATAGTACCGGTGGCTGAGTTTGGGGTAGGCGGCGACGACAGCGTTGCGCAGCGCCTCGACCACCTCGGGCTCCACATGGTTGGACAGGTGCCGCCCGTGCTGGGGCGTGGGCATCTTGCGCCAACGGTCGTGGATTTCCTTTTCCTTGGTCAGCGTGTTGTGGATGCGGGCGAAAAGCTTGACGTTCTTGTCAAACACCTCGGCAAGGGCATGGGCCGCAGCCTCACGGCGCGACCGCACGGGATCGGTCAGAAGGTTCAGCGTGGCTTCAAGGTTCAGCTCTTCCTCTTCACCGGCGACGGTGAACATCAATGCGGCCATCGTCTCATCGAACAGCTTGTTCCAGGCGCTGGCGCCGACCACGCTTTCGTCATGCAGGAACTTTTCCAGCTCATCCGACAGCTGGTGCGGGCGCATCGCGCGCATGCGGTCAAAGACCGGCTTGTAGCGGGCAAGATCGGCGTTTTCGGCCATTAGGCGGGTCAGGTGCGCCTCTTCCAGCCGGTTGAATTCCAGGCTGAAGAAGACCAGCGGCGTGGTGGCGGTGGTCACCCGGTCTTGCGCATTGCCCATGAACTGGGCGCGTTCGGGGTCGATGGTGTTCTGGTAGTAGCGCAGGCCGGCGTAGGACATGAGGCGGCCCGCGATGATGTCGATGCGCTGGTATTCCTCAACGCAAGCCAAAAGCCCGGCGGCATCTTGTCGGCCAAGCCGCCCCTCATAGGTGGCGGCAAAGGCGGTGCAGGCGCTGTCAAGCTCGGCCATGTCGCGGCTGTATTCGGGGGCGTCAGGGCTTGGGTAAAGATCGGTCAGGTCCCAATCGGGCAGATCGCCAAAGCCACCTGCGCTGGTATTGGCGTCAAAGACGGGGTGGGCCAGGGGCAGGGTCATTGGCAAGGTCATGTGCGGGGTCCTTTTGGGTCGATTTAAGGTCATCTAGGGGGCGGGGCCGGGGATGTGCAACCCCGGGCGGGCACACGTCTGGGGGAGCAACAAATTTCTTGGAAGAAATTTGCAAAACTTTTGGAAAAGTTTTGCGCCCGGTGGCCATCGTCAATTTGCGGCCTGCAGCAGGGCGCGCAAGGAGTCGAGGGTGTCGATCTCATCCACCGGCTTGTCACGGCGCCAGCGCAGCATGCGGGGAAAGCGCAGCGCGATGCCGCTTTTGTGGCGCGGGCTGGCCTGGATGCCTTCAAACCCGATTTCGAACACGAGTTCGGCCGGAACCTTCCGCACCGGGCCAAAGCGTTCCAGCGTGTTTTTCTGGACCCAGCGGGTGATTTCGGTGAACTCGGCATCGGTCAGGCCGGAATAGGCCTTGGTGAAGGGCACGATCTCATTGCCATTGCGGACCCCGAAGGTGAAGTCGGTGAACAGGTTTGCCCGCCGCCCATGTCCGGCCTGAGCGTAAAGCATCACGCAATCGACGGTCCATGGGTCAAGCTTCCACTTCCACCAGTCGCCCCGCTTGCGTCCTGCGACATAAGCGGACGACAGGCGTTTCAGCATCAGCCCTTCGGCCCGTTCGGTCCGCGCGGTGGCACGGATGCGGGCAAGGCTGTCCCAATCCGGGGCGGCAATGGCGGCTGAGGTGGTCAGGGGCAGGCCGGGGGGGAGGTCCGCGAGGATCGCCCCCAGCCGCGTGCGGCGGTGCGACAGGGGTTGATCGCGGATGTCCACGCCTGCGTCCTCTAGAAGGTCGTAGGCGAGCATGCGGGCCGGGGCCTGCACCAGAAGCGACTTCGGCACGGTTTTGCGGCCGATGCGCTTTTGCAAGGCGGCGAAGGGCAGGGGGCGGTTCTGGGCTGCATCCCAGGCGAGGATTTCGCCGTCGATCACCGTGCCGGGGGGCAGGAAATCGGCCAAAGGGGCAAGGTCGGGGAAGCGGTCGGTGATAAGTTCCTCCCCGCGGCTCCACAGGGCAAAGGCACCGGGGCGGGCGATCAGCTGGCCGCGGATGCCGTCCCATTTCCATTCGGCCAGCCAATCTTTCGGGTCCCCCAGGCTTTCGGGGCCGTCTTCAAGCTGGCTCGCTAGGGCAAAGGGGTAAGGGCGGACGTCGCCACCATCGGCGGGGCTGTCGCCTGCGATCAGGGCGGCGAAGGGGGTACGCGCGGGGTCCCAGTTGCCCATCAGGCGGTGGGCGAGGGTGGCCTCTTCCACCCCCGTCGCCTGCGCGAGGGCACGGGTCAAGAGGCCCTGCGCCACGCCCATTCGAAAGCCCCCGGTGAGGAGCTTGTTGAACAGGAACCGCTCGGTCGTGGGCAGTTGCGACCAGGCCGCCCGCACGGCGGTCTTGCGGGTTTCCAAGGGTTGGCCGGTCAGCTGGATCAGGCTGCGGATCGCTTGGTCGAGGGTCAGGTCAACGGTCGCCGTGGCGGGCGGAAGGAGAAGGGCGATGGTTTCGGCCAGATCGCCGACAACGGTATAGCTTTCCTCAAAAAGCCAGTCGGGGATGCCCGCGGCCTCAGCGGCCCAAAGGCGCAGCTCGGTCGCGTTGACGGCGCGTTTGGGGCGGCGGCCGGTCAGAAGGGCGATGGTCCAGACGCGATCAGCCTCAGGGGCGGTGCGAAAGTAATCGGCAAGGGCCGCGGTCTTCGCGCCCGTCTTGGTGGTGCCGTCAAGTGCGGCGAAGAGGGCGGCGAAGCGGTTCACGGCGACAGGATCGTATCGAACGTGCCAGTGATGTTGTCGATCGGGACAAATCCGCGGCCACCTGCCTCGAGGCTGAACCGGCTGTCGTTGGAATTGTCTCGGTTGTCGCCAAGGACGAAGACATGGCATTCCGGGACGGTGAAGACCTCAGTCTGGTCTGCCACGGCCTCAGCGTCGATTTTGAGGACCTCATAGGTGGCGCCGTTCGGCAAGGTCTCGACAAATCGCGAGGTGGCGCAGGTGCCGCCATCGGGAACGGACGTTGAGCATCTGGGCAGGCCACCGGCCAGGTTCGGCACCATTGGATAGGTGAAGTCGTCGATCTGGCGGCGAAGGGCAGGCTCGCCGTCGATGACAAGCGTGCCATCCTGCATCTGCACCGTCTGACCAGGTCTGGCGACCATGCGGAAGACATAGAGTTGCCCCTTCACCTGATCCGTGAAGGCGATGATCTGGCCCGGATCGGGCAACGGAGAACTGGAGCCACTGACAGCGACACTTGCGACACTAAAGCAGGTGCCGGTTGGCAGGGCTGGGGACATGGCGTCAGATACGGCAACATGGTGGCTGAAGGCCCCGAAAAGGCACTTCACGCAAAGACAAAGCTCGCGGGCGTTGGTTGGGGACGCAAACAAAAGCAGGCAGACTGTGGCAAGGCGGATCATTCGGTTACCTCGGCTTCGACGTCGTCGCCGGTGAACTGGGTTTCGACGATCCCGGCGTCGTAGCCTTGGGTTTCCAGCCATTGGCGGAAGGGGGTGGTGTATCCGTGGGTGACAAACACCCGTTCGGCCCCGGTGGCGCGGATCGCGTCGTTCAGGCCCTGCCAGTCGGCGTGATCGGAAAGGACAAAGCCCGTCCCCAGCGCGCGGCGGCGGCGGATACCGCGGACGGCCATCCAGCCTGACACGAAGGCCTCATCCGCCGGGCCAAGGCGGTTGGACCAGGCTGAGCCAAGAGCCGAGGGCGGGGCGATGGCCAGCGCGCCGGGGTGGGATTTCGTGGTCACCTCAGGCGTGACGCGGGTGGTGGGCGGCAGGCGGTAGCCTTGGTCACGCAGGGTCTGGGTCATCTCCTCCACCGCGCCGTGGGTCAGGATCGGGCCAAGGTCGGGTAGCCCGGCCAGCAGGCGCTGGGCCTTGCCAAAGCTGTAGGCACCAAGGATCGAGGTCTTGCCTTGGGCGGCATTGGCGGCCCACCAGTCGGCGATCTTTTGCATGACCGCCACCTGCGGCTCCCACCGAAAGATCGGCAGGCCGAAAGTGCATTCCGAGATGAAGGCGTGGCAAGGGACGGGCACGAACGCCTCGGCAAGGCCATCGGGTTCGGTCTTGTAATCGCCCGAGACGACCCAGGATTCGCCCGCCACGGTGACCTTGATCTGGGCCGATCCGGGGACATGGCCCGCCGGGTGAAAGGACACGGCCGCGCCGCCGATCTGGCGGGTTTCGCCGTAAGCGATGCCCTCGGCGGTGATCGGGCCAAGGCGTTTGCGGATGACGGGAAGGGCCTGATCGGTGGCAAGGTAGGTGCCCATCCCCCAGCGGGCGTGGTCGCTATGGCCATGGGTGATGAGGGCGCGGGGGACTGGGCGCCAGGGGTCGATGTGGAAGTCCCCGGCGGGGCAGTAGATGCCCCGCTCGGTGAAGGTGAGGACGGGCTGCGCCATGGGACAAGGGTAGCACGGGGCAGGGGGGCCGCAAGGGGCAGGGGGGCCGCAAGGGGCAGGGTCCCCACCGAAGACCCTTGTCGGGACGGTTGCAAAGCGGAGCGCGCAAGCGCGCATTCCCTTTGTCTCACCTTCGGGCCGGGGCGGCCCGAAGGTTCGGGTCGGGCATCTGGCGGGGGTGTTTGTCCAAAGGGGAAAGGTGACGGCTCCGTTTGCCGGATGTCCGCTTTTGGTGCGCGCTGCGGGCGGGGGCGGCATTCGGCGGTGCCGCGCCATCGCAAGGGTTTGGCGGCCGTATTTCCAAAGGGGCCGCGCCACCACCGGTTTTGTCACGCTTGGCCACTGTGTAAGGCCCGGCGCTGCCCCTGATCGGGGCTGATTGATCGGCAGGGACTGCCCAAAACATGAGCAGATGGTCACAGGGCGGGCGGAATTTCGGTGAAGGGGCCTTTTCGCGGCCGGGCGGGCCTGCTCTAGTAGCAAGGAAGTGTGGGGGTATCGGCGTGACGCAGTTCAACGAGATGTATCAAGGCACCGGGGTGCGCCCGCCTTATGCGCGGCTGGACGACTGGATGGCCGCGATGCCGCAAGAGTTGCGCAGCCTCAAACAGGCCGAGGCCGAGGCGCTGTTTCGCCGGATCGGGATCACCTTTGCGGTTTACGGCGAAGGCGGTGACCCGGACCGGTTGATCCCGTTCGATATGTTCCCCCGCGTCTTTGCCGCCGCCGAATGGGCCAAGCTGGAAAAGGGCATCAAGCAGCGGGCGCGGGCGTTGAATGCGTTCCTGGTGGATGTTTACGGGCGGGGTGAGATCATCCGCGCCGGCCGCATCCCCGGCCGGCTGATTTATCAGAACGAGGCCTATGAAAAGGCCGTGGCAGGTTTTGTGCCGCCAAAGGGGGTCTATTCCCACATCGTCGGGATCGACATCGTACGCACCGGGCCGGATGAGTTTTTCGTGCTGGAAGACAACTGCCGCACGCCGTCGGGCGTCAGCTACATGCTGGAATCCCGCGAGATCATGATGCGGATGTTCCCCGAACTCTTCCGCGAAAACCGGATCGAGCCGGTGGACGGTTACTCCGAAAAGCTGCGCCGCACGCTGGCATCGGTGGCACCGAAGAAGTGTCAGGGTGAGCCTACGGTTGTGATCCTGACGCCGGGGCACTTCAACAGCGCATACTATGAGCATTCCCTGCTGGCCGATCTGATGGGGGTGGAACTGGTCGAAGGCCAGGACCTGTTCGTCGATGGTGAATACTGCTGGATGCGCACGACCGAAGGCCCGCGCCGGGTGGATGTGATCTACCGGCGGTGTGATGACGCCTACATTGACCCGTTGTGTTTCCGGCCTGACAGCATGTTGGGCATACCAGGGCTGATGGATGTCTACCGGTCGGGCGGGGTCAGCATCTGTTCGGCCCCCGGCGCCGGGGTGGCTGATGACAAGGCGGTCTACACCTATGTGCCCGAGATGATCCGCTTTTACCTTGGCGAAGAGCCGATCCTGAACAACGTGCCCACCTGGCAATGCGGCAAGGCGGATGACCTGAAATACGTTTTGGACAAGCTGCCGGAACTCGTGGTCAAGGAGGTTCACGGGTCAGGCGGCTACGGCATGCTGGTCGGCCCGAAGTGCAGCCGCGAGGAGGTTGAGAGGTTCCGCGCCAAGATCGTCGAGAACCCCGGCAACTACATCGCCCAGCCGACGCTGGCGCTGTCTTCGGTGCCCACCTTCGTCGAGGAAGGCGTCGCCCCCCGGCATGTGGACCTGAGGCCCTATTGCCTGGTGGGCGAACGGATTGAACTGGTCCCCGGCGGGTTGACCCGCGTGGCGCTGAAAGAGGGGTCACTGGTCGTGAACTCATCCCAGGGGGGCGGGGTCAAGGACACCTGGGTACTGGCGGAATGAGGGGGGGTCGCCCATGCTGAGCCGGACCGCCGACAACCTCTACTGGGTCGCGCGCTACATGGAGCGGGCCGATACGGTCGCGCGCCTTCTGGAGGTGGGCAGCCGGATCAGCCTGATCCCGTCAGCCCACGGCTATCGCAGCGAATGGGACAGCCTTTTGCAAGCCACCGGCATGGCCGAGTCCTTTGCCAAGAAGTATGGCGACCCGGTCCAGCGCAACATCGAAAGCTTTCTGTTCTTTGACCGGGATAACCCCTCGTCCGTTGCCAGCTGCTTTACCGCCGCGCGGGAAAACGGGCGGATCGTGCGGACGGCGCTGACCAGCCAGGTCTGGGATGCGCTGAACACCGCGTTTCAGGAACTGAAGGCACTGGAACGCACGCCGCGGTCGGAACTGGAACTGTCGCGCCTGACCGACTGGGTGATGCGTCATGCCGCCATGGTGCGAGGGGCCATTGACGCGACCCTGCTGCGCAACGACGGGTTCAACTTCCTGAACATCGGCTATTATCTGGAACGCGGCGACAACACCGCGCGGCTGATGGATGTGAAGTACTATGTCCTCTTGCCGCGCATCGACTTCGTCGGCTCGGGCCTCGACAACTATCAATGGACCACGCTGTTGCGCGCGATGGGGTCGCAGCGGGCATTTCACTGGGCTTACGGCGGAGAGGTGACGGCGGCCAAGATCGCCGACTTCCTGATCCTGAACCCGCAATCGCCCCGGTCCTTGGCCACCTGTGCGGCGGGGCTCGTGAACCACTTGGCCCGCGTCGCCAAATCCTATGGCCGCGAAACTGAGGCACAAGCCAAGGCCCGCGCCCTTCTGGCCGAGGTTGAGGGTGCCACGGTTGAGGCGATCTTTGACGAAGGCCTGCACGAATACCTGACCCGCTTCATCGCCGACAGCGCCGACCTCGCGCTGGGTATCCACGCCACCTACCTGAGCGGAGAGATGCGCTGATGCGCCTGACGGTCGACCATGTGACGCGCTACAATTATGACCGCCCGGTGCGGTCGGTGGTGCAAAGCCACCGCCTGACGCCCTCGGTCTTTGATGGCCAAAAGGTGTCCGGCTGGGAAGTGACGGTCAGCGGCGGGGTGCGCGGATCGGTGTTCCGGGACGGGGCGGGTGATCTGGTGCAGGCCTGGACTGTGGCTGGACCGGTCAGTGAGGTGACGGTCCGGGTGCAGGGCACGATTGATACGGTGGACCTGACCGGCGTCCTGCGCGGCCACAAAGAGATTGTCGCCCCGGACTGCTATCTGATGGCAACCACACCAACCCGGGCAGATACCGCGCTTCAGGTCCTGGCGCAGCAGGCCGAGGGGGCAGATCCCTTGGCGCTGGCCCACGGGCTTAGCGCCGCCATCGCCGATGCCATCGCCTACCGGCCCGGCGTGACCGGCGCGCATACCACGGCGGCCGAGGCGCTGGCGCTGGGCGAAGGCGTCTGTCAGGATCACGCCCATGCGCTGATTGCGGTGGCGCGGGTGCGCGGGCTGCCGGGGCGCTATGTCTCGGGCTATCTTTTTGCCGATGCTGACGGCCAGACGCATGAGGCGGCCCACGCCTGGGCCGAACTGCATCTGCCGGGTCTGGGTTGGGTCGGGTTTGACCCGGCGAACCGCTGCTGCCCGGATGATCGCTATATCCGGTTGGGGTCAGGCTTTGACGCACAGGATGCAGCCCCCATTCGCGGCATTGCGCGCGGCGGCGGCAAGGAAGCGATGGATGTGACCGTTGCGATCCTGCAGGCAAGCCAATAGGCTGCAGGTCGGAATAGGGGAACAGACATGACCTACTGTGTCGGGCTTTTGCTGAATGAAGGCATGGTGCTGCTTTCAGACACGCGCACCAATGCGGGGCTCGACAATATCTCGACCTATCGCAAGATGTTTACCTTTGAAGATCCGGGCGAGCGGGTGATCGTCATCATGACGGCGGGCAGTCTGTCGGTCAGCCAGACCACGTTGGCGCAACTGCGCGAAGCGATCGAAGATCCCGAAGCCTCGCCCGAGACCAGCATCATGCTGGCCCCGACCATGCTGAAGGTGGCCGAGATTGTCGGTGACCGGCTGGCAGGGGTGCGGGAAGAAATCGATCACAAACTTTCAGCCTCGCAAGGAGCCAGTGCCAGCATGATCGTGGCCGGGCAACGGAAGGGCGGCGCGATGCGGGTGTTCCTGATCTACCCGGAAGGCAATTTCATCGAAGCCACCGAAGATGCGCCCTTTCTGCAAATCGGCGAGCATAAATATGGCAAGCCGATCCTGGACCGGGTGGTGAAGCCGTCGACCAGCCTGTCGGACGCGCAAAAGGCGGTGCTTTTGTCGATGGATTCGACGTTGCGGTCAAACCTGTCGGTGGGCATGCCGCTGGATATGTGCGTGATCGAACGCGATGCCTGCCGTGTCACCCTCAAACGCCGGATCGAGGCGGGCGACCCCGCCTTCCGCGCGATGAGCGATGCCTGGTCAACCGCGCTGCGGGACGGATTCGCAAGAATTGTCATCTAAGCCTTGGCAAGCAGGGTCGGCAGTCCTAGCTGTATAACGTAGCATGGAGGTTCCGATGCCCGAGCTTGTTCGTCTGTACATTCGTAGCGTGGCGTTTGGCTTCGGCATCGCGGTGGTCTTTACCGCCGGTGTCGTCTGGCTGGACGTGGCCGGGGTTGGCCATCTGATCCTTGGGTCGGACATCGGCTGGATCGCGGCACTGATGATGGTGTTTTTCAACGGCATCATCTTTGGGGCAGTGCAATTTGCCTATAAGATCATGGGCATGGCCGAAGATGACGGCAAAAGCGGCGGTAGCGGCATCTTTGAACGCGCGCCCGAACCGGTCTTGATCCCGGTGAGCGAACCCGCCAAACCGCAGCGCCGCCGCTAGACCCGTACCTGTAGCATGGTGCCGAGTTCTTCGTAGAAATCGGACCGGAGCCTTCGAAGGCTCCGAACCGGAGTTTTTGAAAACTCCGGTGTCTAAGATCCAAAGGCTCGGCAAGATTTGGGTGGCGGGCCCGCAGCAACCGTGGAAGCCGGGATTTTCCCGAGAGCCAGAGGTCTCAGGTGGGAACCAGATAACAGGACCAGGATCCTGTCAGAGCCAGCCCCCGTGCGTTTGCTTATCGGCCACTGGAAAAAAGGCCTCGCACGAGAGGAGCAGCACCCGCCACCCATGAAGATAGGCCGCAAGGGGGGGCAGCGCAAGGCTGGACAGATGTTCACCTTTGGTTCATCAATGCGGAATGGATCAGCGCCTGACCCCCGTTACGGAAATGCTGCCGTCCCTTCCGGGGCAGCGGCTGCAACGCGGCGTGTGCCGGGGCCTCAGGTCGCTGGATTTCGTCTGTGTCGAGGAACTGGTGCCCGCGCCCGGCCTGCGGGTGGACGTGATGGCGCTGGGGCCGAAGGGTGAGGTCTGGGTCGTCGAATGCAAATCCAGCCGGGCAGACTACCGGACAGACCGCAAATGGCAGGGCTATCTTGACTGGTGCGACCGTTTCTTCTGGGCGGTGGATGCAGCCTTCCCGGCTGAGCTTTTGCCCGAAGGAACGGGGTTGATCCTGGCCGATCCCTATGACGCCGAAGTGGTCCGCATGGGTTCTGAGGCGACGCTGTCGCCCGCCCGGCGCAAGGTGGTGCTGCGCACCTTTGCGCGCACGGCAGCTCTGCGGTTGCAGGGCCTGCGCGACCCGGTCTTCGGCACCGCGTCACAGTTTTCCTGAGCAGGCAGATTGCCAGACCGCTTGGCCAAGAAATTCTGGCGCGACCGGCCCCTTGGTCAGCGCTTTTTCGGCTTTGTGCCTCTGGCGCGGGCCGCTTCGGCGGCGGCGCGCAGCTCTTCGGCGATCTCTTCGGCCTCTTCGGGGTCAAAGTCGAGCGGCAGTTCAATCCCGCCTTCCGCCTCGATGTAGATGCGCACCATGCCAAGTTCGGTCGGGCCGATCTGGATGTTGGCGGCGATGTCGCTTTCCTTGTCGATGCCCATGGCGCTCTCCTCAGGCTAACTGGCAGGCGGGGTAGCGGTTCATTCCGCAGCACGCAAGCAGCAATCGCAAAGCCGGTGGCAAAGGCGCTTGCAATCTGGGGGGAGCGGGGCTAAATCGCCCCCAAGTGCAGCTTTAGCTCAGCTGGTTAGAGCGCTAGATTGTGGATCTAGAGGTCCCCCGTTCGAGCCGGGGAAGCTGTACCATTCCCCCCTTCGTCATCCGGAAACGGGCCTCCAAGGTTTTTCTTGCGCGCGAACGGCTGTATGCCATCCTTGCAGCCATTGGTTAGGGGCTGGTGCCCCAAAGGCATTTGACCGGACGGATTGCAGGGAGGCGATCGTGCAGGACAGCGTTACCGCCAATGCCCCACCTTCGGCCGCCCCAACTTTGGCCATGCCGCGTCTGCCCCGCCGGATCGTGGTTTTTGCCGATGGCACCGGCAATGCGTTTTCCTCGCAAGAATCGAACATCTGGCGGCTGTATCAGGTGCTGGACAAGCGGCCGGGGGTTGCATTGCAGCTTGCCCGCTATATTCCGGGGGTTGGCACGTCCGGCAATGCGGTGATCCGGCTGATTGACGGGGCGACGGGGTTCGGCGTGCCGTCGAACGTGCGCAAACTTTACCGGTTCCTGTGCTGGAACTGGGCGCCGGGCGATGAGATTTACTTGTTCGGCTTTTCGCGCGGCGCTTTCACCGTGCGCACCCTGGCCGCGCTGGTGGCGATGCAGGGGCTGATGCCGCGCGTGGTGGAAGGGCGTGGCGTGACCAGCGCGGAGATGGACCGCAACGCCATGGGGGCCTGGCTGGCCTACCGGACGATGACCGCGCCATTGGTCAGTCCCGGCAAGTCGGTCTGGAGCCCGCTGAACTGGCAGATGAATCCGCTGATCTCAGTCATCCGGGGCCTGCGGGCCGGGTTGACCTGGGCCAAGCGCCGGCTTTTGCGGCAGCGCCAGCACGCCAAGGTGGTGGCTGAATTGCCCGATACCCAGCGCGCCGGTGCCGTGCCGATCCGCTTCATGGGCCTTTTCGACACGGTTGAGGCCTACGGCATGCCGGTGGAGGAGCTGCGGTCCGTCTTTAACCGGCTGATCTGGCCAATCCGCTTTCGCAACCGGCGCTGTTCCTGGGTGGTCAGTCAGGTCCGCCACGCGCTGTCTTTGGATGATGAGCGGCTAAGTTTCCACCCGATCCGCTTTGATGTCCGCCCCCGGCCCGATGGCAAGCCCGTGCCCGAAACCCATGAGGTCTGGTTTGCGGGCGTCCACTCGGATGTTGGCGGCGGCTATCCCAATGATGAGACGGCGTATGAGCCGCTGCTATGGATCGCCGATCAAGCGATGGCGCAGGACCTTGTCTTTGACCGCGCGGCGCTGGACCGCTACCGCGCCCGGCTTTATCCGCAGGCCTTGATTCACGACTCGCGGCAAGGCTTGGCGACCGTATACCGCTACGCGCCACGGGTCATTGCCGCGTCGGTGGCCGAAGGTGGCACGCCGGTTGTCCATCACTCGGTGCTGGAAAAGATGGCGAGTGGTGCAGATGGCTATGCGCCCCTTGGCCTGCCGCCTGGGTTTCGCGTGGTGCCAGCCTTGGGTGGTGATCTGGCCGACAGTGGCCTTGTGCAGGACGGGCAGGCCGTGGCGGGCCTGCGGCAGCTGATCCGCCGACGGAAGGCCACGAACTGGGTGACCATCCTGTGCGTGCTGGCGCTGGCCGCCTTGCCCTTTCTGACCGCAAACCCGCCCGTCAACGGTTGGGTGCGCGGCGTCGGTGCGATTTTTGGCGGGATGGTGCCCGGCTGGGCGATGCTGTGGGTGGAATCGCTGCTGGCCAACTGGCGGGTATCGGGGCCGATTCTTGGCGTGATCCTTGCGGTCTACTTTTCCAACCAGACCCTTGCCTTGCGCATCCGTGACCTTGGCCGCCGCTTGTGGAAGGTGGGCTGACAGACCTCAGCCTTTGGCTTCACCCCGTGGTCCGGGGCGGCTAAGCTGACAGCCCCCGCCTTGAAGGATTCGCATGAGCCTGACCCTGATCCCCCGCACCATCGCCGCTGAGATTGCCGCCACCCCCGCACAGGTGACCGCCGCGATCACGCTTTTGGACGAAGGCGCCACGGTCCCCTTCATCGCCCGCTACCGCAAAGAGGCGACGGGCGGCCTTGATGACACCCAACTGCGCAACCTGGCCGAACGGCTGGGCTATCTGCGCGAGTTGGAGGCGCGGCGGGCGGCGATTGCGGGCTCGATCACCGAACAGGGCAAGATGACCGACGCACTGGGCACAGCGATTGCCAAGGCGGTCACCAAGGCCGAGCTTGAGGATATCTACCTGCCCTACAAGCAAAAGCGCCGCACCAAGGCGATGATCGCGCGCGAAAACGGGTTGCAGGGGCTGGTTGATGCCATTCTGGCAGACCGGGCGGCGGACCCCGTCGCGCTGGCGGCAGGGTATCTGAGCGAAGCAGTGCAAGATACGAAAGCAGCGCTTGAGGGCGCGCGGGATATCGTGGCCGAAGGGCTGGCCGAGGATGCGGCCCTTCTGGGGCGGTTGCGCGGGCACATGAAGCAGGTGGCGCGGCTGACCGCGACCGTGGTTGAGGGCAAGCAGACCGAAGGGGCCAAGTTCTCCGACTACTTCGCCCACTCCGAACCCTGGTCAGGTGTGCCCAGCCACCGGGCACTGGCCATGTTTCGCGGGCGGAATGAGGGGTTCCTGACCCTCGACCTTGCGGTGGACCCCGATGCCCTGCGTGGCGAAAGCCCGGCCGAGCGGGCCTGTGGCGCAGCACTTGCCGCAACCAGCCAAGCCGCCGGCGACCGCTGGCTGCGCGAGGGCGCGGCCTGGGCCTGGCGCGTGAAGCTGCGCACCAGCCTGACGCTGGACCTGATGAGCGAGCTGCGTGAGGCGGCCGAGGCCGAGGCGATCCGGGTTTTTGCCCGCAACCTGAAGGCTTTGCTGCTGGCCGCCCCGGCCGGGGGCAAGGCCACGATGGGCCTTGATCCCGGCATCCGCACGGGCGTGAAGGTGGCGGTCGTGGATCCGACCGGCAAGGTGCTGGAGACGGAGACGGTTTATCCCTTCCAGCCGAAGAACGATCTACGTGGTGCGCAGGTCGCCTTGGCGAAGCTGATCGGCAAGCATGGCGTCAAGCTGATCTCGATCGGCAACGGCACGGCCAGCCGCGAGACGGAGAAGATGGTGGCCGATATCCTTGCCGTCCTGCCGGGGGAAAAGCCGGTGAAGGTGATCGTCAGCGAAGCGGGGGCCTCGGTCTATTCCGCGTCAGAACTCGCGGCGAAGGAGTTTCCGGGGCTGGATGTGTCGCTTCGCGGGGCGGTCAGCATTGCCCGGCGCTTGCAGGACCCACTGGCAGAGCTGGTCAAGATCGAACCCAAGGCCATCGGCGTCGGGCAGTATCAGCATGACGTGGACCAGCACCGCCTTGGCCGCAGTCTTGAGGCGGTGGTGGAAGACGCGGTGAACGCGGTCGGGGTGGACCTGAACACCGCATCCGCACCGCTGCTGGCCCGGGTTTCGGGCGTGGGGCCAGGGCTGGCCGAGGCGATTGTCGCACATCGTGATGCGAACGGGCCCTTCGCGACGCGGCGGGAATTGCTCAAGGTCGCCCGGCTGGGGCCGAAGGCGTTTGAGCAGGCTGCGGGGTTCCTGCGGATTTCAGGCGGGAAAGAGCCGCTGGATGCCTCATCCGTCCACCCTGAGGCCTATGATCTGGCGCGCCGGATCGTGGCGGCCTGTGGACGCGATTTGCGGACGGTTATGGCGGAACCCGGCGTGCTGAAAGCGGTGGAGCCGCGCGATTTCGTCGATGACCGCTTCGGGTTGCCAACGGTGAAGGATATCCTTGCGGAGCTGGAAAAGCCGGGGCGTGATCCGCGGCCCAGCTTCCGCACGGCGACTTTTGCCGATGGGGTGGATGATATCAGGGACCTGAAACCAGGGATGTTGCTGGAAGGCACAGTCACCAATGTCGCGGCCTTCGGGGCCTTTGTCGACGTGGGGGTGCATCAGGACGGGCTGGTGCATGTCAGCCAGCTGTCGGACAGTTTCGTGAAAGACCCCCATGCCGTTGTTAAGGCGGGGGATGTGGTCAAGGTCCGGGTGGTCGAGGTGGATGTGGCGCGCAAACGCATCGGGTTGACGATGAAATCCGGCAGTGCCGAGGCGCGCGAGGCGGTGCGGGAGCGTGCACCCGCACCGGCGAAACCGGTGCGCGGGCCGATGGCCGCAGGGCCGCAAGTCGGGGGCGCTCAGGGTGGCGGCAATGCCTTTGCCGATGCGTTGAAGGGCAAGTTCGGGCGGTAAGCGTGGCACCGGAATTTTGGAAAATTCCGGACCGGAGCCTTTGAAGGCTCCGGTCCGATTTCTTTGAAGAAATCGGCGTCTCGGTCAGGCCGCAGCGCCCCCTACCGTCAGCCCGCCGATCAGCAGCGTCGGCTGGCCCACGCCCACCGGCACCCATTGCCCGGCCTTGCCGCAATTGCCGATGCCGGGGTCAAGTGCCAGATCATTGCCGATAGCGCGGATGCCTTTCAGCGCGGTCGCCCCGTCGCCGATCAGGGTCGCGCCCTTTACGGCGGCCCCGATGATGCCGTTTTTGACCCGGTAAGCCTCGGTGCAGCTGAAGACGAACTTGCCGCTGGTGATATCGACCTGGCCGCCGCCAAAACCCACGGCGTAGATCCCGTCTTTCAGGCTGGCCACGATCCCGGCGGGGTCATCCTTGCCCGAGAGCATATAGGTGTTGGTCATCCGCGGCATCGGGATATGCCCGAAACTTTCGCGCCGGCCGTTGCCGGTGGGGGCCACGCCCATCAGGCGCGCGTTCTGGCGGTCCTGCATGTAGCCCACCAGAATGCCATCCTCGATCAGCACGTTTCTCGCCGACGGCGTGCCTTCGTCGTCAATCGAGATGCTGCCGCGCCGGTCGGGGATCGTGCCATCATCCAGCACAGTCACCCCTTTCGAGGCGATCTGCTGGCCCAAAAGCCCGGCAAAGGCCGAGGTTTCCTTGCGGTTAAAGTCACCTTCCAGCCCATGGCCGATGGCTTCGTGCAACAGGATTCCGGGCCAGCCGGGGCCAAGGACCACGTCCATTTCGCCCGCAGGGGCCTCAACCGCGCCAAGGTTGACTTGCGCGATGCGCAGCGCCTCTGCCAGCATGGGTTTCCACGTCCCAGGCTCCATCAACTGGGCAAGGCCATACCGGCCGCCCATCCCGGTGCCACCCTGTTCGCGGCGGCCGCCCTCTTCTATCATCACGCTGACGTTCAGCCGGGCCATCGGGCGCACATCAGCCAGCCGCAGCCCATCGGGGCGCAGGATTTCAATCTCCTGGATCGAGGCACTCAGGGTGGCAGATACCTGCACCACGCGGGGGTCCAGCGCGCGGGCATGGGCGTCGATCTCACGCAGAAGGTCGATTTTCACGGGGAAGGTCGCGTCGGCCATCGGGTCGTCGGGGCGGTAAAGCCGGGTGTTGGTGCCGCGCGGGCTGTCGGCCAGCGTGCCGCCGCCCGAGCCTACTGCAAGGCGGGCGGTTTCGGACGCGCGGCGGAGGGCTGTTTCGGTGATCTCGGTCGAATGGGCGTAGCCGGCAACCTCACCCCGCACGGCGCGCAGGCCAAAGCCCTGGCTGGCATCATAGGTCGCTTGCCGGATGCGGCCGTCGTCCAGCACGATCGCTTCGGCCCGGCGGCGTTCAAGGAAAAGCTCGCCATCGTCGGCCCCATCGGTTGCAGCGCGCAGGGTGGCAAGGGCCGCTGCCTCATCCAGATGGGTTTCGAACGGGCGGAAGGGTGCGTCGGTCATGGGCCTGCCTTTTACCGGGGTCGCTTACAGATGGGCCGGGTGGGGGCCGGGGTCAAGGCATGGGCGCGGCCAAAGCCGCGTGGGATGACGGTGTTCGCCTCGCCCTGCACGATCTTGAGTGTGGCGCGGATCCCGGCGATAGGGGTGGGTGTGCGGACCCGGTGCCGCCTCAACCCCCGTAAACAACCGCCGCACCCGAACCCAGCAGGGGTGCCATGCGATACCAGCACCTTCGCCCGTCGGGGGGGCTTGGCTGAACCTCAAGACCGGCGTCTCGCCATCGGCGGTGGGCAGTGGGACACGCGCGCGCCCGTTCATTTCTGCCGATTCCTTGGGGGGGCTGGCGGGTCGGCAAATGCCTAAATCCGTGCTAAAAGAGAAATGCACCGGTTCGGGGCGCAGTACAAATGACGACTAAGGTCACCAGCGCCCGCTAGGTAAAGGCAAAGCAACGTCCCTTTTCCACCCCGGACCGGGCAGGCCATGGCGCTGCTATGTCGCAACGGTTTCGCTTGTCGCGCTGGCGTCATTATGGTTTGAAGGCCATCGGATACAACGGGATTCTGTCCTTTGTGGCAGACCTGAAAAAGGCGGCGACAGGCCGTCTCACGAACGGGAAAAAGACATGCGCGCTTCGACTGCGATGACCGGTATTGCAGCGGTTTCGACTGCAACTTTTGTGGCGGGCACGGCCCTTGCCCAGCAAGCTCTTGAGATCATTGGCCAGCCGGTCGACGGCGCCATGGGCTTTCAGCCTGCCGGCACGCCGGGAGCACGCGATATGCAATGGTTGGACGGGATGATCCTTTACATCATCACCGCCGTGGTGATCTTTGTCACCGGCCTGCTGATCTATGTGATGATCCGCTATAACTCCAAGTCGAACCCGACGCCGGCCAGATTCACCCACAATTCGCCGCTTGAGGTGGCATGGACCGTGGTGCCGATCCTGATCCTGGTGTTTATCGGGGCGTTCTCGCTGCCGGTTCTGTTCAAGGATCAGGAAATTCCGGTCGGCGATGTGACGATCAAGGCGACCGGCTACCAGTGGTATTGGGGCTATGAATACGTTGACGAAGGCGTGACCTTTGACAGCTATATGATCGGCTCGCCCTCGCTGGGTGGCAACAACATGCTGACGCCCGAGGTTGAGGCTGATCTTGCCGCAGCTGGCTACACGCGTGAGCAGTTCCTTCTGGCCACCGATACGGCTGTTGTGGTTCCGGTTGGCAAGAAGATCGTCATTCAGGTGACCGGCGCAGACGTGATCCACTCGTGGAAGATCCCGGCCTTCGGCGTGATGCAGGACGCAGTGCCCGGCCGTATCGCGGCGCTGTGGTTCCAGCCCGAACAGGAAGGCATCTACTTCGGCCAGTGTTCCGAACTTTGCGGCCAGATGCATGCCTACATGCCGATCACGGTCAAGGTCGTGTCCGAGGCGGCTTACGCCGAATGGCTGGCCAAGGCCAAGACCGGCGACGTGGAACTGTCGCACATGAACGCGGCCGCCCCCGTGGCCGTGGCACTGAACGACTGATCAGTCGGCGCAGTGATCAAGGGAACGGGTTAAAGTTGGCGGGGCCCGCAGCAGCAGGCCCCGCTGCACAGCAAGCCCAAGGCAAGCAGGACCAGGATGAGTGATCTCGGAGCATATCAGGCCACACCCTCGCCCTATGAGGCGGGGTTTGGCGACTATGTGCAGCTGCTGAAGCCGCGCGTGATGTCGTTGGTGGTCTTTACCGCGCTGGTCGGCTTGCTGGTGGCACCTGTCAGTCTGCACCCGGTTGAGGCGTTTGCCGCGATCCTGTTCATCGCACTTGGGGCAGGGGCCTCGGGTGCGCTGAACATGTGGTGGGACGCCGACATTGACGCGGTAATGGCGCGGACCGCCCGCCGCCCCGTGCCCTCGGGCCGGGTTGAGGCGGGTGAGGCGCTGGCGATCGGTCTTGCGCTGTCGGGGATCAGCATCGTTATGCTGGGGCTGGCGACCAATCTGGTGGCGGCAGGGCTTCTGGCCTTCACCATCTTCTTTTACGCCGTGGTTTATTCGATGTGGCTGAAGCGGATCACGCCGCAGAACATCGTGATCGGCGGCGCTGCCGGAGCCTTCCCGCCGATGATCGGCTGGGTGGCGGCCACGGGCAGTGTCTCGGTCGAGGCGGCGCTGATGTTCGCGCTGATCTTCATGTGGACCCCGCCGCATTTCTGGGCGCTGGCCTTGTTCATGAAGGCTGATTACCACACCGCCGGGGTGCCGATGCTGACGGTCACGCATGGCCGCAAGTCGACGCGGCTGCATGTGCTGGTCTATACGCTGCTGCTGGTTCCGGTTGCGGTGGGGGCGGCGCTGACCTCGCTTGGCGGGCCACTTACGCTGGCCGTCACGGTGGCGCTGAACGCATGGTTCGTCCTTGGTGCATGGCGGATCTGGCGGCGGGATGAGATGGTGGCCGAGGCGGACAAGTATGCCGTCGAAAAGGCGTTCTTCCGCTTTTCGCTTCTCTACCTTTTCCTGCACTTTGCCGCCTATCTGGTTGAGGCGGCGCTGCAGTCCTTTGGCATGGGGGGCTGGTGATGGCTTTCCCCCCGACCCATGATCTGCACAAACGCCGGTTTTCGCGCAACCTTGGCCTTGGCCTGACGCTGGCCGCCTTCGTGGCGCTGGTCTTTGCGCTGACGGTCGTCAAGGTGCAGCGCGGCGATCCCTTGCAGGGCTATGACCATGTGGTCCAGCCCGAAGCCGTGCCAGAGGAGGATGCCGGATGATCTTTCCACGCCTGCAAGGCAAGAACCGCACGCTGGCCCAACTTGTGGCAATGGTCGTCACGCTGACCTTCACCACCATCGTCATCATCCCGCCGTTCTATGACTGGTTCTGCCGGGTGACCGGCTTTGGCGGCACCACCTCCGTGGCGGAGACCGGGGCGGACGCGATTCTAGACCAGACGGTGAAGGTGCGCTTTGACGCCTCGCTGGAACAGGGGATGCCCTGGACCTTCAAGCCCGTCGTCCACTCGATGGATATTCGCATCGGCGAAACCGGCCTTGCCTTCTATGAGGCGCACAACCCGACCAATCGCGTCGTTGCCGGCACCGCCAGCTTCAACGTCTATCCCTATGCGGCCGGCGGCTACTTCACCAAGATCGAATGTTTCTGCTTTACCGAGCAGGTTTTGCAGCCCGGTGAAACCGTGCAGATGCCCGTCAGCTTTTTCGTCGATCCGGCAATGGTGGACGATATCGAAGGCCGGTTTGTGAAAGAGATCATCCTAAGCTACACGTTCCACGAGACACCGCTGCCTGAAACGCAGGCGGCCCTGACTACTCCCGTCGCGCCCAACGCAGGCGCGGTGAACTGACCGAATAAACACGAGGGAACCGTCGGCCATGGCCAACGCAAAAAACCACGACTACCACGTCCTGCCGCCGTCGATCTGGCCATTGGCCGGGGCGCTTGCGGCGCTGATCATGCTGTTCGGGGCCGTCCTTGGGATGCATGCCTCGGACCCGACGCCTGACACGTCTTACGGGGTCATTGATCACTTCCGCGCCTACTGGCTGGCACTGATCGGCCTCGTGGCGGTGCTTTATGTCATGTACGCGTGGTGGGCCGAAGTGGTGCATGAAAGCAGCACGGGCGATCATACGCCGGTGGTGCGGCTGGGGCTGAAGTACGGCTTCATCCTGTTCATCATGTCCGAAGTCATGTTCTTCGCGGCCTGGTTCTGGACCTTCTTCAAGCACCGCATGTACCCGATGGGGCCGAACAGCCCCACGGTTGACGGTGTCTGGCCCCCGGCGGGGATTGAGACGTTTGATCCCTGGCACCTGCCGCTGATCAACACGCTGATCCTGCTTCTGTCGGGCTGTGCGGCCACCTGGGCCCACCACGCCTTGGTGCATGAAAACAACCGCAAGGACCTGGTGAACGGGTTGATCCTGGCCATCGGTCTGGGCGTGATCTTCACGGGCATGCAGGCCTATGAATACAGCCACGCGGCCTTCGGCTTTTCGGGCAACATCTATGGCGCGACCTTCTTCATGGCGACGGGGTTCCACGGGTTCCACGTCATCATCGGGACGATCTTCCTGACCGTCTGCCTGATCCGGGCGCTGAAAGGGCATTTCACCCCCGAAAAGCATGTCGGCTTTGAGGCAGCTGCCTGGTATTGGCACTTCGTCGACGTGGTCTGGCTGTTCCTCTTTGCCGCAATCTATGTCTGGGGCCAGGGCTAAGGCCCACAGGTTTGATCGACCTGCAGCGCGGGCCTTCGGGCCTGCGCTGTGCGTTTTGGGGGAATGATGCTGCGCAATACGATCTTCGCATTGGTGCTGGGGCTGGCGGGTGCGGCTGTGCTGATCGGCCTTGGTGTCTGGCAGATGCAGCGGCTGGTCTGGAAGGAAGGCATCATCGCCGGGGCCGAGGCGATGATTGCCGACGCGCCGATCCCGCTGCAAGCCACGCCCGACCCCGCCACCGATCGCTACCGCGCCGTCAGTGTCACCGGCGCGTTCACCGGGGACGAGGCGCATGTCCTTACCTCAAGCCGTGAGGCGGGGCCGGGGTTTCTGGTGATCGCCGCCTATGTGACCGATGACGGCCGCCGCATTCTGGTGGACCGGGGCTATGTGCCGGAGACCGAAAAGACCACCCCGCGCCCGGGGCGGGCGGTGGCTGTGACCGGTAACCTGAACTGGCCCGATGACGTGACCGGGTCGACCCCACCCTTCGACGCCACCCGCGCCATCTGGTACGGCCGGGATCTGCCCGCGATCGCAGCCCTTCTAGGCACCGAGCCGGTGCTGGTGATCGCCCGCACTGACACCGGTGACGGCATTACTCCCCAGCCCGTCACCGTGGCTGGGTTTCGCAACAGTCATTGGGAATATGCCGTAACGTGGTTTTCGCTGGCAGCCGTCTGGCTGGGGATGACAGTCTTTCTTCTGTGGCGTATCAGGTTCCGGACAGTTTGAAGCCAAGACCGTTGAAAGCAGCATGATGCACTACGTCTCTACGCGCGGCAGCGCCCCCGTCCTTGGTTTTGGCGAGGCGATGATGACCGGCCTTGCCCGTGACGGCGGGCTTTACGTCCCCGAAACCGTGCCGGTGCTGACGCAGGCCGAGATCGCGGCGATGGCGGGCCAATCCTATGAGGAGGTGGCCTTCCACGTCATGCGCCCCTATCTGGGCGGGTTTTTCGCTGATGATGAATTTCGCGGCCTGATTGCAAAGGCATATGCCGGGTTCCATCACGCCGCCCGCGCACCGTTGGTGCAGCTGGCCTCGAACCACTTCCTGCTGGAGCTGTTCCACGGGCCGACCCTGGCCTTCAAGGACTTTGCCATGCAGCTGATCGGTCAGATGATGCAGGCCGCCTTGGCCAAATCGGGTGAGCGGATCACGATTGTCGGGGCCACCAGCGGTGACACGGGGTCAGCCGCGATGGAGGCGTTCCGCGGCTTGGCCGGCGTCGATGTGGTGATCCTGTTCCCGCATGGCCGGGTTTCGGACGTGCAGCGCCGCCAAATGACCACCCCGGTCGAAGCCAACTGCCACGCCATCGCCATCGACGGGGATTTTGACGACGCCCAAGCGCGCGTAAAGGATATGTTCAACGATTTCGCCTTCCGTGATGGGGTGCGGCTGGCGGGGGTGAACAGCATCAACTGGGCGCGGGTTCTGGCGCAGGTGGTCTACTACTTTTACGCCGCCACCGCCCTTGGTGCGCCTCAGCGGGCGGTCAGCTTTACCGTGCCGACCGGCAATTTCGGGGATATCTTCGCCGGCTACATCGCGCGGCGCATGGGGCTGCCGATCGACAAGCTGGTGATCGCGACCAACCACAATGACATTCTGGACCGCGCGCTGCGTGCTGGCGAGTACCGGACCAACGGCGTCCGCCCCTCGATCAGCCCGTCGATGGACATTCAAGTGTCGTCGAACTTTGAACGCGCGCTTTTTGACGCCTATGGCCGCGATGGCAGTGCCGTGGCGCAGCTGATGGCCGAGATGAAGACCGGCGGCTTTCACATCAGCCAGGGTGCGCTGCAGACGCTGCGCGCAACCTTCGCCTCGGGCCGCTGCAGCGAGGATGAGACGATGGCCACCATCACCCGCACCCTTGCCGCGACCGGGGAACTGCTCTGCCCCCATTCTGCCGTCGGCGTGAAAGTGGCGGAAGAGCATCTGGGCGCGGTGCCGATGATCACCCTTGCCACCGCCCACCCCGCCAAATTCCCCGACGCGGTGGAACGGGCGACCGGCATCCGCCCCGGCCTGCCGCCGCATATGGCAGACCTTTTCGACAGGCCCGAACGGATGACCCGCGCGCCGAATGACCTTGCTGCACTTCAGGCGCTGGTGCGCGAAAGGATTGCGCGTTGACTGAACAGCTTCACACACTGCCCAACGGTTTCCGCATCGTCACCGAGGCGATGCCCGGCCTGCAATCGGCCAGCATCGGCCTGTGGGTTGAAGCAGGCGGTCGCCATGAGACCCCCGCCCAGAACGGCATCGCCCATTTCCTGGAGCATATGGCCTTCAAGGGCACCCGGCGGCGTTCTGCACTGCGGATCGCCGAGGAAATCGAAGATGTCGGCGGCTACATCAACGCCTACACCAGCCGCGAGATGACGGCCTATTACGCGCGCGTGCTGTCCAGCGATGTGGTGATGGCGCTGGACGTGATCGCCGATATTGTCCTTAACCCCCTGTTCCGCAAGGCGGATATCGAAACCGAACGCCATGTGATCTTGCAGGAAATCGGGCAGGCCCTGGACACGCCCGATGACATCATCTTCGACTGGCTGCACGAAGTCAGCTATCCCGATCAGCCCTTCGGCCGCACGATCCTGGGGCTGGAAGAACGGGTGGCGTCTTTCAAGAAGGCGGATTTCGAAGGGTTTGTCGGCCATCACTACGGCCCCGACCAGATGATCCTGTCCGCTGCCGGGGGGGTGGATCATGCGGCAATCGTCGCCGCCGCTGAGCGCATCTTTGGCGAGCTGAAACCCGTGGGCGGATCAACCGTCCAGCCCGCCCGCTTTGCTGGCGGCGAACGGCGTGAGGTCAAGGATCTGGAGCAGGTGCACTTTGCCCTCTCATTCGAAGGGCCCGGCTACCGCGATGATGCGGTCTATGCAGCCCAGGTCTATGCAACGGCGATGGGCGGCGGCATGTCCAGCCGCCTGTTTCAGAAGATCCGCGAAGATCGCGGCCTGTGCTATTCGATCTACGCCCAGTCCAGCGCCTATGAAGATACCGGCCACATCACGGTTTATGCCGGCACCTCGGCCGAAGAAATCGGCGACCTCACGCAGCTGACGATCGCCGAGCTGAAACGCGCCGCCGATGACATGACCGAGGCCGAGGTTGCCCGCGCCCGCGCCCAGCTGCGTGCAGGGCTGCTGATGGGGCTTGAAAGCCCCTCAAGCCGGGCCGAACGCAACGCGCGCCTTTTGTCGATCTGGGGGCGGGTCCCGGCAGTCAGTGAAGCCGTGGCCAAAATCAACGCCGTCGATACCGGCATGGTCCGCGCCTATGCGGCAAATCTGACCACGGCGAAATCGGCGCTGGCGCTTTACGGCCCGGTCAGTGCCGCCCCGGGGATCGAGGAGATCCGTCGCGGTCTAGGCCACTGATGCTTGGCCTCAAGCGCCGGGTCCGGGTTGAAACTGAGCGGATGACGCTGCGCTTGCCCGAACACGGGGATTGGCGGCAATGGTCGGAATTGCGCGACACCTCGGCCGAGTTTCTGTCGAAATGGGAGCCGGTCTGGGCCAATGATCACCTGACCCGGCGGTCCTTTACCAACCGCGTTTACTGGGCCCAGCGGGCCGAGGCGCAGGGCACCGCCCTGCCGATGCTGTTGGTCCGGCGTGAGGATAACCAGCTTTTGGGGGCGTTGACGCTGGATAACATCCGCCGTGGCCCGGCGCAGGCGGGCACCTTGGGCTACTGGATCGGTCAGCCCTATTCCCGGCAAGGCTATATGCGTGAGGCGATTCTTGCCCTGACGCACCACGCCTTCACCCGGCTGGACCTTAGCCGGATGGAGGCCGCCTGCCTGCCGGAAAACGCCCCGTCACGCGGAGTGCTGGAAAAGTGCGGCTTCAAATATGAAGGTGTCGCGCAAAGCTACCTGCAGATCAACGGCCGCTGGCGGAACCACGTCCTGTACGCCAACCTGCGCGGCGACCGGCGGGGCCGGACGGATGTGGGCTGACCTCGCGCATCCGTGATCCGATTGGCGGGTGACGTGGCGGCAATCCGGGTTACCCTTGTGAAAATCCAGAGGTGTCCGATGCGCCAGACGCTTGCCCTAGCCGTGTCATTGCTTGCCGCGCCTGCGCTGGCACAGGACCGGATACCGTCACATTGCATAGCGCTTGCGGCAGGCCAGGCCACCGTCCAGCCCGCCGCTCTGAACGACGGGCTGGAGGCGGGCAACGTGCTGATCCGGTATATCGACCATGCCAGCTTTGCCATCGTCACCCATGACGGCACCGTCGCGGTGACCGATTACACCGGCTATATCGGCGCCCAGGATATCGTCCCCGACGTGGTGACGATGAACAACGCCCATTCCACGCATTGGACCGCAGCCCCTGACCCGCGCATTCCGCATGTGCTGGAAGGCTTTGCCGCCACGGGCGCTGCGGATCACCGGCTTGACCTTGGGGCGATGCTGGTGCGCAACGTGCCGACCGATACGCGCGGCCCCTTTGGTGAGGGCGCACGCGCCAATGGCAACTCGATCTTCATCTTCGAGGCGGGGGGCTTGTGCATCGGCCATCTTGGGCATCTGCACCAGATCCCGTCGGACGAACAATATGCAGCGATCGGCCGGCTTGATGTGGTGATGGTGCCGGTGGATGGCGGCTATACCCTGCGGCTGGGCGACATGGCCGGCGTGGTGCGGCGGCTGCGGTCGTCTGTCGTGATCCCGATGCACTGGTTCAGCGAAGCGTCGCTTGATGCCTTCCTGACCGAGATGTCGGCTGAGTTTACCGTCGTCGAAACAGGCGGCGCCCAACTGGCGCTGTCGCTGGACGATCTGCCATCCCAACCGACGATCATTGTGCTTGAACCTGTCTATCTCGACTGATCCTGCCTCTGGCGATGCAGCGTCCCGCCCGCTACCAAGGGCAGGAGAGGAGCGTCTCCATGCCTGAGCACCGATGCTGAACCCCTGTGATGCGGCCTTTGCCGCCGGCTTGGCGCTTAGCCTGCCGGAAGACCGGTTAAGCGCCCCTGAAGCGCGATATCTGGAAGAGCCACGCGCCCGCTGGCACGGGCAGGCCGGCATCCTTGCCCGGCCCCAGACGGTGGCTGAGGTGGCGGCGATCCTGCGCGCGTGCAACGCGGCGCGGGTGGGGGTGGTGCCTTGGGGCGGTGGCACCGGGCTGGTCGGGGGGCAAATCATGCCTGACGGTCCCGCACCGCTGCTTTTGTCGCTGGAACGGATGGCGGCCCTGCGCGGTGCCTACCCGTCCGAAAATGCGCTGGTGGTCGAGGCGGGGATGATCCTTGCCGATGTGCAGGCCGCTGCGGCCGGGATCGGGCGGCTGTTCCCCTTGTCGCTTGCGTCCGAAGGGTCGTGCCGGATCGGTGGCAACCTTGCCGCCAATGCCGGGGGGACGGCGGTCCTGCGCTATGGCAATGCGCGCGACCTGTGCCTTGGGCTTGAGGCGGTGCTGCCCGATGGCACGGTGTTCAACGGCCTGACCCGGCTGCGAAAGGACAATGCGGGCTACGATCTGCGCCATTTGCTGATCGGGTCCGAGGGTAGCCTGGGCGTGATCACGGCGGCCAGCCTGCGGCTGTTCCCGATCCCCGCCGCCAATGTCGTGGCGCTGTTGGCGGTGCCATCACCGGCTGCCGCGCTTGACCTTTTGGGGCTGGCGCAGGGGCGGCTTGGGGGGATGATCTCAAGTTTTGAGCTGATCCACCGCACCGGGTTCGACTTTCTGGCCGAAGTGATGCCCGAGGTGAGCGCCCCTTTCGATCCGGTCCCCGACTGGCTGGTGCTGATCGAACTGGGCCTGCCCGCCGGGATGGAGGCCGAGGTGACCATGGCCAACCTCTATGATGCCGCCGACGATGCCGGGCTGGTGACCGACGGCGTGATTGCCACGTCCGAGGCGCAGGCGGCCGCCCTGTGGCACCTGCGGGAAATGATCCCCGAGGCAAACCGCCGGATCGGGGCAATCTCCAGCCACGACATCTCATTGCCGCTGTCGGCGATCCCGGGATTTATCGCCGCCGCCCCGGATACGCTGCGGGCCATGGGCGATTTCCGGATCAACTGCTTTGGCCATCTGGGGGATGGCAACCTGCATTGGAACGTCTTTCCGGCCAAGGGTGCGCGGCGTCAGGAGCACGATGCCGTGCGCGACCGGGTCAAGACCACGGTGCATGACATGGTGCATGCGCTGGGCGGGTCGGTCGCGGCGGAACATGGGGTTGGACGGCTAAAGGTCGGGGACCTGCAGCGCTATGGCGATCCGGGCAAGCTGGCGGCGATGCGGGCGATCAAGGCAGCGCTGGACCCTTGCGGCATCATGAACCCCGGCGCGGTGCTGGGGTGAGGGCCGCCGGAAACAAGTGACCCCGCCGCAGGATGTGCGACGGGGTGCTTGGGAGGGTGTGTGGAACACGCCGTGGGTAGCGGCGCGGTCAGGCTGGGTAGGCCTGACAAACACAGCTTTACGGTGATTCTCTTTCGGCAAGGTTAACGGGACGGCGTCACACCGCCCGGCGCACGATTTCTTCGAAGAAATCGTGCCGAAGCCTTCAAAGGCTTCGGACCGGAGTTTTTGAAAACTCCGGTGGCGCGCGCTCTGGGGTCAAAGCCCCTCGAACGCGCACAGGGCGTGGACTTCCATGCCCATCGCCTCAAGCCGTCTGCGGCCGCCAAGGTCTGGCAGGTCCACGACGAAGGCGCAGCCGACCACTTCGGCCCCCAGCCGTTCGATCAGCCGGATGCCCGCCTCGGCCGTGCCGCCGGTGGCCAGCAGGTCATCAACCAGCAGGATCTTTTCGCCGGGGGTCATCGCATCCTCATGCACTTCGACCACCGCCTCGCCGTATTCCAGCGTGTAGGCCTGCGAAATCGTCTGGCCCGGCAGCTTGCCTTTCTTGCGGATCGGCACGAAGCCGGTGGACAGCTGATGCGCCACCGCGCCGCCAAGGATGAAGCCCCGCGCTTCAAGCCCCACGACCTTGTCGATCCGCATCCCGGCATAGGGCGCCAGAAGCTGGTCCACACACATCCGAAACCCGCGCGGATCGGCGAAAAGCGTGGTCACGTCGCGAAACAGGATCCCCTCATGCGGGAAGTCCACGATGGTGCGGATGTAATCCTTGACGGTTTTCCGAGCGGTCATTTTGAATCCATTTGGGGTTTGGCCCATTTCAGGGGTTGGGCGGATAATGCAGGCGCAAAAGCGTTGCGTCCTGTCCGGTCAGGGTCACCGTCGCGTTCGAGGTTTGCGACAGGATCGACACGCCTTCATAGGCCGGCCCCTCGATGTCGTAAAGAAAGCCCAGCGACTGTGTCACCTCTTCCAGCATCACCGAAGGCAGGTCAGCATCGGTGATCGTGGTTGAGATCAGGATGACCGCCTCACCGATAGTGCTGGTCGGATCGTGCCACACCGTCATGTAGCCCACGCCCATGATCCCGCGGCCGGAAAAGCCGGGGGCGGCGGTCAGGATGGTGCCATCGGCAAGGCCGGTCGGCCGGATGGTGATATCGGCGGTGGCGCCGTCGGTCCGGTGCAGCCGGATAGCGGCCCCGACGCGGTTGACCTCATTGATCGCGCGGTCAAGGGCCCGGTCCAGCTTGGGCGCAAAGCCGGGCGGCAGCGGGTCTTGCCCGGGGTCGATCCGCAGGGTCAGCCGGGGCTTGCCCCAGCGCAACGCCTGGGACTGACAGGGGCCACCGGGCTCAGCACCACAGGTGGCAAGGCGGTAGAGGTCGGCGTCCGGCAGCAGGGTCTTGACGGCAACCCCGTCCGTGGGCGGGATCTCGGCCAGCACGGGGCTGGCCAACAGGCACAGCGCGGTGACAAGCGGTCGGATCATGGCTGCCTCACGACAGGACCCGCCCCGCCACGGCATCCAGCCGGTCCAGAAGGGCCGGGTCGCGCTTGTCGGGGGCCGTCATGATCGCATGCTCCAAAGCGCGGTCACAGCCGTGCGGGCAGGGGCTGCGGTCCGCGTCAAGGAGGTGAGGCAGTTCCGCCACCAGCCCGCGGGCGGCGTCAGCATTGGCATGGACCACGGCAATCACCTGCGCCACGTCCACCGCGCCGTGGCCTTCATGCCAGCAGTCGTAATCCGTCACCATCGCGACGGACGCATAGCAGATCTCGGCCTCACGGGCGAGCCGGGCTTCGCTGAACCCGGTCATCCCGATCACATCTGCCCCCCAGCTGCGATACATCCGGCTTTCCGCGCGGGTGGAAAACTGCGGGCCCTCCATCGACAGGTAAGTGGCCCCCTGGTGGACGGTAAGGCCCTGCCGCCGCGCGGCCTCGGCTGCGGCTGCTCCAAGGCGGGGGCAGGTTGGGTCGGCAAGGCTGACATGGGCCACACAGCCCGGCCCGAAAAATGACATCGGGCGGTGATGGCTGCGGTCGATGTACTGATCGACGATCACGAAATCGCCCGGCGCATAGTCTTCGCGCAGCGACCCCACAGCCGACACGGCGACAATGTCGGTGCAGCCCAGCCGCTTAAGCGCGTCGATGTTGGCGCGGTAGGGCACCGTGGCCGGGTCATGCACATGCCCGCGTCCGTGGCGCGGCAGGAAGGCAACCGGCAACCCGTGCAGCCGGCCAACCAGCACCTCATCCGACGGGCGGCCCCAGGGGGAACGGGTCTTGATCCAGCTGGCCCCTTCCAGCCCGTCGATCTGATAGACCCCCGATCCGCCGATAA
This sequence comes from Rhodobacterales bacterium, assembly GCA_038211355.1. GTDB lineage: Bacteria > Pseudomonadota > Alphaproteobacteria > Rhodobacterales > Rhodobacteraceae > Tabrizicola. The sequence continues at coordinate 11,073 of JBBQVR010000006.1, read as the reverse complement.
TGCCAAGCATGGTCTGCATGTGCGCCTCTTTCCAAGGGTCGCGGTCCAATCATTGCCGTCAGGATAGACGGGTCGGCGGCGCTGGAAAAGGGGGCAGTGCCTTGGGATGAGGTGGCCAGAGCATTCACCAGACCGCAGGCGGTTGGGCGGCCAACCTCTGCCTTTGCGGGAGTGTTCGGGGGCAAGGCCCCCTGGGATCATAGCGGCAAAAGCCGACCGTCTTCGGCGGCTGACGCCTCGGCCCGGTCAAGCAGGCGCTGGAGGGCGGCACCGCGGGCAAAGTCGGGGTCGGCCGGGCCTTCGCCCCGGATCGCGGCGATGAACCGCTGGTAGATCGTGGGAACCGGGGGGCAGGGGATGTCCTCCCAGGTGCCAGACTGGACCCCATCGCCAAGGCAGGCGCGCAGGCGACTGGTGGCCGCCTCAAAACTGACCTCAAGCCCGCCGGTCTGGCCGTAAAGCCGCAAGCGCAGGTCGTTCAGGTGGCCGGTGGCAAACCTGGTGGCGGCCACCGTTCCCAGCGCGCCATTCGCAAGGCGAAGCTGCAGCGTGGCACTGTCGTTGGCGTCCAGCGTGTAGTCGCCAATGCGGCCGCCAGGGGCCTTGTCAAAGGTTTGCAACAGGCAGGAAACGGCGGTCGCGTCCATCCCCGCGATGAAGGTCGCAAAGTCCAGGATATGGATGCCGACATCCCCCAGCACCCCCTTTGACCCATGCGCGGTGGACAGGCGCCACAGCCACTGCGCCTCACGGTCCCAGTGCCCCCAGGCGGGCTGGGTCAGCCAGCTTTGCAGATACGAGGCCTCAAAATGCCGGACCTCTCCAATCGCGCCATCGCGCACCATCCGGGCGGCCTGTTGCAGGGCGGGCACGTTGCGGTAGCTGAGGTTGACCATGTTCACGACGCCAGCACTGGCGGCGGCGCTGGCCATGGCTTCGGCGTCGGCGGCGTTGGTGGCAAGGGGTTTTTCACACAGCACATGCTTGGCCGCGCCAAGGAAGGGCAGGGTGGTGGCGTAGTGGGCAGCGTCGGGGGTGACATTGGTCACCGCGTCAAACTGCCCCCAGTTCAGCGCGTCCTGCACCGAGGCAAAGCCATGCGGGATGCCATGGGCAGCCTGAAAAGCGGCAAGTCCTTCGGCGCGGGTGTCGATGCCCGCAACAAGGCTGACGCCGGGGATCGCGGCGAAATGTTCGGCATGGTTCTTGGCCATGCCCCCGGTGCCAAGGATCAGCAGGCGTACGGCTTGCATCAGCGGTATCCTTCTTCGCCATCATGGTGCAGGCGGGGGCCGCGTTCGGTGATCGGCTCCAGCGCCTGCGCCACCGGGGTGTTCGGCGCGTCGTTGGGGTTCTGGATGCGTGCCTCGGGGTTGTGCGCCCAAGCGACGGCGTTGGCGATCACCTGCTGCACCAGCGGCTGGTGATAGGTGGGGTAGGTTTCATGCCCCGGGCGGAAATAGAAGATATTGCCCGCCCCGCGCTTGTAGGTCAGGCCAGACCGGAACACCTCACCTCCGGCGAACCAGCTGATGAACACGGTCTCCAGGGGTTCGGGGACGCCGAAAGGCTCACCATACATCTCTTCCTGTTCGATCTCGAAATGGTCGGGCAAGCCGCGCGCGATAGGGTGCTGGCGGCTGGTGACCCAAAGGCGCTCACGTTCCCCGGCCTCACGCCAAGTCAGGTTGCAAGGCGCGCCCATCAGGCGCTTGAAGGGTTTGGCGAAATGGGCCGAGTGCAGAAAAATTACCCCCATGCCGCCCCAGACGGCATCGCAGACCCGCTCGACAACCGCATCGGCCACATCGCCATGTGCGGCATGGCCCCACCAGATAAGCACATCGGTTTCCGCCAGCTTGGCGGCGGTCAGGCCATGGTCTGGGTCTTGCAGGGTGACGGTTGTGGCGGTGATGCCGTCTTGCCGGTTCAGCGCCTCGGCGATCGTGCCGTGCATGGTCATGGGATAGACCTGCGCCACGACCTTGTTCTTCTGTTCATGGACGTTTTCGCCCCAGACGGTGACGCGGATGGTCATCTGTCATCTCCCTGCTGCAGGGCCGGACTGGCGCGCGGGGCCGGTCGGCGGATGGCGACAGTCCTATGGTCCAAACCGCTTTGGGTCAAGGGCAGGCGCAGGAGAGGCTTGCCACAAGACGGCGCTGCGGTGATCCTTGGGCGATGACAGCCGATGCCACACTCCGACTGCGCCTGTTGTTCGGGGACCGGCTGGTTCTGGGGCCGGGCAAGGCCGAGTTGCTGGCGGGCATCGGTGAGACGGGGTCGATTGCCGCCGCAGGCCGCGCCATGGGGATGAGCTACAAGCGCGCCTGGTCGCTGGTGGAAGAGATGAACGCCGCCTTCCGGGTGCCGCTTGTCACCAGCGCCCGGGGTGGGGCGGGCGGTGGTGGTGCCAGCCTGACCGACGCGGGGCATCAGGTTCTGGCGGCCTACCGGTCGATGCTGGCGGCCAGCATGGCGGTGGCAGCGCCAGACATGGCGCGGATTGCGGCGCTGCTGCGGGATATGTCCGGCGGGAAATAACGCTTGCCTCCACGCTTGCGCTTTGCCGATATGGTCGGGCGAACCTGTGGAGATGCCGATGCTGCGCGTGATCCTGCTTGCCCTGCTGATCGCCGCCCCGGCGCGGGCAGCCGAGGTGACAGTCTTTGCCGCCGCCAGCCTGAAGACCGCGCTGGACGAGATCGCGGCCCAATGGCAGGCCGAAACCGGCCACAGCGTGGCGCTGTCTTATGGGGGCAGTTCGGCCTTGGCGAAACAGATCATCCAATCCGCCCCGGCGGACATCTTCCTGTCCGCCTCAATCGAGTGGATGGATGCGGTGGCCGGTGCGGGCATGTTGCGCGATGGCACGCGGGTTGACCTTTTGGGCAACCGGCTGGTGCTGGTGGCGCATGGAGTGGATGTGCCGCCGGTGACGCTGGACGCGACGACCGATCTTGTGGGGCTTATGGCCGGTGGCAAGCTGTCGATGGCGATGGTGGACAGCGTTCCCGCCGGGCAATACGGGCGTGAGGCGCTGACCACGCTGGGCCTTTGGGACAGCGTGGCGGGCAGCGTGGCGCAGGCGGAAAACGTGCGGGTGGCCTTGCAGCTGGTCGCCTTGGGCGAGGCGCCGTTCGGAATCGTCTACGCCTCGGACGCAGTGGCAGAGCCTGGGGTGACGGTGGTGGCCACGTTCCCGGAAATCAGCCACAGCCCGATCATCTATCCCGCGGCGGTGATCGCCAGCAGCCCGGTGCCCGAGGCTGAGGCGTTTCTGGACCTTCTGTCCCAGCCCGCCGCGCAGGCCGTGTTCACCGCGCAGGGCTTTTTGCCGCTGGGCGGGCCATGACGGACTGGCTGTCCCCGGACGGATGGCAGGCGGTGGCGCTGTCGTTGCGGGTGTCGTTCTGGGCGACACTGCTTAGCCTGCCGTTAGGTGTGCTGGTGGCCGTGGCACTGGCGCGGTGGTCGTTTCCGGGCAAGGCCTTGTTGAACGGCCTTGTGCATCTGCCGCTGATCCTGCCGCCGGTGGTGACGGGTTATCTCCTCCTTCTGACCTTCGGGCGGATGGGGCCGGTGGGGGGCCTGCTTTACGACTGGTTCGGCATTACCCTTGCCTTTCGCTGGACGGGGGCAGCGCTGGCGGCGGCGGTGATGGCCTTCCCCCTGATGGTTCGCGCCATCCGGCTTGCGGTCGAGGCGGTTGACCCCAAGCTGGAAGAGGCGGCGTCAACCCTTGGTGCCTCACGCCCGGTGGTGTTCCTCACGGTGACGCTGCCCCTGATCCTGCCGGGGGTGATTGCGGGTGCGGTCCTGGCCTTCGCCAAGGCGATGGGTGAGTTTGGGGCGACGATCACCTTCGTGTCGAACATCCCCGGCCAGACGCAGACCCTCCCCTCGGCCATCTATGCGTTCCTGCAGGTGCCGGGGGGCGATGCCTCGGCGTTCCGGTTGGTGGTGATTTCCATCGTGCTGGCGATGGGGGCGCTGGTGCTGTCGGAATGGCTTGCGCGGCGGGTGGTGGTGCGATGAGCCTTTCAGTCAGCCTGTCGCACCGCTTTGCCGGGTTCCAGCTTGAGGTGGACTTTACCGCGCCGCCCGGGCTGACCTGCCTTTTCGGGCGGTCAGGGTCGGGCAAGACCACGGTGATCAACGCCGTGGCCGGGTTGATCCGCCCTGACCGGGCCCAGATCACGCTGGACGGGGTGGCGCTGCACGACCTGCCCCCGCATCAGCGCCGTGTGGGGTATGTATTTCAGGACGCGCGGCTGTTCCCGCACATGACGGTAGCGCAGAATCTGACCTATGGTGCACGGGTGCGGCGGCTGCCCCTGACCGGGTTTGACCGGATCGTCAGCCTTCTGGGCATCGGCGCACTTCTGGACCGACGCCCTGCCAGCCTCTCGGGGGGTGAAAAAAGCCGGGTGGCGATTGGCCGGGCGCTGTTGTCGGGCCCACGCATCTTGCTGATGGACGAACCCTTTGCCGCCCTGGATGAGGCGCGCAAGGCCGAGATCCTGCCCTACGTCGAGGCGCTGCGCGACCAGATGGGCCTGCCGATCCTGTATGTCAGCCACTCCCTGCCCGAGGTGGCGCGTCTGGCCACCACCATCGCGGTGATTGATGCAGGCCGGCTGGTGGCCTTTGGTCCGGCGGCCAGCGTGCTGTCCGATCCCGCAACCGCGCCGCTGATGGGGCTGGCCGAGGCTGGCGCGATCCTGACCGCGCGCATTGCCGCACATGAGGCGGACGGTCTGACCCGGCTGGACACCGGCGCGGGGCCGCTGTGGCTGCCGCGTCTGGCAGGGGTGCCGGGGGCGCGGGTGCGCATCAGGATTGCGGCACAGGACGTGATCCTGTCGCGCACCCGGCCAACGGGACTGTCGGCGCTGAACATCCTGCCATGCCAGGTGACTGCGGTGCAGGACGGGCGTGGGCCGGGGGTGCTGGTGCAGCTGGATCTAGGGGGCGAGGCGCTTTTGGCGCGCGTCACCCGGCGGTCGGCGCAGGCGCTGGGCATCGCGCCGGGGATCGCTGTCTTTGCCGTGGTCAAGACGGTCGCCGTGGCGCAGGGGGATGTGGGCGCGGCAGAAGGATCAGCCATAGGTTGAGCGTAGGCTCGGCAGGCGCGAATCGCGCAGGCGGTGGCGCAGGGTTGGGGGCCCGATGTTGCGTGGCAAGTGACTGTAAAACAGGCAAAAACCCTGCGCATCCGGTCTTTTGCGGTAAACCGTCGCAGGCAGATTGACACGAGGATGGGGAACCAGAGTAAACTGTTGCTCGGGGTGCCGTTTCCGCCGGTTGACATCTGCCTGTTACCGGGCAGTTTTAGCCGAACGGAAGCGTGCCAAACGCGTGAAACCATAACCAGAAAAACCGGGGACAGCCCGCGCCTCTGATCTTATCCAACCAGGGAGACCACTTGTGAAAAAATCAACCTCTGCCTTCAACCGTCGCCGGTTCCTGCAAGGCTCTGCCGCCGGTGCAGGCATTCTTGCTGCCCCGGCGCTGATCTCGTCCAAGGCTCTGGCCTCGTCGGGCGAAGTCAACTTTACCGGCTGGGCGGGCTATCCTGCGCTGGCCGAAAAGGTGTTCCCGGCCTTCACCGCCGCGACCGGCATCGTCGTGAACTTCAAGGAACTGCCCGACCAGGACACGATGTTCGCTGACGCCAAGGTCGCACTCGAAGCCGGTGGCATCGACCTTATCGAGCCGACGATCGACCGTGTCGGTGCCTGGGATTCCAACGGCCTTCTGGGCGCCTTCGACGAATCCAAACTTGCGATGGACAACTACCTGCCCGGCCTCGCCGATGGCGCAGCGGGTGAGCGTTCGCGTCCCGGTGGCATGCTGAAATATGTGCCGTCGAACTGGGGAACGGAATCGCTGGTCGTGAACAGCGCCGAAGCCAAGGTATCGTCGCCTGCCAGCTTGGGTGACCTCTTCAATGCCGAAAACTCGGCCGTCATGCGTCCGCACTCGGCCCTTGCCGCGATGGGCCGCTGGCTTGACGCGACCGGCAAGCTGCCACGTCCGTGGATGGACGGCTACAGCGACATGGGCGCCATGGTCGAGCTTTGGGACATCGCGCTGGCCGAGGCCGTCAAGGTCAAGGGCAACGTCGTGCAGTGGTGGTCGGGCGAGAACGAAGCGAACGCCGGCTTCACCGCCAACGGTGCGACCGTCGGCCTGTGCTGGGATTCGACCGGCTACAACCTGCGCAATGATGGCTACGCTTACCTTGCCCCGGTCGAAGGCGCCTTTGCCTGGCACCAAGGCTTCGTGCTGATGAAGAACGCCGCGAACGTCGAGCAGGCGCATGAGTTCGTCAAATACGTCTCCACACCGGAAGGTGCTGCGGGCTGGGCTTCGGCCTTCTCGTCCAACCCGGTGGGCAAGGGCGCGTCCGATCTGCTGAATCCCGATGTCGCGACCTATTACAACGGCACCTTCAACGACGACGCGCTGTCGAAACTGTGGTGGTGGCCCGACCAGTCGGCCGAATTCCTCGCCAAGCGCGCCGAATACGCCGACAAGTACAAGGCCTCCTAAGGGGCCGCGCTTTGAAAATCACGCCGGGTCCGAAAGGGCCCGGCGTGCCTTTTTTCTGCGCTGGGGTGTCGCTTCGGACCGCAAAGCGGCTGCGATTTGGCGATACCGGTTGAACGGGCAAAACCGCCTGCCAGACTGCGCACAACAAGAAACTTCAATTGGACATCACGGGACATGAGCGCGGGAATTGATCTGGAAAACGTCTGTTGCGACTTCGGCACCTTCCGGGCCGTCGACAACGCCAATGTGTCTATCAAACCGGGTGAGTTCTTTTCGTTCCTCGGGCCGTCGGGCTGCGGCAAGACCACGATCCTGCGCATGGTCTCGGGGTTCATTGAACCCACGCAAGGCATGATCCGCATCGGGGCCAAGGACATGAAGGGCCAGCGCCCGAACCAGCGGCCCACGGCGCTGATCTTTCAGAACCTGGCCCTCTTCCCCCTGATGCCGATCTGGGAGAACATCGCCTTCGGGCTTGAGGTGCGCGGCGTCGACAAGGCCACCCGCCGCAAGAAGGCCGAGGAATTGCTGGCGCTGGTTGATCTGCCGGGTGCCGCCGACAAGATGGTCAGTCAGTTGTCGGGCGGGCAAAAGCAGCGTGTCGCAATCGCCCGCGCCTTGGCTGTCGAACCCTCGGTCATGCTGCTGGATGAACCCCTGTCCGCCCTTGACCTGAAACTGCGTCAGCACATGCGGGCCGAGCTGCGCGCCATTCAGAAACGCACCGGCGTGACCTTCATCTACATCACCCACGACCAGGGTGAGGCTTTGGCCATGTCGGACCGTGTGGGCGTCATGTCCCAGGGCCGCATCCAGCAGATCGCCGATCCGCGTGAGATTTACAATAACCCCGTCAACGGGTTTGTCGCAAGTTTCGTGGGCGAAAACAACATCTTCACTGGCGATGTGCAGCAGGCGACGGGTGGCATGGCCAGCTTTGCCACGCCCCACGGCACCTTCCGCGCGCGGCTGGGTGATCTGGCGGGCCGCGCGGGCAAGCTGTACGTCCGGCCCGAACACACCTTGCTGACCGCCACTGCCGGGGTTGAAAATGCCATTCCGGTCACGGTCGGCGATGTGTCGTTTGAGGGCAATTTCATCACCGCCCACGCCACCAGCGACAGCGGGGCTGCGCTGACTTCGGAACTGCGCAACGACGGGTCGGCGACCGTGCCGGAACGGGGCGCCCGGATGTTCATGTCCTTTGACGCCGCACGGGCCGCGATCCTGCCCGACGCGAATGTGAGGGCCTGACCCATGCAGGACCTTCTGCGCCGCTACGGCCCCGGCCTGACAATCATCATGTGCCTGCTGGTTGTGTTCTGGCTGGTGATGCTGGTCATCGTGCCCAACATCACACTTTTTGAACAAAGCTTCCGCCCCTACCTGCCGGTGACCGAAGTGGGCGGGCCAAAGGACACTTACGGCATCGGCAACTACATGAAGGTGTTCGACGGCAACGTCACCTCCAGCATCCTTTGGATCGAGTTTGAAATTCCGGTGCGGGTGCGCACCTTTCTGCTGACCGTCTGGTATTCGATTGTCGTTGCGGTCCTTTGCCTGATGCTGGCCTATCCCCTGGCCTACTACATGGCCAAGATCGTCAACCCCCGGTCCCTGCCGACCCTGATCCTGCTATTGTTCATCCCCCTGTGGGTGTCCGAGGTGCTGCGCGCCTTTGCCTGGTGGATCATTCTGGCCTTCAAGGGCCCGCTCAACGCACTTTTGCTGACGGTGGGGCTGATTGACGACCCGATCCGCTGGACCAACATGGGCTTTACCGGCGTGGTGATCGGGCTGATCTATACTTACGTCCTGTTCATGCTGTTCCCGATCTACAACGCGATCCAGTCGCTGGACACCAACCAGATCGAGGCCGCCGAAGACCTTGGCGCGCCCTGGTGGAAGATCCATTGGCGGATCGTGATCCCGCATGCCAAGCCCGGCATCGCCAGTGGTTCGGTCATGGTATTCATGCTGTCGGCGGGGTCCTTGCTGGTGCCGTCGATCCTGGGGTCCACCACGTCACAATGGTTTACCCAGACCATCAACGAGACCTTCAACGACGCGCTGGATTGGAACACCGCCAGCGCCTATGCGTTCATCCTGCTTTTCATGTGCACCCTGTTCGTCACCTTGGCGATGTGGCTGTTCAGGGTAAAGCTGTCCGATATCGCGAAATAGGGGGGCGGACCGATGCATAAATTCCGCCAGAACCTTGCGCATCTCTACATGGTGCTGTTCCTGATCTTCATGCTGGCTCCCCTGTTGGTGATGTCAGGGGCCGCGTTCAACGACAGCAAACTGCCGTCAATCGTGCCGTGGAAGGCCTGGACCACCCGTTGGTTCACCGAGATGATCGCCGATGAGCGAATGATGTGGGCCTTTGTCAACACGCTGTGGGTCGCGGTCGCGGTGGCGCTGATTTCGGTGATCATCGGCACGGCGAGTGCGATCCTGATCAACTCGGTTTCCGGCAAGGTGCGGACGGCGCTTTACGGGCTGATGATCTCGACCATCCTGATCCCCGGCGTGGTCATCGGGATTTCCACGATGATCCTCTGGACCAAGATGGGCAACGCGATGGGGACCGAGTTCTTCCTGTTCAACCCCGGTCTGCATCTGAGCGTGCTGGGTCAGGTCAGCTACATCGCCGCGATAGTGATGCTGCTGGTGCTGGCGCGGCTGCAGTCGTTTGACGCGGGGCTGGAAGAGGCGGCGCTTGACCTTGGCGCCAGCCATGCGCAGGTGATGCGGCGCATCCTTCTGCCACATCTTTACCCGGCGATCGGGGCAGGGGCGGCGGTGGCGTTCTTCCAGTCGATCGAGAACTTCAACGTCACGCAATTTACCCGGGGCGGGGCCGATACGCTGACGGTCTATGTCTTCTCCAAGGTCCGGTCGGGGATCACGCCCACGATCAACGCACTGGCCTTTCTGTTGATCGTGGTGACGCTGATCCTGGCCATCATCTACGAGATCAACCGCCGCCGCCGTGCGAAGATTGAGGCTGGACGGGAGGCTGAAGCCCGTCGGGCGGAAGAGGCGATGTTGCTGTAGCGCCGGTTGCGGGCCTGATTTTCCTGCGAACGATCGCGCGCCGGGGGGCCGTGAAGCCCGCCGTCGGGTGATTGGTCAGAGACCTGCCAACAGAACCTCGCACAGGGGCGAGGCAGGATCTTCCAGCCCGCCGATCACGTCAAAGTGGTGGCGATCCGGGTCAGCGGTCCAGGGGCAGGCCCATGCCTCGGCCAGGGTGCGGGCGTGCCACAGGAAGGCGGGGCGTTCGGCGGCACCCACCCAGACATGCGCCGTGGTGCCGGGTCGCAAGGCGTGGCGGGCGGGGCTTTCGCTGGCGGCTTCCTCGGCTTCGATGCCAAGGGTGGTGTTCATGGCCGTCGCGATCAGGGGCCCAAGTTCCGTGAGCGGTGAGATCGGGACAACACGCGCCACTGCCAGCGCCAGGTCTGCGCAGCCCATCCGCGCGGCCAGATGCCCGCCGGCGGAATGGCCGGTGACGACCAGTGGCCCCGGCACCTCTGCGGTGATCTGCTGGCAGGCACGCATGATTTCGGCCGTCATCTGGGCAAGCCGCGCCTCAGGCGCCAAGGTGTAGCCCGGCAGTGCCACGGCAAAGCCGCGGGCCAGTGCCCCTGCGGCAAGATGCGACCAAAGGGATTTGTCAAACAGGTGCCAGTAGCCGCCGTGCACGAAGACCACCGCGCCACGCGCTGGGCCATCGGGAAGGAAAAGGTCAAACGTCTGGCGGGGGGCAGGGCCATAGGGCAGGTCAAGTCGGGCGCGGGCGCCAAGCTCGGAGCGGAACGCGGCGGCCTTTGCCTGCCAGCGCGCCGGATAGTCCGCAGCACCCGGAATGAACGCCCCGTTCATGTAGTCGCGGTCGGGGTCGGGCCAGCGGTAGGGGGGCGGGGTCATGGCCGCCTGCCATTGGGACGCATAAGGCGGCGTCTCACATCACCGCCCCGATCTGCCATGGCACGAATTCCGCGCCGCCAAAGCCCAGCTCTTCGGACAGGGTCTGCTGGCCAGAGGCGGTGGCGATGATCTTTTCCAGGATCTCTTCGCCCTTCGTCTCGATGCTGACCCCATCGAGGATGTCGCCGCAGTTGATGTCCATGTCTTCCTTCATCCGTGCATACATCTCACTGTTCGTCGCCAGCTTGATACAGGGTGAGGGCTTGTAGCCCGACACCGACCCCCGCCCGGTGGTAAAGACGATCAGGGTCGCCCCGCTGGCGATCTGGCCGGTCACGCTGCAAGGGTCATAGCCGGGGCTGTCCATGTAGACAAAGCCGGGCGTGGTGATGGGTTCGGCGAACTTGTAGACGCCGGACAGGGGGGCGGTGCCGCCCTTGGCCACCGCGCCCAGCGACTTTTCAAGGATCGTTGTCAGCCCGCCCCGCTTGTTGCCGGGTGAGGGGTTGTTGTCCATCTCGCCCTCGTTCCTTGCGGTGTAGTCTTCCCACCAGCGGATACGCTCTAGCAGGGTGTCGC